>JAIOPE010000044.1 GCA_021414065.1 Planctomycetota bacterium
GTGAACAGTCTCGCCCAGGCCGCGCGCGCTCGTGCCCGCGGGTACCGCAACGCGGACACCTTCATCACGATGATCTACCTGATCGCCGGCCGCCTGCGGTTTGACCTACCCGCCCTCACCCATTCGCGGTAGCGAGGAGCCTGAAATGAGGAGGCCAGCTCCCCGGACGAAGTAACCCCCACAGGGTGTTCAGTCCGCCAGCGGGCCTCGCGCCCAAAGGAGCCGATTATGTAGAAGTCTACGCGGATCGTCCTCGGGTTCGACATCGGAGATCGCGCATCGGTCGTCGAGTTGCTCGACCGGGAGACGGGCGCAGTCGGGGACAGGGCTCAGTTGAGCGGTTCGCTGTCACGCCAAGCCCGCGGTCGTCGTCCGCGCGCCTCCCCACGCTCGCGGCCGCCGCCACGCCCCGACGCTCGCGCGCGGCGCGCCGACTGACGGGACTGCGGTGCCCGCCCACACTGCGATCCCCGTCTGCGTGCGTGGAACTGACGAGGAGCACCGGGAAGTTCGTAAGCTCACGCCGTCCCCGAGCGCAAGTGACCGTCTAAACGCCGATTAGATTGACAAAACAGACGGCACATAGTTCACTTTCCCCGTGGACCGAACACGGACCTCTGCACTCGCTGCCTGGGCCGCCGCGGGCGACCGGAAGCCGCTCGTCCTTCGCGGGGCGCGGCAGGTGGGGAAGTCGTGGCTCGTCCGCGACTGGGGCTCGCGGCGGTACGCGGCGATTGCCGAGGCGAACCTCGAACGGCGTCCGGAGATCGCGGCGTGCTTCGCCGACAACGATCCGCGCGCCGCGCTGCGCCGACTTGAGGCGGTGCTCGCCCGGTCCATCCCCGCGGACGGTTCGGCCCTCCTGTTCCTCGACGAGATCCAGGCGTCGCCGCAGGTGCTCGCGAAGCTGCGCTGGTTCGCCGAGGAACTGCCCACGCTCCCGGTGATCGCGGCGGGGTCGCTCCTCGACATCGCGCTCGCTGACCCCGCGCTCTCGATGCCGGTCGGCCGCGTGACATACCTGCACCTCGAGCCGATGGGCTTCGTCGAGTTCCTCCTCGCCGTCGGCGATGCGCCGCTCGCCGCGTGGCTGCAGCGCGACGTCACGTTAGCGACGATCGAAGCCGGGACGGCCATGCCGCCGCCGCTCCACGACCGCGCAACGGCCCGGTATCGCGAGTGGCTCCTCGTCGGCGGCATGCCGGCGGCGGTGAACGCCTGGCGGGAGGGACGGAGCGCCGCGGACGTGTCGTCGATCCACCGGGATCTGCTCGCCTCGCTCCGGGACGACTTCGCGAAGTACGCGTCGATGGCGCACCGCGGGAGGCTCGACGCCGTGCTCGCGTCGGTGCCGCGTCAGCTCGGCGGCAAGTTCGTCTACCGCGCCGCAGATCCGGACGATCGGGCGGAGCCGCTGCGCCGGGCCGTCGAGCTGCTCTGCCGTGCGCGCGTGTGCCATCGCGTGGCCGCGTGCTCCGCGCGCGGCGTGCCTCTCGGCGCCGACGCCGACGAGCGCCGGTTCAAGCTCCTTCACCTCGACGTGGGGCTCGCCTGCACGTCGCTCGGGCTCGATCTCCGGACGATCGAGTCGGCGGCGGACGTCTCCCTCGTGAACGGCGGGGCGATCGCGGACCAGGCCGTGGGGCAGCTCCTTCGGCTCACGTTCCCGGCGAACGCGGAGCCCGCCCTCCACTGGTGGCAGCGCGATCGGGCGGGTGCGGAGGCGGAAGTCGATTACGTCGTCGCGCACGGGGCGCGCGTCGTTCCGGTCGAAGTGAAGTCCGGCGCGACGGGACGGCTGCGGAGCCTTCACGAGTTCGTCGCGGAGCGCGGACTTGTCGCGGCCGTGCGAATCGGCGCGGCGCCGCCCGTCGTCCAACCCGTGGACGCGCCGCTCCGCGAGGGTCGGCGCGTCCGGTACCGGCTGCTCTCGCTCCCTCCATATCTCACGGAGGAGCTGCCGCGGCTGCTCGACGGGTTCCTCGCGTCAGAAGGGCCGACGCGGGGCGGGGCGGGGACGACGTAGGGGACGGTCACTCGAGCATCCGCCGTGGACAATCTGGTGCGCGTGGGACGCAGCGAGGCCGCACGCAATGGCGGAGGCTGTCGTTCGAGCGACCACGTCGTCCGATGCGTCCAGGTTGTCGACCGATCCCGTAGGATTCCGATGTAGGACGACACCGTGACCACGACCACCCTGACCGCGATCCCGCAACTCGGCGAGGGCATCTACACCCTCGGCGACGCGGCTCGGCTCGTCGGCGTCCCCGGGCGTCAGGTGCGCCGCTGGGTGCTCGGTCACCGCTACTCCAACGACGGCTCTCCGTCCGAGTCGGGTCCGATGTGGCGGAATCATGTGCTGCCGGGAGTCGACCCTGTCACGCTCAGCTTCCTCGACCTGCTGATGGTGCGCTTCGTTCACGAACTCGAGGATCAGGAGATCACCTGGCCGCGTATCCGCCGCCTGATCCAGAAGGCCGAGCAGCGCCTGCACACGACGCACCCGCTCTGCTCCCGGCGGTTCAAGACGGACGGCCACGCGCTGTTCCTCGAGACGCTGCGCGAGGATGGCGCGAGCGATCTGGAGGATGTGGAGCACAGCCAACTCGCGATCCGGTCGATCATGGCGCCGTTCGTCGCGGACCTTGACTTCGGCGACCTCGAGTTCCCGCTCCGCTGGTGGCCGATGGGGAAGAGCCGGGCCGTCGTAATCGACCCGCGTCGGTCGCGGGGACAACCGATCGCGGCCCGATCGGGCGTTCCTACGTGGACGTTGGCCCGCGCGGTTCGCGGCGAGATGCGCAACGGCGAACGCTCGCGCGCGCAGTCGATCGAGCACGTGGCGGAGTGGTACGACGCGACGCCCGACGAGGTTCGGGACGCGTGTGCCTTCGAGAAGCACGCTGCGTGAAGGTGTTCTTCGACAACTGCGTCTCGCACAAACTCGTCGAGTGCATCCGGATCATCGAGTCTCCACCGGCGACCTGGAGACTGATCCACCTCCGAGACCGATTCCCGCCTTCGGTTCCAGACGAACTGTGGATTCCGGAGCTGAAGGAGGAGGGTGACTGGCGCATCGTCACCTCCGACGACATGATCCGGAAGCGCAAGGCACAGCAACCGCTCTGGCGCGGATCCGGACTGATCGTCGTGTGGATGGCCGGGGGATGGGCCCAACTCGACCGGTGGACCCAGGCGTCGAAGTTCCTGCACGCATGGCCGCGCCTCCGAGACGACCTGTGCATGGCCCGCCCTGGCGATCACTTCGAACTCGCCATGAACGGCCGCTGCACCAAGATCGGCTGAACGAGGCCACTTTCGGGGACCGGTCCAGTTGAGCAGTTGCCCGTCACGCGAGCGCGGCGCCCCTCCCGTCGAAGCTCCACGATCGCTACAGCAGCCACGACGCGTCGCACGCGCGGCGCGCCGAACGAAGTGAACGCCGTCCCCTACTACCCGCCCGCCAGCTCCTCGATCTCCGCCATCGTCACCGTCCGCGCGGCGGGGTCGGGCTGGAGGGCGCGTTGGACGATCCCGGCCCACGGCTCCGGGAGGTCGGCGGCCATCGCGGCGGGATCGACGTCGTTGATGGCGCGGAGGATCTGGCCGATGGCGGTGCCGGCGAACGCGGGGCGGAGGGTGAAGCACTCCCACGCGATCACGCCGAAGGCGAAGACGTCGGCGGCGCCGGTGGTGGGGTGGCCGCGGAAACGCTCGGGAGACATGTAGCGCGGAGTGCCGGACGTCGGGCCCGGACGGGTCTGGTCGAGGTCGCGCGGGTCGGCGCGGCGGGCGAGTCCAAAGTCGAGGACCTTGGCGGCGCCGCCGGGAAGGACCATCACGTTGCCGGGCTTGAGGTCGCCGTGGACGATGTGACGCGCATGCGCCGCGGCGAGGCCGCTCGCGATCCCGATGAGCGCGCGCGCGGCCTCCGTCGGAGCGAGATCCTTGGCGGCGATGCGTCGCGCAAGGGTCACGCCGCCGAGGCACTCCATCGCAAGGAGCGGGATGCCCTCGCTGTCGTCCACGTCGTAGATCGTGCAGATGTTCGGGTGCGCGAGCGCCGCGGCGAGGCGCGCTTCCTCGATCATGGTGCCGACCGTGGCCTTCGCGCCGGGCCGGAACACCTTCAGCGCGACGACGCGGTCGAGGGCGATGTCGCGCGCGCGGAAGACGTACGCGTTGCCGCCGGAACCAAGTGGGGCCTCGATCCGGTAACGCGAGACGACGCGGCCGGGCTGCATCTGCGCCTCAACGTCGATCGCCTCGCGCCCCGCACGCCAGTCCACGGGGCAGAGGCCGCCCGTGCGCAACGCGGAGAGCACGCGGAGGGTCTCGTCGGTTCCGCGGCCGACCGTGAGCGGGAGGACGACGTGGCACTGGAGGCGGCCGTCGGGGTCGATCAGGAAGAGGCCGCGGAGGGCAACGCCGCGTTCCTCGTCGAGCACGCCGAAGGCGCGCGCAACGCCGCCGCCCACGTCGCTCGCGAGCGGGAAGGCGAGGCCCTCGACGCCGCCCGCGTGCTGCGGGGTGGCGAGCCACTTCGCGTGGACGTCGGGGGCGTCCACGCTGATGCCGACGACGTCGCAGTCGTTCGCGCGGAACTCGTCGATTCGGGCGGAGGCGCCCGTCAGCTCCGTCGGGCACACGAGCGAGAAGTCGCGCGGGTAGAAGAGGACGGCGAGCCAGCGTCCGCAGTGGTCGCGAAGGCGGCTGCGGCCGAACGTCACAGACCCGCCGTGCGCGGGGATCGCGCACGGCAGGTCGAAGTCAGGAGCGGGAAGGCCGACCCGGACCACTACTTCTTCGCGGCGTCGAGCTTCGCGAGGAAGGGCTTCGGGTCCTTGTTGAAGTCCGCAACGCAGTCCTTGCAGCAGAAGCGGACCTCGCGGCCCTCGTGCTGGATGGAGACGAACGCCCCCATGCCGCCGAGCTTCTCGCCGCTGACGACGCACTCGGTGAGCGGATAGGTGTCGGCCGCGCCGGCGGCGGGGGCCGTGGTCTTGGCGGGCTCGCCGCCGCACGCGGCGACGGTCAGAGCGGCGGCAAGGGTCAGAGCGAGGGTCGTGAGACGCATGGAGGACCTCCGGAAGGAGAAGGGGGGAAGAGTAACGTCCCGCAAGGTGTGGCAACGCGTTCGGCGGGACGATTCGTGTGGCATTTCAGACAGGCGGGAGCGGCCGGCGCGCGACGTGCGGCGCCCCCGGCGAGGTCGCGGCTCGGTCCGGGGACCGCGGGGCGGCCGGCGTGTCGGGGCGTCACGCAGGGAGTGTCGCAAGCGCGGTGCCGAAGGGTCGGCGGAGACGGCGGAGGGCGGCTCGGGTGAACGAATTGCGCGGGACAAAAAATTGTCCCGCCTCGGTATTCACTTCGAGATGACGGCGTGGCCGCCGAACTCGCGGCGGAGGGCGGCGAGGAGCTTCATCGCGAAGCTGTCGTCCTGCCGGGACTGGAAGCGGGCGAACAGCGCCGCGGCGAGGACGGTCGCGGGAACGTCGCGGGCGATGGCGGTCTCGACGGCCCAGCGGCCCTCGCCGGAGTCGGAGACGTAGCCGGTGATGGCGTCGAGCTTCGGGTCCTTGCGGAGCGCCTGGTGGGAGAGGTCGAGGAGCCACGAACGGATGACGCTGCCGTGGCGCCAGAGGCCCGCGACCTGCGCGGGGTCGATGCCCTGGGGGCTCGCCTGGAGGAGTTCGAAGCCCTCGGCGAGGGACTGCATCATCCCGTACTCGATGGCGTTGTGGACCATCTTGGCGTAGTGGCCCGCGCCGGACGACCCGACGTACGCGAAGCCGTCCTTCGTGGCGAGCGTGTCGAAGATGGGCCGCACGCGGTCGCACGCGGTCTTGTCACCGCCGACCATGAGGCAGTAGCCCTCCGTCAGGCCGTACAGGCCGCCCGACGTGCCGCAGTCGAGGTACGCAATCCCCTTCTCCGCGCACTGCGCGGCCCGCGCCGCGTCGTCGCGCCAGTCGGTGTTGCCGCCGTCGATCACGCAGTCGCCCGGCTCCAGGAGGGCGACGACCTCGGCCAGCACGGCGCGTGTCGCCTCGCCGGATGGCACCATCATCCAGACCGTGCGCGGCGACTTGACCGACGCGATCGCGCCCTCGATCGACGACGCGGCCGAGGCGCCCTCGGCGGCGAGTTCCTCGCCGATCGCGTGCGAGCGGTCGTACGCCATCACCGAGTGACCGCCGCGGAGCAGCCGCCGCGTCATGTTCGCGCCCATCTTGCCGAGTCCGACCATCACGATGTCCATGCGCTGCAGCCCTCCGGGACACGCGGGAGGCCGGTGTCCGAACTGCGGAGTATTCACCAGCGCCGGGCGGCGGTGCGCATGAATCGACCGTGCGGGCGGTGGTTCGTTCTGCGGTTCGTTCGGAATACCGGCTTCAGCCGGTCGGCGCTCGGGCGATGGCGCGTTCCCCGGCCAGTGCGGCGCTCGAGAGGCGACCTCTGCGGCCCCCGGCGAGCGCCGAGTCGCCACGAGATGCCGCCTCCGGCTGAAGCCGGGACTACGAACGAACGAAACGAAACGAGCGAGCGAGCGCGGCAGCGGCTCAGAACGCGTCGCGCAGCGCCGCGAGGGCCTCGTCCACGTTGCCCTTCAGGCGCAACTCGAACACGCGGCGGCCGCGGGCGACGAGTGTGCGGAGGTCGCCCTCAGCCTGGGCGGCGAAGAGGCGGCCGAAGGTGTACGGCTTGCCCGCGATCGGCAGGTCCTGCGCCGGATGCTCGTCCTGCGTGATCAGCAGGAACACGCCGCTGTCGCCGCCGCCCTTGTGAAGCTGGCCGGTCGAGTGGAGGTAACGCGGGCCATAGCCGAGCGTGGTCGCGGCCTTCGCGCTCCGCGAGACGTTCGCCCGAAGCTGCTGGAGCAGCGCGTGGCGGGCGTCGGTCCGGGCCACGTACGCGAGCACCGCGACGTAGTCTCCCGCGGCCATCTCCGCGAACAGCTCCTGCGGGCACTTCCCGCCGACGGTCGGCGGCATCCGCATCTCGAACAGCGGGGCCTTGCCGACTGCGAGCTGAGGCGCGGCGCCCGTGCCCGCGAGGACGGCGTTCGTGGCGGCCTTCGCCTCGGCCACGTTCGGCTCGTCGAACGGGTTCACGCCGAGCGCGACGCCCGCCACGGCGGTCGCCATCTCGAACTGGAAGAAGAGCCCGCCGAGCTCCTCCGGCGCACCGAGAACGATGATCGCCTCCGGACGCGGGCCCGCGGGCGGCGCGGCGTCGCCGACGAGCTGGAGATCGACGTGGACGCGGTCGCCGCCGTGGAACGTGCCGGCCGGCTCCTCGACGACGGGAAGGACGCCCTTCCCTTCCTTGCCCGTGCTCTCTGCGATGAGCTGTTCCGCCCACGCACCGAACGCGACGAGGCGCGGCGACGCGCGGAGCGAGAGCTTGTCGGCCCCGGCGTTCGCGAGGGCGCCGATGAGCGCGCCGAGCTGGAAGCCGGCCGCGTCGTCAGGGTCGGCGTCGGGACCGTTCCGGCCGGCAGCGCCGGCCGTGGAGGCAAGGAACCGGTCGAGGTCGAGCCCGAGCAGTGCGGCCGGGACGAGCCCGAAGAGACTGGTGGCCGAGTAGCGCCCGCCGATGTCGGCCGGGTTCTCGAAGACGGCGCGGAAGTGGCGCGTCTCCGCCTCGGTGACGAGCGACGACCCGGGGTCGGTGATCGCGACGAAGAACCGGCCCGGCGACCGCTCGCCGCGGGCCTCGTGGCGCGCCCAAAAGTGGCGCATCATGCAGTCGGTCTCGACGGTGCCGCCGCTCTTCGACGCCACGACGATCAGCGTCTTCGCGAGGTCGGTGCGCGACTCGACGAGGCGGATCGCCTCAGGGTCGGTCGAGTCGAGGACCTGGAGACGGAGCCCGCGGGGCTGGGGGCCGACGACGTCGCGGAGGACTTCGGCGCAGAGCGACGATCCGCCCATGCCGCACAGGATGACGTCGGTGAAGCCGTCGGCGCGGGCGTCCGCGGCGAAAGCGGTCAGCTCGGGCACGCGGCCGGCCATGAGTTCGTGCGCCGTGAGCCAGCCGAGGCGGTTCGAGACCGACGTGCGGGCCGCGGCGTTCGCGGAGAAGAGCGACGCGTCGCGCGCCCAGATCCGGCGGAGCGTGCCGCGGGCGAGGAGCGCCTCGACGGCGCCGCGGCGGAGTTGCTCGACGCGTTCGCCGTGGAAAGGACCGGCAGATGCGGCGGCCGCGGCACTCCGGCGCTTCTCGACGGCGCCGACGAGGTCGTCGAACGACTGCGCGAACGACGAGACGCCCGCCTTCAGCAGGTCGGCGCAGACGGTCTCCATCGAAATGCCGAAGGTCTCGAGCGCGGCGAGCGTGGCCCTGGCATCGCTCATGCCCTGCTGGATCGACGACGCGACGGTGCCGTGGTCGTTCAGGGCGACGAGCGTGGCCGGCGGGACGGTGTTCACCGTGTGCGGGCCGACGAGCGCGTCCACGTAGATCGTGTCTTTGTAGTTCGGGTTCTTCGTGGACGTGCTGGCCCAGAGCGGGCGCTGCACCTGCGCGCCCTTCGCGGCGAGTGCCTGCCAGCGCGGGCCGCTGAACCGTTCCTCGAAGAGCGCGTAGGCCATCTTCGCGTTCGCGATCGCTGCCTGGCCGCGCAGCGCCAGGATCTCGGCCGCCCGCGCGGGTTCGGCCTTCGCCTTCGCGTCGAGCGCGGCGTCCACCGACGTGTCCACGCGCGAGATGAAGAACGATGCCACCGACGCGATCCCGGCAATCACGCCGCCCGCCTTCACACGGTCTTCGAGCCCTGCGATGTACGCCTCGATCACCTGGCCGTGGGCCGCCAGCGAGAAGATGAGCGTGACGTTGATGCACATGCCGCTCGCGATGAGCGCGCGGATCGCGGGGATGCCCTCGGGCGTGGCGGGCACCTTGATCATCAGGTTCGGCCGGCCCACGGCCGCGTGGAGGCGCTTCGCCTCGGCGACGGTCGCCGCGGTGTCGGCGGCGAGGCGCGGGGAGACTTCCAGGCTGATGAAGCCGTCGGTGCCGCCCGACGCGTCGTAGACGCCGCGCAAGAGGTCCGCGCCGCGGCGGATGTCCTCGACGGCGCACGCCTCGTAGATCGACTCGGCCGTGCCTCCGCGCGCCGCGAGCGCCTCGAACTGCGCCTGGTACGCCTTCGACGACGACATCGCCTTCTGGAAGATCGTCGGGTTCGACGTCACCCCGCGCACGCCGCCGTCGGCCACGAGGCGGGCGAGGTCGCCGGAATCGAGCAGATCGCGGCTCACGTTGTCGTACCAGATGCTCTGACCAAGACGGGCGAGTTGGGCGGCGCGGGCATCCATCGGGGAGGTCTCCTTCGTGGGAGGCGGGATTCTAGCCCGCCCCTGTGACGCTCGGTGGCGAGGATCAGCGGGATGATCGAGTGGGCCGTCATCTCCTTCCTCCTCGTCGCGTTCGTGATCTGCATCTGCAGGAGGGGCCACCGGCATCTCCTCGTGCCCTGGCTCCTCTGGGCGTCGATCGTGATGGGCAGCGTCGCGGGGTGGCTCGTCGAGTCGCTCCCGTTCACGAAGTTCTCCGGCCAACCGACCCTCGCGACCGCGCTCGCGGTCGCTGCCGGCATGTTCGCGGGCCGACTCTCGGGCCGCGCAACGCGGGGGTGGGCTCGCGGCGTCGAACGAGACATCGCGGCGGGCGTGCTCCCCGGCGAGCCCCGCGTGACGCATCCGCTCATCGGCGCCGGCATTGCGATCACCGGCAGCTTCCTCGCCTACACCGTGATCGCTCTGCGGTTCGAGTCGCTCGAGACGCTCAACACACCGCGCGCCGAGACCGGCGTCGTCCTCGGGGGCGAAGAGGTCCGGCTCGCGGGCGACCCGGCGCTGTCGCACGCGGTGATCCTCGTCCACGGCTTCCTCGGATCTCCCGCCGACTTCGGCGACCTGCCCCAGCGCCTCGCCGCGCGGGGACTCACGGTGCGCGCGGTGCGGTTGCCCGGACACGCCACCGGCCCGAGCGTGCTCGACGACGTCGCCGCGACCGAGTACGCCGACCGCGTCGAGCTCACGCGCCAGGAACTCGCGGCGACGCACCGGAAGGTGTCGCTCGTCGGCTTCTCGTTCGGCGGCGCGGTCGCGTTGCGCGCAGCCACGGGTTCCGGCGTGCTGTCTCCCC
The DNA here is from genome assembly GCA_021414065.1 of Planctomycetota bacterium. GTDB lineage: Bacteria > Planctomycetota > JAJSAM01 > JAJSAM01 > JAJVHW01 > JAIOPE01. Next base: position 10,156 of record JAIOPE010000044.1, read on the forward strand.
CGCCGGTGCCCGACGAGAAAGGCGCCGCCGCGCCCGCAACTTCGTCCGCCCCCGTGGCGCCCCCGGCGTTCACGCCGCATCGGTTGGTCCTCGTTAACCCCTACTTCGGCCACGTCGTCACTCCGCCCTGGTGCCCGATCGACGCCGACACGCTGATGGGGATTGCCGCCGCGACCGTTCCGCGCGTGATCAAGCCGGAGGGAATGCTCCGGCTGTCGGACCAGTCGCAGGCCGGGCGCCTGCGCGCCTACTCGACGATCCGCACGAAGGCCACCGTGATCGCCCGCGGGATCGCCCGCGAAGCGTCGTCGCCGGAGGTCGCGGCAAAGGTGACGTGCCCGACGCTCCTCCTCGTCTCCGAGAACGACCGCACCGTGCCGTCGCCGCTCAGCCGCGCGTGGTTCGACGTGCTGCCGCTCCCGGCCGCGTCCAAGCACCTGCTGCGCTTCGACCGCAGCGACCACATCCTGTTCCTCGACTACGACCGCGAGGCCGCGTACGCGGCCGTCGCCGCGTTCCTCACCGCGGAGTGAGGAGCGCCGGACCGTCGGCCTGCGACGCGATCGTCGCGAGGAGCGGTCGCACGTCGGGGAGGAGCGGCGTCGCGGGGTCGGCGACCTCGGCGGGCGCGAGCCACACGAGGCGCCCTTCGGACGACGCACGGACGTCGCCGGGGGGAAGTGTCGCGGTGAAGACGAAGAGCAGCACCTGCGGGTCGGCGGCCGGGTCGATGTCTCCGTGAACAACGGCGCGGAGCCGTAGGTCGAGCGGCCGGAGCCCACACTCCTCCTCGACTTCGCGCGCGGCCGACGCACCGACGTCTTCCCCCGGCTCGACCCTCCCGCCGAGACCGTTCAGGCGTCCGGCGAACCACTTCGTCGGCCCGCCCTCGATGAACAGGCGGCGCCCGTCGCGCTCGCAGAAGACAAGCGTGCGCGGCGTAACGACGTGACGGGAGCGGGCGGGGGGAGTCATCAGCGACCTCGTGGCCCCGGCGCCCGGCGGAGGACAGCCCAGCCGACGGCGCGCCCCGCCGATCTCGCAAGGCGATCGACGGCGCGCTGCACCTTGCCACGAGGCGGCGCCGGTTGCGCGCCGCCCGCGTCCGGCTCCGGCGGCGGCGGGCCGCGATCCGGCAGCCCCATCGCACGGCGGATGAGCGCGAGTTCCGCGAGGACCGCCTCCCCCTCGGCGAGCGTCAGGTCAATGCCGAACGGGATGCACACGCCGTGCGGGTCCATCATCCCGAGTCCGCCGACGTCGTGCGTCCGGCTGCGCCACGATCGCAACGTCCGACGCACGTCGTGGCGGTTCGTCGGCAGGGCGAAGGGCTCCGCGTGCGGGTGTTTCGGGCGCTCGGATCTGCGGTGGATGCAGACGGCGTCGAGCGACGTGTTCACCGACGTCGAGCCGATCACAGTGACCTCGCGTCCGGTCAGCAGCCACGAGAGCCAGAGGAGCTCTGTGGCCAGGCAGACTGCTGGGTAGCTGGCGATCGCGACCCAGACCAGCAGCTCGCCCCACCCTTTGAGAGCCCTGTCGTGATCGCCGAGGCCGCGCAGTGCCGTTTGCGCGACGAGCACGATTAGCACCACCGCGATCGTGAGCCACACCAGCAACATCCACATCGTCCGCGCCCACTCGACCATCGGCGCGCCGGCCCGCAGGGCGAACTCGATCGAGTCGCCGTCAACGCGGATCGTCCAGCGGGGTTCCCGGTCCACGCTACCTCAGGCCGCGCAGCACGAACGCCGCCCACGCCGGAACCCCCGGGTGCCTCGGGTCCGGCTCGTACTCCTCGCGCATGCGCTTCTTCGCCTCGCGGACGGCGGCCGACGTCTCGACGCCGCGGCGGCGCGCCTCTTCCACGAGGGTCGCGAAGCGCCCGCGGGTGGTGTCGTCCACGGGCACCACGGTGACGATCGCGTTGCGGTCGCGGAGCGGCGCCTCGGGGCTGCGACTGAACGACAGCGCGGACGGCTTCGGCCGGCGCGCAGCCGCCACGATCTCCGCGGGCGACGCCGCGAACCCGATGTCGCGGACGTCGATGAGCTGGCGACGCGAGAGTTGCGGACCGAGGCCCGTCATGTCCATCGGGAACCCGCCGTACGGCGGGCCGATGCAGATGATCAGCCGCTCCTCCGGGTCGGCGCCGAGGAGCGCCCGGAGTGTCTCGTTCGTGTTGGTGAAGACGTCGCCGTCGCTCCGGAGCCGCGCGGCGGACGGCTCGTTGTGAACTGCCTCCCAGAAGCGCGTGACGCCGACGTCGCCATCGACGACGAACCCCTGCAACTCGCCTGCGCGGGCGTGGACGATCACCGTCTTCCGGCCCATCGGAGCCACGCCGAGGAACCGGTCGCCGCCTTCGAGCGCAAGCGTGAGTTCCTTGGTGGACGTGGCCTCCGCGCCGCACCACAGGTCGAGCCAGGCCGTCCAGTCGAGCCCCGCCCGCGCGCCCTCGGGCCGCTCCGCCAGTCGTCGCAGCGCGACGCGTGCCATCTCGGGCTCATCGCGAAGCAGCCCGCGAACCGACGCCAGGACGTCGCCCGGCGCCGCCGCGGCGAGCGCAACGGTCTCCGCAAGACGCCGCGCGCGACTTCCCGCCGCGAGCGTCCCGACCGACGGCGTCTCGCCCTTGGCCACGGCCACTGCGACGTCGCGCGTCGCTGCGTCGGGAATCCGCCCGGCCACGTCCGGAAGCGCCTCACGGCTCCGGTTCGGTTGCGCGGAAGCGAGTTCCCATCGGATCAGGAAGAGGTCGAGCGCGGCGTCGTCGCGCTGCGCCTGTGCGCCGGGCGGCCCGGCCTTCACGCGGTCCGCGGCGACGCGCTCCGCGTCGATGAAGTACCCCCGCCGACGCTGCAGGTCAGCCCAGAGCTTGCGCGCGCGGTCGAGTTCGACGACGTAGGGCCCGTCCGTGAGGTGGAAGATCGCCTGGTCCGCGATGCGCGACGCCTCCTCCGGGTCGCCGGCGTCGCGTTCGAGCTTCGCCCAGTCGATGAACACGCGCGCTGCGGCGAACCCGGCGGGTTGCGTGCCGGCCGCCTTCGTCGCCGACCTGGCGGCCGACGCGAACAGCGAGCGCGCGCGGTCGGTGTCGCCCTGGGCGGCGACCGTGCGTGCCCACTCCTCGACGAGCGCCTCGTGCAGAGCGGGCGTCGCGGCCTTCTCGATGTCGGAGAGAAGGCGCGCCGCTTCGCCCGGGACTCCCGCGGTGCGCAGAACGCTCGCAGCGTGGGCGACCACCGTGGCGGACAGCTCGCCTCTTGCGAGCACGGAATCCACGATCGCGCGCGCGTCGGCCTTCTTCCCGGCGCGGGCCAGAGCGTCGGCCGCGAACAGGCGCGCCGTGGTGGCCGGCCTGTCGCCGCCCGGGAGCTTCGCGTGGCGATCGGCCGCTGCGATGAAGCGGGCCGCGCCGTCGTCGAGACGTCCGGCGTCCACGAGAGCGCGGGCGGCGACTTCGTCGAGCGTAGCCCGCCGCAGCAACTGCTCCGGGCTCGGCGCGGCGTTTCCCTCGGCGAACGCTTCGTCGAACGCCGCGGCGCCGTCGTCGGCGGCCCTGGCGGAGTCGTCGAACCGCCCGAGGAACCACAGCGCGGTGCCCGCCAGTTCCCCGATCGGCGCACGCTGCACGGGGTCGAGCTTCGCGTACGAGATCTCCGCCAGAGCGCGGTCGAGCGAAGTGGCGGCGTCGTCGGGCTTCCCGAGCGCGATCGCGAGCTGGGCGCGACGGAAGAGCGCGTCGGAGAGTTCACGGCCGCGCGTGGCCGTGGCGTCGATCTGCTCGACGGCGACTCGCGCCAGTTGCAGCGCGCGGGCGGTGTCGCCCTGGCGTTCGGCGGTGGCGGACCGCTCGTACGTGATGAGCGCCGCTCGCAGTGAGTCGCCCGACTGGCGGTACGCTTCGAACGCCTTGTCGCCGAGGACGAGCGAGCGCATCGTGGGCTTCCGTCCGTTCTCGAGCTTCGCCACCACCACGTCGAGCACGGGCCCCGCGCCGCCGGGCCAGCCGAGTTCGGTGAACGACTTCGTCGCCACTTCGAGCGCCGCACGCAGCGCCGGAGGGATGTCCTCGCCCGGCGCGGTGACCGCCACGAGACCCGCGCGGACCTCTGTGGCCACGGCGAACGCCGGACTCATCGCGGGCGGCATCGGCAGCTTCGGCTCGGCCGCGACGGCCTTCGGGTCCACCGGCGCGGAGGTGCGCATGAGATCGATCCGGCGCGCGTAGTACTCGGCGAACGCGCCCTCGGCCGCGCGCTCCTCGGGGGTCCACGCCTTCCACGCCTTGACGAGCGAGGCGAGCGCGCCGCCGTCGACCTTCGTGCGATCGCCCTGCGCGAGTCGCTCGATCGCAGCGATCAGCTTGTCCCAGTCGGGCGCGGCCCCCGTCGCGCCGACGAGGTGATCGTGCATCGCGCGGACCGCGACGCGCACCGGCGACACACGCGGCGGAAGCCTGTCGAGCGCCGACGGCAGCGGCGCGCCCGTGGCAGCCGACGCGATGAGCGCCGCGAGCACCGTTTCGTCGTCGAGCGCCGCGTCGGCGGGCGCCGTCAGCGCGAACGGCTTGGGCGCGGCGGGCTGGGCGGTCGCTGCCGCGGAGCCTGCGGGGGCGGGGGCCACGGGACCGGACGTGCCGTCTCCGCATGCGGTCGCGAGTGCCGCCAGCGCTGCAAGAACGGCGATCGACACCGTGGTCGTGGATCGGGATCTCAGGTACATCGTGACAAGCGTACTCGCGGATGCGGCCGGGTCTGAGGTACCGTCTGCCGCCGGGATTCACCGTGAACAGCCGGGATCTGCCGCGATCGGCCGGCCCGCGCTCGCACCCCCGAGGAGGTCGCACATGGACGCCGGACTTTCCTTCACCGCATGGGTTCTCCGCAACCAGGCGCGCCACCCGGGCGCGCGGGGCGAACTGTCGGGGCTCCTCCTGCACGTGGGCCTCGCGGCCCGCGCCATCGCGCATCAGGTGGCGGTGGCGCCGCTCTCGAACATGCACGGGCACGCCGGATCGACGAACGTCCAGGGCGAGCAGCAGCAGAAGCTCGACGTGCTCGCGGACCAGCACTTCCGCGGCGCGATGGCGCACTCGGGCCTCGTCGCCACGCTCGTCTCCGAGGAGATGGAAGAGCCGGACTTCCTCGCCGCGGGCGAGGGCGCGCCGGACGCCGAGTACACCGTCTTCTACGACCCCCTCGACGGCTCGTCGAACATCGACGTGAACGTCACGGTGGGGACGATCTTCGGGATCTACCGGCACCGCGTCGCCGACCGCGGCCGCGCGGCGGAGCTCCTCCGCCCGGGCCGTGAGCAGGTCGCGGCGGGATACGTGATGTACGGCGCGTCCACGACGCTCGTCCTGTGCGTCGGCGACGGGCCGGTGAGCGGGTTCACGCTCTCGCCGTCGGTGGGCGAGTTCTTCCTCACGCACGCCGACATGAGCATGCCGACGATCGGGAAGACCTACAGCGTGAACGAGTCGCGCACGAGCGCCTGGGACAAGCGGACGCAGGACCTCGTGCAGGCGTTCCGCGACGGGAAGGTCCCCGGCGGCGCACGCGGCGCGCGGTACGTCGGCTCGCTCATCGCCGACTTCCACCGCACGCTCTTGAAGGGCGGAATCTTCATGTATCCCGGCGAGCGCGACCGCCCGGAAGGCAAGCTCCGCCTGCTCTACGAGGGCGCGCCCCTCGCGATGATCGCCGAGCGCGCCGGCGGCGCCGCGACCGACGGCAGGCAGCGAATCCTCGACCGCCAACCCACCAAGTTCCACGAACGCTGCCCGCTGTTCATCGGCAGCAAGCTGGACGTGGAAGAGGCGATGAAGGCGCTGGCGTAAGCGAGAGGGGGGACGGGGTGAACTTACGCACTTGCCGGGCACCCTCACGGTCCTCGACGCGATCGGCGTGCCCGGTCCGACACGGTCCCCACGCCGTCCTCGCCGCAGCCCTTGCCATCTGTCTCGCGCTCCCCGCCTGCGGCGGCGAGCCGCCCGACCCGGCAGTCGCCGGCGACGTCGCTCCGCCGCCCGCGATCGGCACGCCCACTCGCCAACGATCCGGCCGGGCAGCGCGCGCCGACACGCCCGACGACCCCGCCGCTGAGGCCCGATTCCTCGACCTCGTCGCGGCCTGGGAGAACGCGGCCGACGACCCTGCGAACGAACGAGCGCTCGCGGCGATCCTCGCCACGGGGAAGGACGGCGCCGCGCGTCTCGTCCGCTGGCTCGCCGAGGGCGATGAGAACCAGCGGGACTCAGCGAACAAGTTGCTCGTGCTGATGGGCGCGGACGCCGTTCCCGCGCTCGTCGAACTGGCGGCGCGCCCCGGGGACACCCAGGGCGACGCCGCGCACCTGCTGGACAAACTCCTGCCGCTCTGGCGCGGATCCGCCATCGGCCCCGACGTCTGCCGCGCTCTCGTCGCCTGCCTCGACGGCCCCGAGAGCTACGACGCCCGCAACGCGCTGGAACTTGCGCGGCCCGCGGTCGCTGCCGTGGTGCCGGAACTCGTCGAGCGATGGCGAGCGTCGTGGACCGACGACGATGCAAGCGACGGCGGCGCGCTTGAGATCCTCGTCGCCGCAGGCCCGGACGCGCGTGCCGCAGCGGCCGCCGCACTTGAGGCGCTCGAGAGCGACGACACGGAGCGTCGCGTGAACGGCGGCCTCCTCCTCGCATCGATCGGCGCCACGACCCCGGCGGACCTCGCCCGGTTGGTCGCGTTGCTCGCCGCCGCGCCGCTCGAAGACTCCGCGTGGGACCGGCGAGAGGGCGTGCTTCAGGCCCTTGCGTCGTGGGGTGATGCCGCAGGCAGCGCCGCGCCGAAGATCGAGGCGTTTCTCGATCGCGCGTTCCCGAAGAACATCCGCATCGCCGCAGCGGAGGCGCTCGCGGCGATGCCCGGCGCGGCGCAGTCGTTCGTCACGACTGCGGCGCTCCTCGCGTGGAACGATGACGAGGACGACCGGGTCCGGTCCATCCTCCGCGACTCTGTCCTCGCCCGGTCCTCGCCGGAGGCACTCGGCGCGGCGATCCGCGAGCTGCCGATGGATCGCGTCCAGAACGCGATGAACTGGGCCGAGTTCCGCGCCGAGTCGGCCACGGGCGACAGGCGCGCCGAACTCATACGCGTCGGCGAGATCGCACGCGCCCGGATGGCGGCGTCGCCGGATGCCGAGGAGCGGCTCCGCGCGCCCTGGTTCCGAGTCGAAACGCCCTCCCGCGCGCCGGACTGGCTCGTGGCACTGCTCGACGACCCCGACATGCGGGTCCGCTCGGGCACGACGTACTCACTCGCACGGATCGTCGGCACGGACACGGCGCGGATCCTCGACGTCGCCGGGCCGATCGCAACGGATCGGATTTGGTCCGGCGACGCGATCTGCGCCATCGGCGTTCTGGCGGAACGGGACCCGCGGGCGCTCGCGGCGCTCCTCGCGCTCGTTGCCGACCCAGCGCTGGAGGACCCGCCTCGGGATCTCGCGGTGCGCGTCCTCGGTGACGGCACGTCGCCGATCCCGGGCAACCACCCCGCAGCGCGCGCCGTCGTCGCCCGCGCCGTGCTCGCGGGTCCCTACACGGGGGACGCCACCCGCGCGCTCCTCCGCTTCGACGGCGGACTCGCCGCCTTCGTTGACACGATCCGCGGCGAACTCGGTCCCCCGCCCGGGCGCGTCGCGACGGAGGCGCCGTACATCATCGTCGCAGCAGTGGCCGCCGCAGGACCGAAGGCGGAACCGCTCCGCGGCTCGCTGACCGCATGGGGCGGCGAGCCCGGACGGCGCGCCCTCGATGCCCTTCGCGGCGGCGGCGCCGAGATCCTCCGGAACGGAGGCGACGACGAGGCGACGTTCCGGCGTCTGCTCGCCGCGGGGCCCGAGGCGCGCGGGTGGATCGCCGCGTTCGCGGACGGACTCTCCTGGCCGCCGCCGGACTGGCTCGGGCCGGCCGTCGCATCCGCCGGGATCGAGGCGGAGGTACTCGCCGCGGCGCAGGGGCGGATCGACGGCATCCCCGCGAAGACGCAGCTCAAGGGCGCGCTGCGGCTTGCGCCGCTGCTCGCGCCTCGCCCCGCCGCCGACGCGCTCGTCGCGGTGTTCGCATCCGACCCGTCGCAGTTCGCCGAAGTCGTGTGGGAGCTGAAACTGGTCGCCCGCCGCGACCCCGCGGCCGTCTCGCCGGAGTTCGTGGCGTCCCTGTTCCGGCAGGCCGACACGTACGACAACCTGCGCGACCGGATCTACGCGCTCGCGGCCGCACTGGGGCGGCGCGGGGAACCGCTGGTCCCGATCCTCCGCGAGCGGCGGACGAGCGACCGACCGCTCGATGCGGTGTGGTCCGCAATTGTCCTCTTCCACGCGACGGGCAATCCGGAGGAGGCGATGACCGCGATCCGCCCACTCCTCGAACGCCCGGACCGCGGGTCGGTGTTCGTGCCCTGGGACGCGGTCGGCGACGTACTCACGACGGTGCCGCTCTCGAAGGCCGATCGAGCGCTCGTCCTCGGCGCGCTGCCGCGGGCGACCTTCGCGGCGCCGCGCACGACGATCGTCCGCGCGCTCGGGGCACTCGGCGCCGAGGCCGCACCGCTCGTGCCGTCGCTCCGCGCGATCCTGTCGCAGGAGTTCGGCGGCGCCGGCGACCGGGACGACGAAGTCGCGCTCGGGATCGCGACGTGCCGCGTGCTCGACGGACTCGGACCCGCCGCGCGAGACGCGCTCCCGGACCTCCGCCGGTGGATCGCGCTCACGATCGACTCCGACGGAACCACCGCCGCCGGCGCCGCGGCGATTCGGGCGATCGAGACGTCTGGGCGCTGACGGTCGGCCCGCGTCCGGATGCTCACAACTTCACCCCGCCGCTCGTCGGCTGCAGCGGCGTGTCAGGGCGCGGGGTGACAGACCACCTTGAGGTCGCCGCCCTCGTACGACGCGTCTAAGCTCGGTTTCGAGAGCAGGAGTGGTGAGTTCTCGGGCAGTCGGCGGAGCATGGTGAGCCAGCGGATGAACTGCGGCAGGCCGAACGCCTGGAACTGCGCCAGCGCGGCCGGGCGGTCGCGCGCTGCCACGCTCCCGGCTCCCATGTAGAGGCGCGGGTACGGCACTCTCTCGTTCGGCAGCCAGTACAAAGCCGAGAGCACTTGGCCGGCCACCTGTGGTGAGTGGTAGTGGAGATCGATGTGGACGTCGACTTGGACGTCGATCCCGGCATCCGCCAGTGCGAGTTCGAGCATCGACGTCTTCAAGACGTAGGCGCGCCCCGACGGCGCCCTGGGCTTCTCGACGGTGATCATGCGACGCCACGCTACGCCGGTTGGAGCCACGAACGATCAAGCTCCGCAGCGGCGGGGGCCGTGTGAGCGGTGAACGGAAGAGAGCCTACGTGCCCCCGCCGTCTGCCGCAGCGCCTGGTTTGGCGTCCTGGCCCTCGGGGGCGAACAGAGCAACGCAATTGCCCTCGCTGTCCGCGAACTCGGCCACCCGCCCGTACCCCGGCACCGTGGTCGGCGGATACAGTTCATGCCCACCGGCGGCCACCGCGCGTGTCAGAGCGGCGACCACATCGGACACCCTGAAGTACACCCGCACACCTTGCCGGCCGGGAACATAGCTGTCACCGCGGGCCAGTGCCCCGGATGCCCCGCTGGAAGCCGTGTCCGATGGGAACAGGGCCATCGCATTGCCGTCGATGGCCACCCGCTCGAAATCGCAGCCGAACACCGCCCGGTAGAACGCAACCGCCCGGTCCAGGTCCGCGACGGGAATCTCGAAGTAGCAGACAGGGTTGGTCATCCGACGCTCCGAGATTCCGAGTTCTCCTGCCGCCGAACGACGTTGCCGCTCAGCCGCGCGGCGGCGGGTCAGGCCGGGACTTCGACGTACGATGAGTAGCTCTGCGGCTTCGGCACGGGCATGTGCTCCGCGCGTAGTCCCTCGAGGTGGAACTCGATGGCCTCACGCATCGCGCGCTCGGCCTGCGGTCGTGTCCGGCCCGTAGCGATACAGCCCGGGAGGTCTGGCGAGTAGGCGGAGAACCCGGTCTTGGACTTCTCGATGACGATCAGGAACTTCATGTCTTGAGCCCCGCTTGCCTGAGGATGCTGTTCAGCGTACCACGCGCAAGGTCGTCGCCCGGCTTGCCGGCGACGGTGACCAGCCCGGGCTTCGTGGGATGCTTGAACTGCCGGTGGCTTCCGCGCTGACGCGCGAGCACCCAGCCGTCGTCGGCGAGCCTGTGTGGCACTTCACGGACGGACATCTGGCCTCGCGCACTCTCGGCCCAACATTGCCGCTCATCGGCGAGCGGCGCCCAGAGCGTACCGCCCTCGCCGGACCGGCGACCGTCGCTCGTCGGCTGCAGCGGCTTGTTAGCCAGCGCTCGGTGAGTATCCGGACCGAAAGTACGCCCGCCACTCCGGCCCGAGCTCCTTTGCGAGGGTCGCGACGGCGTTCGCCGCGGCCTTGCCCGGGAGTTCCTGGAGCGCCACCAAGGCGGCGATCCGATCGTTGGGGCCGACGCCAGTGCGCGCGATCTCGAGAAGCTCCGGTACGAACGCCACGATGCGTTGCGCTGCCACGATCTCGCATGCGCGCGCCCGCACCCAGAGATCAGCGTCGCGTAGATGCTCCCGTACGACTTGCTCGTGACCCAGAGGGAGGATTTGCAGCGCACACATCCGCAGTTGGGCGGCACGGCGTGCGTCGGCGCACGCTGCGCTCTCGCTGAACAGGGCAAGGACCACCGACAGGTCCGCGGGGTCGCTCTCGCTGGCAGATCGACGGGGGTACTCGGCGTCCAGACGCGACCAATCAGCGCCGGCAGAGAGGGCGCGTCCGAGCGCGCGAACGAAGTTCTCCAGCGAACTGTGAACTGGGGACACGTCGAAGTCACCGACGTCGAGCAAGCAGACGTAGCCCGTCAGGGGGCCGGACACCCAGAGCGCGGCGTATTGTTCGGAGTCCTCAGTGAAGAGTGGACGTACGTCGCGAAGGTCCGCACTCAGGCGAGCATCCATGGACGACAGTCCGCGCCACTCTTCGACCGCTTCCATGGGCGTCATGAGTCGCAGACCGTCTGCTTCCTCGCGAGCCTGGCCTCCGTACGCGCGATACAGGTCAGCAGCACTCGCTGGCAGTCCGCACCGAAGGTCGGATTCGAACGCATGCAGCTCGTCGACAGACAGGCCCTGCCTGAGGGGGCCCACGGGCTGCAGGCCTGACGCGAGATCGCGCATGTGCTCCATCATCCGCCTTACGTGTTTTGGACTGACCCGCCGAACTCGCCGGGGCAACTCGTGGGGTCTGCCTAGCACGAATTCCGGCCTGCGCGTCCGGCGACGTACTCGGCCTAGCTGACGCAGGATACACGTTGGCGCGGCAGTTCGAGGTCGGTGTTGGACAGACCAGCAGATCGCGACGCGTCAGCGGCACCGCAACTGCGAGCCGACGGAGTTCCGCACGCGCCCCCCGCATCATCGGACGCGGAACTCGACGCGGACGCGGCGATGAACGCTCTGGCGTGGCCGCTACTTCCACTCCGCCACGAAGGGGCCGTCGCCGGGCGGGACGACGACTTCGCACGACTGGTCCGCGCGGCCGGGTTGGACGAGGACGGCGGTGTAGGTGCCGATGGGGACGGCCGGGAACTGCGCGGCGCCGGCGGTCGCCTCCACGCGCCAGAAGAGACGCGGCTTGGGTTCCAGGCGCACCCACGCGCGGGCGCCGCCCTCGATCCGCGCGGCGAGACCGGTGACCGTGACGATGCGACGCGGGAGCGCGGCGCGGTCCTCAGCGTCGAGGCGTTGCACCTCCTGCGCGACGGCGAGTTGGAGGCGGGCGCGGGCCGGGTCGTCGAGCGCGGGCGACGCCGCCGAGCCGAGACGAGCGAGCATGTCGATGAGGACGTCGAGTCGGGCCGCGCGCGCCGGGTCGGCGGGCTTCACCGCGTTCACGTCGATGTCCGTCACCGTGAACCCGCCCTGCCCGGCCGGGCGCGGCGGCGCGAGTTCGACACGCGCCTCGCCGCCGTCCGGGACGTCCACGACGACGGGGTTCCCGCCGCCGCGAGCGAGTCGCCACCGGCCCGCCGGCACGCCTTCGAGCGCGAACGCGCCCCGCGCGTCCACCGGGGCCCGCTGACTCGCGTTGTTGCCCTGCTCGTCGTACCCGTCCACCTCGACCTCCGACGGGATCGAGTCGGTCGTCGCGCCGAAGGTGAGCGTTCCCGTCACGCGGCCCGGGAGTCGCGGCGCCCCGCGCGCGCGAAGTTCGACACGCACCGGATCGGCGCCGACGACGGCCGTGGTGGACGGCTCGTAGCCGTCCTTCGAGACGCGGAGTTCGACCCGCGAGCCGCGCAGGTCCGTGTCGTCGCCGACGCGAGGAGCGAATCGTCCCGACGCGTCCGACGTGTCGCCGAACCAGGCCCCGGCGCGCGATCCGTCGGCGATGGCGAGCAGCACGCGGGCGCCGGCGATCGGAAGCTGCGTGGCCGCATCGACGACGACGCCGGGGGCTTCGCGGACGACGACCGCCAGCGGCGCCGCGGGCGCGACGGGTGCGTCCGTCGGCGAGGTTGACGCCGGCTTCGACGACTTCGCGCCGCGGCTGTCTGCGCGGTCTGGATCGTCCGCTCCGGCGGATTCGCGGCGGCTGGCGTCGCCGGTCCGCGCTCGTGCTGTGGACTTGCGATCGGTTGCGGCGCTGGCATCGCGACGTGAATCGCGCAACGTATCGTCCGAGGTGCCGTTCGACGTGACGCTGTCGGTGGTGCCGGTCGCGGCGGGGCGACCGTCCTTCGACGCTACGGTTCCGCCGTTCGACGACGGACGCTGCGCGGAACGCCCTGTCGCGGAGCCTTCAATCGCGTCGTTCGCATCGAACGGCGTGTCGTCGCGTAACGCCCACACGGTCAGCGCACCGAGTGCGAATCCGAGGAGCAGCGTGACGAACGGCCAGACGGGGCTCCGCGACATCGCGGGCCAGAGTAGCGCGCCGCGGCGGCCGCCGCGACGGTGCTACTGCGTCTTGATCGACGCGAGCAACGCGTCGAACTTCGCCATCTCCGACTCGACGGCTGCGCGCGGTCCGGCGAGCTTGATCGTCCAGACCTCGTCGCCCGTGCCGGCGCCGATCACCGCGCCGAGGAAGAGCGCGTCGCCGGCCTCGCGCGGCACCTTCGCCATGCCGTCGGCGTACGAGCCACGGATCTCGATGCGCGTGACGGTGAGTGCGCCCACCTTCGTCTCGCTGATCTTCGTCTTGTCCTTCGTGGACGACCCGTCGGTCTGGCTGACCTGGCCGATCCAGCGGTCGAGGTTGCCCTGGCGTCCGCCGAGCATCGCCGAGAAAACGACGCACTGCACCGCGCCGCCGTCCGGCCAGGCCGTCGGCAGGTCGAACTGCGCCATGCGCATCCCGGACGACGGGGGCGACGACTTCCAGCCTTCCGGCGTGGTCCACGTGAACGGCGCGGGCGAGGGCTCGCGCATCGCTCCCGCGGGCGCCGCGCCGGGCATCCCCATGCCGGGCATGGCCGGCTGGCCGTCGGGCCGCGTGGTCGGGATGCCGCCCGGACCGTGCGGGTTCTTCGGCATCGCGGGGCCGGACGCGGGCGCGTCGCCGCCCTTGAGCGGGTCGCCGCGCGGTGCGTCTTCGCCGCATGCGGTGAGCCCGAAGGCGATCGCGAAGGCGAGCGCGGGCAGGACGGGCGTACGAAGTGACGTCGGGCGCATGGTGGATCTCCTCGGGTGAACGGCGAGACGCTACCACGCCCGGCGATCCCGCGCCGAGCGCATCCAAGGCACGTAGGATCGCGGGCATGAAGCCCACGCACGCCACCGCCGCCACGATCGCACGACTCGGCCGCGCATCCGTCGCGTTCGCCGCGTTCGCAGCGACGTTCCTTGCCGGGTGCTCCATGCTCGAGGCCGTGGGCCTCGGGCCGAACCACCCGGATCCGGAGGCCGTGAAAGCGGCTCCCGACGAGCGCCGCGAGCCCGACCACGTCACCGTGCGCCACGTGCTCATCTCGTTCGACAAGGCGGGCATCCAGAGCGTGACCCGCACCCGCGGCGAGGCCGAGCGCCTCGCAGCGAAGGTCGAGGCCCTCGCGCGTTCCGGCCGCGACTTCGCCGACCTGGTCCGCACGTACAGCGACGACCGCCACGGCGACGGCATGTACCGCCTCGCCAACTGGGGTTGTGCGCCGGACACCGACGAGGCCGAGCGCGAGAAGATGGTCCGCGGCTTCGGCCGCGTCGCGTTCTCACTCGAACCCGGCCAGATCGCGGTCCTCCCGTACGACGCGAACGACAGCCCGTTCGGCTGGCACATCATCCGCCGCGAGAAGTAGGTCCGACGTTCCCGGCCGCGCTCCCGCCGCACGGACGGTGACCCACGTCATCGCCTGCCCTCGCCGGTTGTGTTCGCATGTGAATGCGGAATTCCCGAGCGCGTCGGGCGTCGCGACAGGAGGCGGACCATGCGAGCAGTTCACGTCGCGGTCGTCGCGATCGCGATCACGTTCGGCGCGACGATCTCGTTCGGCGCACCGACCGACGACGCCCTTGACGTGGAACTCGCGTCGCGGGCCGACGTCCGGGGCACGCTCTCGAGCGAGACGGGCGCGTTCACATACGCAGCCGTCGCCGGCGCGACGCTCTCGTTCAAGCTCGTGGCGACGCCGGCACGCGGCGTCACCTTCGACGTGCGTCTGGTCGGCCCCGACGCGACGGCGATCGACCTCGCCGGACTCCCGAGATTCGTGCAGCGCGACGGGTTCGTGTCGGTCTCGCGCGCGTCGCTGCCTCTGACGGGCTCCTACGTGCTGCGCGTCCGCGGCCCCGGGTCCGGAACGTATCGGCTCGACTGGACCGCGTCGCCAGGACCGAAGCGCGTGCAGCGGTGCGATCTGCGCTGCACCACGCTCGGACGGTCGCCGGGTTCGGAGTCGGCGGCAGGCCGTATCATCCGCGCGGGCACCGGCACGTCCGTGTCGGTGACGCGCACCGACTCCGACGTCCGAGGGGCGGCAATCGTAGTCCAGGGCGGCGCCGCCCCCGCGGAGACGGTCGTGCTCCTGACGTCGGCGCCCGCGGCACGACCGCGCGCCCTGGCGGGACTCCACGTCGCCGGACCGTCCATCGCGATCGAGCCCGACGGCCTCCGACTGGGAGCGGCGGCGGCCGTGACCGTCCCCTACGATCCGGTGCGCGTTCCGCACGGTTCGAACGCCGCGTCGCAGTTGCGCATGGCGAGGGTGGACGCCCATGGCACGACGACGGTGATCGCGCCCGACTCGGTCGACACGGAGAGTCACGTCGTGACTGCGCCGTCGGACCGGTTTGCGCGGTTCGTCGTTGTCGCACCGGACGGGCCGCCCGACCCGGAGGCCGTTGCGTACTGGCACGGCGCATTGACGGTGCGGGTCAGTCCCGACGGCGGCGGCGGTACAGACAGCCGCCACCGCGACGTCTCGCTTGACGTCGGCCGCGCCACGCTCCTGCCGGGCGGCGGGTTGGACGTCGTCGGCGACTGGTACGGCGCGACGTGGACGACCGACAACGCGGGCGTCGGACAACTCTCGCTGTCGTCGGCGCTCGGCGAGTCCGGCACGATCAAGTGGGCGATGGACGCCGACGGTCGGCGATTGCGCGTGATCGACCCGTCCGGCGGCGGAAGCGTGCTCGAACCATGCGCAGACGGTTCTCTCTACGTCGGTACGCTCGGCGAGGACACGACGGGTCCGCAATCGACGATCGAGATCGCACTACGCAGGCCGCCGAGCGACCTGCCGACAGCGGCGCTCGTCGGGAGCTACTGGGTCGGCGTGCAGGAGTTCGGCGTTTCCCAGAGCGGTCAGTCGCCGACCTCTGTCGAGATCGGCCGGACGTTCGGCGTCGTCACGCTGCGCGCCGACGGCACGTGGTCGCTGAAGGGCGACTCGATCAGTACGCGCGCAGACTGGAGCGAACCGGACGGACGGACACGACGCTCCTCCGCCCGCGAGAGCGGCACGTGGGCGGTCGCCACGCCGTCTGACTCGTGGTATGCGGGCACGGTGATGCTCTCCAGCGCCAACGGACCCGGCAGGGTTCGCATCTTCCCGTCGGCCGACGGTGCGCTCTTCTTCGGGACGAACGACCCGGCTGCGGACGGCGGCGCGTTCGCCTTCCTGTTCGGAGTCCGGCAGGCGAGGGCGATCACACCGAGCGACGTGAAGGGCGACTACGCATTTGCGCAGATGACACCCGACGCGAATGCGTTCCGCCTCGTCGGTCTGCCGCCGGCGCCCGCTGAACTCGTCGTCCCCGATGTTCGGTGCTGGCAGGAGGACGGGATCATGCGGTTCGCGGGCACGAGCACCGTGCGCATCCCGGCCGACCGCCTGAAGGAGGTGGACCGCGACGGAACGGTGCCCGGCGGCGTACGCGTGACGTACGACGCGTCGACAGCGCAGTCCGGAGTCGGCTTCACGCTCGCACGGACGGGACGGTTCGACGTCCGTGCCGGCGCGAACGAGCAGGTGGTCGGGGCGGTCTCGGCCGACGCACGAGCTGGGTTCGTCGTGATCGCGCCGGTGAAGCCGAACGGCGCCTACGGCCTGCGCGTTTTCGTGAAGGCGCCCTGACCTCCACGTTCCTTGGTCACAACGGAGTGAGTCCAGTCACGGCGCCGTGCCGCCGGGCGGCGCCGTGTGTCCAGCGTCACCCGGGTCGCGCGCCCCGGGCGCGAACCTGTGGGGATGACGAACCGCATCCCGCTCCTGATCCTCGGCGCCGGCGGACGCGACTTCCACGTGTTCAACACCTGCTACCGCAACGACTCGCGGTACCGCGTCGTCGCCATCACGGCCGCGCAGATCCCGAACATCGAACACCGCACGTATCCGGCGGTACTGGCCGGGCCGCTCTACCCGAACGGCATTCCGATCCGGCCCGAATCGGACCTCGAAGCGATCGTCCGCGAGTACGGCGTGAAGGAAGTCGTCTTCGCGTACAGCGACGTCACGCTCGAGTACCTGGAAGCCATGGGCAGGCGCGTCACGGCGCTCGGCCCGGAGTTCCACCCGTTCGACGTCGAACGCACGATGCTCCGATCGACGAAGCCGGTCGTCGCGGTTTGCGCGGTGCGGACGGGATGCGGCAAGAGCGGCGTCTCCCGCCACGTCGCGCAGACGCTGCGCGACCTCGGGAAACGCGTCGCGGTGCTCCGCCACCCGATGCCTTACGGCGACCTGAGCCTGCAGATCGTCCAGCGGTTCGCGACGCTTGCGGACCTCGACCGTCACCACTGCACGATCGAGGAGATGGAGGAGTACGAACCGCACATCGCCGCGGGCAACGTCGTCTTCGCGGGCGCCGACTACGCGAAGATCCTGGCGGCGGCCGAGACGGAGGCCGACGTCATCCTCTGGGACGGCGGCAACAACGACACGCCGTTCATCAAGCCGGACCTGTTCTTCACGATCCTCGATCCGCTGCGCCCCGGCGACGAACTGCGCTACTTCCCGAGCCTCTGGAACGTCGAGAACGCCGACGTGCTCGTCATCGGGAAGACCGACGAGGCGAAGCCGGAGGGAATCGCCGCCGTCCGCGCGAACACGCATCCGCTGAACCCGATGGCGCGCGTCGTCGAGGGCCGCTCCCCCGTGGACGTGCCGGACGCCGCCGCTCTCCGTGGCAAGCGGGTCCTCGTCGTCGAGGACGGCCCGACCGTGACGCACGGCGGAATGGGCTACGGCGCGGGACTCGTGGCCGTGCGAGGCACGGGCGTGAAGGAGATCGTTGATCCGCGGCCCTACGCGCAAGGGCAGATCGCCGACGCCTTCAAGAAGTACCCGCACCTGCACGACGTGCTCCCGGCGCTCGGCTACGGCGACGCCGAGGTGCGCGATCTCGAGACGACGATCCGGCGCATCCCCTGCGACGTGGTCGTCATCGGCACGCCGATCGACCTCTCGCGCGTGCTGAAGATCGACAAGCCCGTGGTGCGCGTCAACTACCGCTACGAAGACGCCAGCACCCCCGGCGTGGCGGACATCGTGCGGGAGCGGTTCGGCGCGCTTGGGCGGACTACGCGCTGAACAGCACCTGCTTCATGCAGAAGACGCTGCCGCCCGACTTCATGAACTCGCTCGTGTCCACCGACAGCACGCGGTAGCCGAGCGCCTGGAGCTTGCGGGCGGTCGATTCGGCGCGCCGCTCGATGACGACGTACCTGCCGCGGAACGCCGCGGCGTTGCACGCCATCGCGCGCTCCGCCTCGTGCTCCGGGACCTCGACGACGCGCGGGAACACGCGGTGCAGCAGAGCGAGACCCTGCGCGTCGAACGCCGCCGGGAAGATCAGCGCCGTGTGTTCGTCGATCGCCGAGAGGCACGTGTCGAGGTGGTAGAAGCGCTCGTCCACCAGGCGCAGCGAGAAGACCGGCACTTCGAACGCCGCGGCAAGGACGGCGTCCACGCCCGGCGACGACCGGAAGCCCCGCCCCATCCAGATCGCCCGCCGACCCGGGTGCCACAGTGCGTCGCCGCCGCCCTCGAAGAGCGACGTCGCGGGAGTCGGATCGTCGATTCGCCACCCGCGCGCGCGGAACCACTCGCCGAACGCAGGCACCTCGCGGCGCCGCGACTCGTGGCGCATGTGGGAGAGCAGGCAGAGCGGCTTCCCGGCGCCGTCGATGCCGGTGAACGTCTGGTTCGCGGTGAAGACCATGTCTTCGCACGCAGTCGTCGGCGGCACGCGCTCGACGCGCAGTCCGGCATCGCGGAATGCCGTGACGAGAGCCTCCCACTGCCGCCGCGCGAGCGTCCGGTCCACCTGCCCGACCTGCCCCGCCATGTAGGGGTTCTTCACGTCGATCACGTCGAAGTCGTCCGGCGGGCAGACGAGCACGCCGTCGGCGTGCGGCATCGCGGGAAGATGCTCCACGGCGAAGTCCGCCGGGAGGTCGGCGACGTCGTTGAACACACGTGCGGTGAGTGTCATCCCGTGAATCTACGCTCGGCGGCGTCGCGCCCGATGTGCCGTCGGTCGCAGTGACCGGGCTGGGACTCCGCCGGGCGGCGTGGCCACGGCGCGCCGGATCCGTGTTCTTGCCCCGGCCGGCGGCGAACGACGTGTACGATTCCTGCGTGCGTACGAAGCGCGACACCCTCGACTCACGTTCGGCCGAACGCCGCCGGATCGCGACCGCGCGCCTCCAGCGCGGGGATGCGGACACACTCGCGTTCGACATCGAGTTCTGGCAGGCGCAGGGCCCGGAGGTTCGCCTCGCGGCGGCCTGGGACATGGTCCTCGAAGCGCGTCGGATGCGAGGTGAACGTGGACCCGAACCCCGACTTCAGAGATCTGTTGCAGTGCTTAAACGCCGAGGGAGTTAGATACCTCGTCGTCGGCGGCTACGCAGTTGTCTTCCATGCGGAGCCACGGTTCACGAAAGACCTTGACGTGTGGGTCGATCCATCGCCGTCGAATGCAGTCCGAACCTGGCGCGCGCTGGCTGCGTTCGGTGCGCCGCTCACGCGTGTCACGATTGCCGACTTCAGCACAGCCGGGAACTTCTACCTGATCGGCGTTCCGCCGAACCGCATCGACGTGATCACCGCCATCGACGGGCTCGTGTTCGCGAACGCGTGGAGGCGTCGGGTACGCGGCAAGTATGCCGGCGAGAGAATGAACGTGATCGCTATCGGAGATCTGATCCGTAACAAGCGCGCGGTCGGCCGCGCGCAGGATCTTGCGGACGCCAAATCGCTGGAAGCCGCGCGGCGGAAGGGGCGTCCGAAACGTCATCGGCCCGCGCCGGGCGCGGACTCGCGGCCCGCCTCTGCATGACCCCTGCGTGACGGTGTGTCACGAATCTCGCGCGTGGTCGTCTCATGGGGTTTGTTCCTCGGAGGTGCGTTCGTGAACAGTGGCCGCGCTCTCGTCGTGCTCGGCGGCCTCGTGGCCGTCGCGGTCGGTGTTGCCCTGTGGCTGGCGCTCGGGACGGACGACGTTCCCGGCGGCGGCGAATCGGGCGGTCCGAACGCGCCCGCGGTCACCGGTGTCGGGGGCGCGACGCCCGACAGGACCCCACGGAAGCGCTCGAAAACGAGCGGGACGGCTGTCGTCACCGGCGTTGTCAAGCGTCGTACCCACGCGGGTGCTGCGGCAGGTGCCACACCATCCCGCGGGGCCGGTCAGGCAGTCGATGGGCAGGAAGTGCGTCTCCTCCGCGACGGGAAGGACGTCGGGACGGCGACGACTGCCGACGGCGGGACGTTCCGCATCGACGGCCTCGCCGACGGCGGGCCGTACGAGGTGCAGGTCGCGGCGAAGGGCTGTGCGACGGTGCGCCTGCCGGGCATCGGTCTCTCGCGGGGCGAGACGCGCGACGTCGGGACGATCTGGCTCGACCTCGCGGTGCGCGTGCCGGTGGTCGTCCGCGACTTCGCGAACCGTCCGATCGCCGGGGCGCAGGTGCAGGCATTCGTGGCGCCCGAGTACGGCGAGGACTTCGACTGGTCGAAAGCGTTCTCGCAGATGGCGCTCGAACCGGTGGCGCTCGCGAAGACCGTGACGGGCGCCGACGGAAAGGCGGAGTTCCCGGATCTGGCGTCGGGGCACTGGACGTTCGTGGCGTCCGCGGCGGGCCGCGCGAGGGGCGCCGCGAAGTCCGTCGAACTTCGGGGCGGCGAGACGCCCGACGAGGTCGTGATCCGTCTCGCCAAGGGGTACTCGCTCCGCGGGCGCGTCGTCGATCCGGAGCGCGTGCCGGTGTCCGGGGCGGTCGTGCTCGCGGGCGCGGTGACCGACGCGTGGGACGCCGGTTCCGCCGCGACGAGGTCGCGCGCCGTGAGCGACGCCGAGGGCAAGTTCACGTTCGACACGCTCGACGCCGGGACGGTTTCGCTGTCGGTCGGACGGTCGGGCGCGGTGCCCTCGTGGCGGTCGAACGTGCGCGTGCCGGGCGTCGAGGAGATCGACCTCGTCCTGCGGCCCACCGGATCGATCGAAGGCCGTGTGACACAGAAGGAGACAGGCGCCGCGGTGGTCGGCGCGATCGTGCGCGCGGCGCAGTGGGGATGGACCACGGAGGTCGCCGAGGCGACGACCGATGAGCAGGGCAAGTACCGGATTCCGACGTTCCCCGAGGGCGACGTGCAGGAACTGAAGGCCGAGAAGGACGGTCTCGTCTTCACGCGTCCGGAGAACGAGGGCCCGTGGGGCGGCTCGGGAGCGCGCGTACACGCGGGCGACACGCTCACGAAGGACCTCGTGATGCAGAAGGGCTCCGTGGTGACGGGGCGGGTGATGTGCGGCGGCGTTCCCGCGGTCGGCGCGAAGGTGAAGATCAACTCGTATCGCGTGAACCAGGGCCAACTGGCCACCGCGACGGCTGTAACCGGAACCGACGGGCGGTACCGCGCCGAGGACGTCACGCCCGGCAGCGCGTTCGGGCAGGTGCGGGCGGAAGGCTCGTACCAGAAGGGCTTCCCGGAGCAGTGGTGGATGATGGCGCAGGACGACTCGCTCGGCCGCGAGTTCCGCGTGGAGGTGCCGGAGGGCGGCGAGGCGACGCTCGACCTGACGCTCGAACGCGGCGCTTCGGTGACCGGTAAGGTCGAGGGCCCGGACGGCCCGGTCGGCGGAGCGCGCGTCTTCGCGCCGGGCGCCGAGGCGACGTCGGCCGCCGACGGCACGTTCGCGCTCGACGGCGTCGTGCCGGGCGACTCCGTGACGATCGGCGCGACGAAGGCGCACCTGCTCACGTCGAAGAACTCGACGTTCCCGGTCATCGCAGGGCGGGACAACTCCGGCGTCGTCGTCACCCTCGTCCACACGCCGGTCGTTCGGGGGAAGGTGGTCGGCCCCGACGGCGCGCCGCCCGCGGAGGCGCGCGTCTCGGCGGCGCCGAAGAGTGAGAACACCAACCTGTTCGGGGTTGGCGGATCCGACGTGTTCACAGGCTCGGAGCGCTTCCCCGTCAATCCCGACGGCACGTTCGAGTTCCCGCTCGCGATGCTCGAGGGGGCATTCACCGTGCGCGCCGTGGACGCTCGACTGGGAACGGCCGAGTCGGTCGCGGTCACGATCGAGAGCGGGCGCCGCGAGTACGAAGTGTCGATCCAGTTCGCGCAGCCGGATGGGCTCCGCGGGCGCGTCACGTCGGGCGGCAAGCCCGTCGCGGGCGCCGAGATCCAGATCGCGCCGCACCAGGAAGCGAACGGGATGATGATGGCGTTCTCGGTCCTGGGAGGCGGCAACGGTCAGGTCGTGTATGCGGTCTCCGGCCCCACGGGCGCGTTCGAGGTCCGGCCGCTCGAAGCGGGATCGTGGGACGTCACCGCGCGGGCCGCCGGGTACGTCAAGAGCAAGGCGGTCGCCGCGACGGTGCCGTCAACGACCGGCGACGTGATCGTCGAGATGCAGGAGGAGATGGAGATCTCCGGACGCGTCACCTTCCCCGACGGCACGCCCGTCGAGGGGCTGTCGGTCCACCCGGTCGCGGACAACGGAATGAACGGCTTCTCCTTCCCGGCGGGGATGAACGACGAGGCATCCACTGCGACGACTGCGCGCGACGGGAGTTTCCGTCTCCGCAGCCTCGCCCCCGGCGCGCACAAGCTCCGGGTCGAAGGGGGGTGGATGAGCACCGTCAACGCGCAGCCGATCACAACTGATCCCATCGCCGCGGGCACGAAGACGGCGAAGATCGTCGTCCAGCCCGGTGGACGCATCGCCGGTCGCGTGATCGACAGCGCGCGGAAGCCGGTCGCAGGGGTTTGGGTGAGCGCCTCATCGAGCGATCCCGCCGCGATGGGTGAGTGGCGCGGCGCCGTGACGGGCGCGACGGGGGCGTTCGAGATCACTGCGCTCGCGACGGGGTCGTACATGCTGAACGCACAGTCGCAGGGCGGAAACCGCAAGCCGGCGCAGAAGGCGGGCGTCGCCGTCGGCACGACCGACGTGGAGCTCGTCATGGAGGACGCCGCGACGATCGAGGGCGTCGCGCTCCGCGCCGACGGGACGCCCGCGGCGGGTGTCTTCCTCAGCGCAGAGCCGGTGGCGGAGACGGCGGCGGACCCGAGCGGCAACGACTCCCCGGATTCGACCGGCGCGATGAAGTTCGGCGGCGGGCAGTCGGCGATGACCGACGCGGCCGGGAAGTTCAAGATCGGCGGTCTCGGGACCGGCCGTCACCGGATCAAGCTCGGCGGCTGGGACGACGCGAGCAAGGCGCTCCGCATCGAGGGCGAGGTGATCGTGGCCGCCGGCGCGACCGGCGTGCAGGTCCGACTCGTCGAGGGCCTCCGGATCGCGGGGACCGTGGTGGACGAGAACGGCGCGGGCATAGCCGGCGCGAACGTGATGGCGTACACCGACGGGGGGCACGCCCGGAGCGCCGTGAGCGGGAAGGACGGCCGGTTCGCGGTGTCCGGCCTCGTCGAGGGCGACTACCACGTGAACGCATCGGCCGACGAGCGCGTGCCGGCGAGCGTCGAGAAGGTCGCGGCGGGCACGTCCGACCTGCGGTTCACGCTGCCGAAGGGCGGGAAGGTGTCGGGGCGCGTCACCGACGCCGCCGGCAAGCCGTTCTCGGGGCAGATCCACCTCCGGGCGGTCACGGGCGGCGGCGACAATTGGGCGCAGTGCGACGCCGAGGGCCGATTCACGGCGACGGGACTCCGCGAGGGCGAGTGGGACGTCGAGGCGTTCCGCGCCGACCCGGAGCACCCGGACCAGTGGTCGGGCACGCCCCTGGGCCGCGTCCGCACGGGAACCACCGACGCCGACCTGCGTCTCCAGAAGTAGCGCCGGGCGTCCGAACCCACGGCACGCGGTCGCCGTTCTTCCAAGAACAGGGACGAACGCCCGCGCCCGTTCGTCCTATGATGTGCGTCGTTGCGCATCACCTGGGGAGGTGACCTTTGGGTTCCGGCAAGTTGCTCGCTGCGTTGGGCGCACTGGTCGTCGCGACGGTCAGCGTCGGCCTCTGGCTCTGCATGAGCGACGTCCAGCCGGCCGACGACCGCGCAGAGCCGGAGCCCGGCACGCCCGGCCCCGCCGCGGCGAAGCCCGACAGAGACGCCCCACCGAAGAAGGGCCCCCGCCGTCACGCGAAGATCGTCGGCTCGTGCGAGGTCTCCGGCATCGTGAAACGCCGGAAGGAGCAGGCACCCGCGACCGGGCAGCAGGTGACGCTCACACAAGCCGGCGTTGACCCTTGGACTACCGAGTGCGACGCCACGGGCGCCTTCGTCCTCCCGCAGATCCCCGACGGCGGCCCCTACGAGATCGCCGTGGCATCGAAGGGCTGCGCCACGATCCGGCTCCCCGGCATCGTGCTCTCGAAGGGCGAGAAGCGCGACGTCGGCACGCTGTGGCTCGACCAGGCGGTCAGTGTGACGGTGAACGTGCGCACGTGGGCTGACGCACCGATTGCGGGCGCGGATGTCGAGGCGTTCACCGCGCCGGACACGCTGTCGGGCAACTTCGATTGGACGAAGGCCTGGGCGCAGATCGCGGCCGTGCCCGTGGCGGTGGCGAAGGCGACGACCGACGCCGAGGGGAAGGCGGCCTTCCCGGAACTCGCCTCGGGAACGTGGACCTTCGTTGCGCGGAAGTCGGGCTTCTCGCGCGACGGCCGCAGCAACGTGCGGCTGGCCGGCGGCGAGGAGCCGCCGCCCGTGAAGATCTACCTGAGCGCCGGCCACACGCTGACCGGCCGCGTGCTCGACGGCGAGAAGAAGGCCATCGCGAAGGCCGTCGTGCTCGGCGGACGCTCCGCGAACGCGTGGGACTTCGGCGCCGCCGCGCTCCGTTCGCGCGCCGTGACCGCGGACGACGGCCACTTCGAGCTGACCGACCTCGCGACGGGCGACGTCGCCCTGCTTGTCGGTCGCGCCGGCGGCGTGCCGTCGCAGGTCGCGATCGTCCGCGTGCCGAACGTGAAGCAGTACGACGTGATCATCCGCGACGGCGGCACGCTGCAGGGCACGGTCACCGAGTCGTCCACCGGCAAGCCGGTGGACGGCGCGACGGTCCGCGCGAGCTCACAGTCGGGCCGGATGGCCGAAGCCACGACGAACGCCGAGGGCAAGTACGTCATCGCGGCCGTCCCCGACGGCACGCTGAACGGCGTGTCGGTCTCGAAGGAAGGCTGGCTCCAGGACACGCGCGAAGAGACCCAGACGGCGCGCCAGTTCTCGGTCCCCTCAGGCAGTTCGACCACGCGCGACCTGAAGATGCGCCAGGGTGCGAAGGTCTCCGGCACGGTGTCCGGTCCGGCGGGTCCGATCGCGGGAGCGCGCGTTCAAGTCTGGGTGAACGCCTCCGACGGCACCGGCGTGAGCCAGTCGGGAACCGCCGCGACCGACGCTGCGGGCGCATTCTCGATCGTCCCGGTCGTCGCGGGCCGCGCGATGGTGCGCGCGACCCGCGATGGCTACATCCAGCCCGGCGCCGGCGAGAACCCGTGGATGCTCGTCCAGCAGGGGAACGTGCCGGTGCAGATGCGCGTGGATGTGCCGGAGTCGGGCGAAGCCAGGATCGACGTGAAGCTCGAGCCCGGCGCTCGCATCGAGGGCCGCGTGGAGACGTCCGACGGGCCGCTCGCGGCCGTGAACGTGACGATGAGCGGATCCAACGGCAAGACGAAGACGTCGAACGACGGCGCGTTCGCCATCGACGGAGCCACCCCGGGTACCAAAGTCGGATTCAGCGTGCAGAAGGACGGCTATCTCCCGTCGCGCAACGAGCCGGTGCAGGTTCTCCCGGACCAGCCGACGACCGGCGTCGTGCTGAAGATGGTGAAGCAGAAGAAGGTGAAAGGGAAGGTGACGTCCGCAGCCGGTCTGCCGCTCCGCGACGGGCAGGTGTTCGTCATCGCAAGGCAGCCGGGCAACCGGGGTCAAGGCTGGGGCGGCCAGGAGGAGTGGAACGGTGGCGGGCAGGGCTCGAGTCAGACGCCGTCGCCGATTCTCGAAGACGGCAGCTTCGAGGTGCCGATCCCCATGGCCGAAGGCTCGTTCGTCGTCAGTGCGTCGGCGCTCGACCACGCAACAGGCGAGTCGTCGGTCGTTACGCTCGTCGAGACGCAGTCCGAGTACCAGGCCACCGTGGTGCTGGAGTCGGGCTACTCGATCCGCGGGCGCGTCGCGGCCAAGGGCGTCGCCGTCGCCGGGGCCGAGATCACCTCGATGAGTGCGCGGGGCGGGAGCGGGGCCATCGTGGCGGTCACCGACGCCGAGGGGTCGTTCGTCCTGTCGAACCTGACGACCGGCAAGTACTGGGTGAGCGCAAGGGCGTACGGATACGTCCCGAAGACCGTCAGCGACATTGCGGTGCCGGGCACCAGCGACGTCACGGTGGAGATCGAACCCGGCCTCGAGATCTCCGGGAAGGTGCTTTTCAACGACGCGCGGCCGGCGGCGGGCGCCATCGTTTCGGCGGCGAAGGACGAGGGCGGCGCCAGGTCGTCGCGCAACCGCTTCGAGTCCGGGCGCTGGGGCGGCAACAACCAGGTCGTCGCCGGCCCCGACGGATCGTTCAAGATCCGCGACCTCGCGAGCGGCAACTACAAGCTGACCGTTTCGCCCCCTTGGGACGGTTCGCTCAACCTGAAGTCGAAGGTCACGGATCCCGTCTCCGCAGGCACGAGCGACTACAAGCTCGTCGTGGACGCGGGCGCCGTGATCACCGGGCGCGTGCTGGACCCCGACAGCAAGCCCGTCGCGCGAGCGTGGGTCGGCGCAAACCCGGCGAAGCCGGATCCGGCCAACCAGTGGCGCAACGCGCAGACCAAGGCCGACGGAACGTTCGAACTCGCCGGTCTCGGCGACGGCCCGTATCACCTGAACGCGACGCCCCCGCAGTCGGTGGAGATGGCGCGCCTGCTCCCCGCCTCGGCGCTGAACGTCGCCGTCGGGTCGAAGGGCGTGGAACTCACACTCGGGGCCGGCCTGTCGATCGAGGGAGTGCTCGCGGACTCGAACGGCAAGGGACTCCCGGACGCAAACCTGACCATCCAGGGCAAGCCGAACGCCCAGGGCGAGCAACCGAACCTGAACTGGCAGAACGCGAACACGAGCACCGACGCCACGGGGCACTTCCGTTTCCAGGGTCTCGCGCCGGGCGTGTACGTGGTGACGCTCCAGTCGTGGCAGGGCAGTCGCTACGACGGCCTCGTGCTGTCGGGCGCCGACGAGCTCTCGCCGGGCACGACCGACGCGCGCATCCTGGCGCTCCCGGGCGAGAAGCTCGGAGGCGTCGTGGTGGACGAGTCCGGCCAGGCCCTGGGCGGCGCGAACATCTGGGTGAACTCGCAATCGGGCGTCAGTCGCAGCGCTCGCGCGGACAAGGACGGCCGGTGGGAGGTCTCGGGGCTCCCGCGACAGCCGTTGTGGGTGAGCGTGAACGTGAGTGGGCGACCGCCCGTGCAACTCGAGAAGATCGAGGCGGGGAATCTCGGCATGCGCATCGTGATTCCGCGCGGGGGCACGCTCACGGGGCGCCTGCTGGACGCCGCCGGCGCCGCGGCGGCGAACCAACAGCTCATGGCCCGGAAGACCGACGGCGGCAACGGGAACGGGTGGGCCCAGACCGGCGCCGACGGACGATTCAGCATCGACAACCTGCCGGAGGGCACGTACGAGCTCAGCCTGAACCGCGCGAAGGCCGACGGCAACTGGGAACAGGTCAAGGTCGGCAGCGGTCGCACCGGCGAGGCCATCGAGCTGCGGATCCCGTAGGCGGTTGTTCCCCGGGGACGTGCTCGCCGGGGACGTTCGCCGGGGGCGTTCGCCGGGGGCGTTCGCCGGGGGCGTTCGCCGGGGGCGTTCGCCGGGGGCGTTCGCCGGGGGCGTTGTTCACTTTC
>JAIOPE010000077.1 GCA_021414065.1 Planctomycetota bacterium
GCAGATTTGACCATCGTCTCATCCGCAGTTCAACTTTTCGAAGACCGCGCGATTTTCACCGCGTTCACCACCTCGTCGGTGTCACCTGGAGAACTCCAGTGCCGCGTCATGTGGCGAAGTGGAGACAGTACCCGATCCCCGGATAGGCACAACAATCTTTGAAGCATCTCACGCGAGATTCTGCCCGGATGGTCGATTTTCGAGCCTGCGGCGAGCTCGGAATCCCGTCGATTTGTCTCATGGAAAACGCCGGTGCCGGGGCGGCCAGAGTCGCGCTCGACCGGTGGTCCCGGGCTCACACCCGGTTCGCGTGCGTGTGCGGGCCCGGACAGAACGGCGGCGACGCCTTCGTGGTCGCGCGGCACCTCGCAGTTGCCGGGCACGACGTCAGGATACTTGTGTTTCCTGCGTCCCAGGGAGATTGCGCCGCGGGCGACGCCGCCGTCAACCTGGGAATCTGCCGCGCACTTCGACTCCCGATCCGGACCGTGACCACGGAGTCGGACGCGCGCGCCTGCCTTTCGTGGCTGGCTGGGTGTGACGTGGTTGTGGACGGTCTCTTCGGCACCGGTCTGACGCGGCCGATCGCGGGTGTGGCTGCGAGCCTGGTCGAGGCGGTGGACGCGTCGAAAGCCGAAATCCTCGCGCTGGACGTGCCGTCAGGACTGGATTGCGACACCGGCCTGCCGCTCGGACCGTGCGTGCGCGCAGACGTCACGGCGACCTTCGTAGCGCCGAAGGTCGGTTTCGCAAATCCCGCGTCCGTGCATTGGACGGGCGAGGTCGTCGTCGTCGGAATCGGAGCGCCCGCAGAGCCCTTGCCCCCGCAGATCTGAGCCACGCAATGGCACGGTTGCGCGGCTCAGCGGGTGTCGCGACGTCAACGGGCTCCAGGTCAAGCGAGCGCCGGAGGCTCAGCGACGCCCCGCAAGAGGCCAGGTCCTGCGTGGATCGCCGTGCAACGCGCTTCAGGAGTCGTCAACACGCGCGCTGGCTTCGCCGTCTCGCCCGGCGTCCTCCCGCGTTGGATCGGCTCCGCGCGGGAAGACAGAGAGCACGTCTGATTTCCCCAAACCCTCTCAGTCGCGAATCTCGACGCGCGTGCCGGTCGCCACCCACTCGAACAGGCGCTCGACATCGGCGTTCTTCATGCGGATGCATCCGAGCGAGGCTGCAGTTCCGATCGAGCTCTCATCGGTGGTCCCGTGGATGCCGATGCCGTCTGCCTCAGGCGCTCCCGCGAGGCCGATCCACCGCGTCCCGATGATGTGCCCCTTCGCGCCGAAAGGGATGCGCTTCCCGTTCATGTACCAGTCCGGGTTCTTGAGGCAGTCCTTCGCCTGGAACGCACCCACCGGGGTCTTCGCATCAGGCCCGACAGCGACCTGGAACCGCTCGACGGGAGCGCCGCCGAGGAGCACGCTCAGTTCGAAGGCACGCTTGCGCACGACAATCGTGAGCGGCTCGAGAGGCACCTTCAGCGCCTGCCCGACGCGCAGTCGCTTGGCGTCTGTCACGTCGTTCAGCCAGAGAACGAAGCCGGACGCTACCGTTGCTCCGGCCTGGCGCCACGGCCCCTTCGCGAGTGCCCACACACTCTCTCCGGCTGCCACCTTGTGCCGCAGCGCGATCTCGGGCGGCGCGCCGTTCCCGCGCACAAGGACGTCGAAGAGCGCCCTGCACCCTGCGTACGCGGCATCCCGTTCGTCGTTCGTGGCAACCGGGCAGTCGTAGACAGCCGCGAGGAGCTTGCGAGCGAGCAGGCGCTGCTCCACCCCATCGCGCGTCGAAGCGGTTTCCGCCCGACGAAGCAGCTCGTTTGCAGTTGCGGTCGCGCGAGCGCGCGCCGCGGCATCCAGGAAAGTCCTCGCACCCGATGAAGTGAGCGCCTTTGCGGTCGCCACGGGATCGGTCGCGTCAGCTTCGGGCGCCGGGGCGCCGACGAGCCGGGGAACAGGCGGTACTTTCGGCGCCGGCGGCTCCTCGGCGACCGGATCGGCAGATTGGCGCGACTGGGCCGCCGGCGCCGGCGGCAACTCGCCTTCCCCCGAGTGCCGCACGTAGGACCAAAGTGCTGCGACAGCGATCCCGGAAGCTACGACGATCCCGAACTTGCGGCGCATGGCAACCTCCCGGCACTCGACCTGTTGGGCCGTTGGCGGAGCATGCTACTACAGGTGGCGCACGATGGGAAGGGGGCACCGGTGCAACCGCGACGATGCGCCCTCGCGGCAGATCCCACGCAACGCGAACGGGCGCAGCCCCGCGAGGGGCCACGCCCGTGTTGCACTCCGCCGCAATGCCGGCCAATCGGGTCTCTGAACCATTTGGGCTCAGGTGGGTCCTCGCGTTCGGGCTCCGCCGTCGTACGCAACGACGGCCGGCAGGCCCTCCCAGCTACGGACCCGGGAGATTGTTTATCGGCTCAGGAGACAAGGGATCGATCGAACATGGCAGAGGCGTCTCGGAGTATACCCCCCTGTGCAAGCCGTGGCGGATTCCTCGCCGAATCCCCACGCGCGCGCGCCCCGAGATCAGCTTCGCAACTCGCCGGCAGTCTCGGCGATCAGCCGTTCAAGAATCGCCCGCACGCATGCGTCCGCCTCATCCCCGGTCAGCGTGCGGTCGTCGGCGCGCAGTTCCATGCGAAACGCCACGCTCTTGCGCCCCACGCCGATCTGGGGACTGCGGAACTCGTTGAGGAACTGGATCTCGCGAACGAGGGGCGCTCCCGCGTGCCCCACCGCTCCCTGTATCCGGCTCCAAGTCACCGCGTCGTCGACCACCCACGCCAGGTCGCGTTCGACCGCCGGGAACCTCGACACCGGCACGTAGGGTTGCTCGAACGTCGCCACGGACTCGAGTGCGTCCACGCACAACTCGAACAGCGCGGTGGGTCCGCCCAACCCGTACGCCTGCACGTCACGCGGCGACAACTCCCCCACCTGGCCGACGAACGGTCGGTCCGACGTGCCCGTGAGATGGACGGTCGCGGACCGGTCGAATCGCATCGGCCGCGCCGCGCCGCGCTCGAACGCCGCGTCCAAGCCGAGCGCGGCGAGCACCGCGTCGACCACGCCCTTCGCATCGGTGTACGATCCAGCGACGAGACCGGCTACCAGCATGCGGCCTTCCGACCGCCCCGCCGACGCGCCGGCGACGTAGACCGCCGACACCTCAAACAGCCGCACGCGGTCGCAACCGCGATCTTGGTTCCGGCGCGCAGTGGCGAGCAACGACCCGAGGAGGGACCGCCGGATCAGGTTCTCCTCCGATCGCATGGGGTTCAGGACCCGCAACGCAGGCTTCGTCACGAGGATCGCGAGGTCGAACGGCCCGGAGCCAACGAACGGCGCCGAGATGCACTCGCGAAATCCCTGACGGACCAGCGTCTCTCGCACGCGGCGCCGCACCTCGACGGCACGATCCGGTGTGCGGGGGCGCACGGGGAGCACGACGCGTTCTGGGATACGGTCGAAGCCCACGCGGCGTCCGATTTCCTCGATCAGGTCGATCTCGGCGACCAGGTCGGGACGCCAGGAGGGTGCGACCCAGAGCGCCGCGCTGCTGGCGCTGCCCGCGTCCGCGCACTTAAGGCCCAGCGAGGAGAGGATCGCCGAGATCTCCACAGTCGAAACGGTGATGCCGAGCACGTGCGCGACGCGCGACTCCCGAAGGCGAATGGGTGTCACAGGCCTCGAGTCGTCGGGTCCGGCCACTACGATCGGCCCAACGCCGCTGGCGCCGCAGACTTCGATGAGAAGCCGCGCCGCGCGGTCCGAGGCGCGGCGCACGCCGCTCGGGTCAACGTGACGCTCGAAGCGAAAACTCGACTCCGAGCGCAACTGGTGACGCCGCGAGGTCGCTCGGATCGCGAGCGGCGCGAAGATCGCGCTCTCCAGGAGCACGTCACGCGTCGCTTCCGACACCTCGGATTCGATTCCGCCCATCACGCCCGCGAGTGCTGCGGGCGACGACGCGTCGCAAATCGCCAGGTCATCGGCCCCGACCTCGAGTTTGCGGCCGTCGATGGCGACGAACAACTCCCCGCCGGCGCGACGAACGACGATGCGCGGTCCGCGGATCTTGGCGAGATCGAACGCGTGGAGCGGTTGCCCCGCCTCGAGCATGACGAAGTTGGTGACGTCGACCACGTTGTTGACGGACCGCTGCCCTGCGGCCTCCAGTGCGGACACGAGCCACGCAGGTGACGGACCGACCTTGACGCCGCGCACGATGCGTGCGGTGTAGACCGGGCAGAGATCTGCCGCCTCGACCGTCACAGGAACCTGGTCCGGAATGCAGAAGCTCGCATCGACCGCGCTCGCTGGTTCGCGAAGCGGCACGGCGAAGATCCCGGCCAACTCGCGTGCAAGGCCGACGTGGCAGAGCAGGTCGGGTCGGTTGAACGTCACCTCTACGTCAAAGGCGGTGTCAAAGGCGGTGTCGGGCGTTGCCTCTGCTGCGGACGCGGGGGTACACGAAGTCGCAACACGCTCGTGCGATGCGACGACATAACCGGCCATCGTCAGCCGATTGGCGATCGCGTGCGGGTCGGACGGGAGATCCGCGTACCGCTGCAGCCACTTCAGGGAGGCGCGCATGTGTTCTTCCTTCGAACCTGGTTGGGTCAGCGGAACTGGCGCAGGAAACGAACGTCGTTGTCTTCGAGCATGCGGACGTCGTCGAGGTGCCAGCGACGCATCGCGACGCGTTCGACGCCGAGGCCGAACGCGAAACCGGTCCATCGCTCGGGGTCGTAGCCCACGAGTTCGAGTACGCGGGGGTGGACCATCCCGCAGCCGAGGACTTCGATCCAGCCCTCGCCTCCGCAGGTCGCGCAACGCCCAGGTGTGCCACGCGGAGCGTCGTCACCGCCACACGACGGGCAGCGCACGTCGAGTTCGGCGCTCACCTCCGTGAAGGGGAAGTTGTGCGGCCGGAAACGCGTGACGACATCGATCCCGTACATGCTCCGGGCGAACGAGTTGATGCACGACTTCAGGTCCGCGAACGAGATGCCCTCGTCCACCACGAGTCCCTCGACCTGGTGAAACGCATAGAGATGGCGGGCATCCACGGTGTCAGGTCGGTACACGCGACCGGGCGCGAAGACGCGCAGCGGCGGCTTGCGCGATTCCATCACGCGGATCTGCACGGTGCTGGTCTGGCTCCGGAGGAGCAGGCCGTTCTCGACGAAGAACTGGTCGGTCGGCTCGCGCGCCGGATGTCCTGCGGGGATGTTCAGCGCGTCAAAGTTGTGCCACGCGTCCTCGACCTCCGGCCCGGACGCCTCGTCGAACCCCATCCGCGTGAAAATGGCTCGGATCTCGTCCATCACGATCGAGACGGGGTGCACGGATCCTTCCGGGAGCCGAGTCCCGGGCAGTGTCGGGTCGAAGGCCGGATCTGTGGGCCCTTCCGCGTCGGCTGACTCCAGGATCGCCTTCCGGGCCTCGAGCGCGGCCTCCACGTGGGCGGCGAGACGGTTCACCTCAGCTCCGACGCTGGGGCGATCTTCCTTCGGAACGCCAGAGATCGCCTTCAGGAGTCCCTTCAGCGCACCGTTCTTGCCGGCGTACCGTGCACGCACCGCCGCGAGGGACTCGAGCTCACCCGCCGCCGCAATCGCAGCCAGCGCCTGAGCCGCGACCGTCGCGGCTTCGGTCAGGAGTTCCGCAGATGGGGACTCGGACATCGATGACTCTCCTCGGAAAACGTAGAACGCGCGTCACGGCCGGAGCCGGGACGCGCGTTCTGAGCTTCAGAGGTCGCGTCGTCCCCGATCGCCGGGACGGCGCAGGAGCGGCTACTTCAGCGCCGCCCGCGCCATCTCGACGACGCGTGTAAACGCAGCCGGTTCGGAGACGGCGAGATCCGCGAGGACCTTGCGATCGATCTCGATCGAGGCCTTCACGAGGGCGCCCATGAACTCGGAGTAGTCCATCCCGAGCGGGCGAACGGCGGCGTTGATGCGGACGATCCACATCGCCCGGTAGTTGCGCTTCTTGATCTTGCGACCGTCGAACATGTAGTTCATCGACCGCTGCGCGGAGTCCTTCGCGCGACGCAGACGGTTGTTCGGCGTGCCGCGGAAACCGCTCACGGCCTTCATGAGCCGACGGCGGCGCTTGTGACGAGGGACGGCTGTCTTGACTCTCATGGATCTAGCCTCCGAGGCCGAGGAGGCGACGCATGCGCCGCTCCCCAACCTTTGCGAGCACCTTCTGCTTGCGCATCTGACGACGGCGCTTCGGGCCCTTCTTGCGCAGCAAGTGGCGGCGCCCGGGGGTCCCGTGCTTGATCCGTCCGTTCTTGGTGATGCGCAGGCGCTTCACAGCGCCTTTCTTGGTCTTGAGCTTCGGCATCGCTCGCAGTTCCTCTGGGTAGCCCGCCGATCGTAGGGACGCTCCGCGCACCGTCAACGATTCACCGGGGCGAAGCGACGACGGTGCTGGTTCGGAAGCGTCCGGCGGGACGATTCGAGCCTATTTACGGCAGAGAAGGACAGACAGGCGCTTCGCGTCGATGCGCCCCTGGGACTCGATCTTCGCAATGTCGGCCAGTTCTCGGACGAACTTGTCGAGGAGCGCGCGCCCGACTTCCTGGTGGACCAACTCGCGGCCGCGGTACTGAAGGACGATCTGGACCTTGTCGCCCTTGTCGAGCCAGTCGCGGGCGTGCTTCATCTTCACGCCGTAGTCGTGGTCGTCGGTTCGAGGACGCAGGCGCAGCTCCTTCAGCTTGGAGTGATGCGGCTTCTTCCCGGTGTGCTTCTTGCGCTGCTCGTACTTGTACTTGCCGTAGTCCATGATCTTGCAGACCGGCGGGCGCGCGTCGGGGGCGACCTCGACCAGGTCCAGGCCGACCTCGGACGCCATACGGCGCGCCTCTTCGGTCGGCACGACGCCGACCTGCTTGCCCTCGGCGTCGATGAGGCGGACCTCACGCACGCGAATGCGGTCGTTCATTCTCGGTTCTTGCGGACGGGCGGCAGACGTGATTCGGCACCTCCTCTATCGGGACTGGATCAACGCAAACGGCCGCAGGGCCCCGTCGTGGGACCTGCGGCCGTGGATGACAACTTGGACGGGATCGTAGTCGGACTGGAGATCGCGCACCGGCTGAGCCGCACCTCGCGGAGCGCAGCAGCGCCGACGGCGCGACGTACGCCGCCACCGACGTCACGAACGTCAACACATGCGTCGGCGTGCGAGACTGTGAGACGGGCGCCGGAACGAGCCGGAGCGATCAAGCGAAGATCATGCGGCGGGACCTCGACCGTGCGACGCGGACTCCCGCGCGATCACGGACTGCCGGAAGTGTACCGCACCGCGCGCCGGACGGAAGTCCCTCTGCATGGATCAGACGAGTCGGATTCCGAGTTCGGCGAGCTGCTTGCCGTCCACGGTGGACGGCGCGCCGGTCATCAGATCCGTCGCCGCGGCGGTCTTCGGGAACGCAATGACGTCGCGGATGCTCGTCAGTCCCGCCAGGACGGCGGCGAGTCGGTCCATGCCTGCGGCGAACCCGCCGTGCGGAGGAGCGCCGTAGCGGAGCGCCTCGACGAACCAACCGAACCGAGCCTGAGCCTCCTCGTCGGAGATTCCGAGCAGCCGGAACATCGAAGCCTGGATCTCGGGCTGATGGATACGAATGCTCCCGCCGAGCAGCTCCAGCCCGTTCATCGCGAGGTCGTAGGCGCGCGCTCGGACCTTGCCCGGGTCCGACGCGAGCAGGGCGACGTCCTCGGCAAGCGGCGCCGTGAACGGGTGATGGCAGGCATTCCAACGCTTCCCGTCGGCGTCCCACTCGAGCAGCGGGAACTGGTCCACCCAGACCGGGGCGAACGACTTCGGGTCACGCAGTCCGAAGTGAGAGCCGAGGTGCAGCCGCAGATCGCCCGTCGCGGGGATTGCGATCTCGCGAGTTCCCGCCACGAACAGAAGGGTACCGCCCGTCTCCGCGCCGGTCGCCTGGACGAGCGCTGCGCGCATCGCCGGCGAGAGGTGCTTCGCAGCGGGCCCCGTCCAATCGGGCTCCGCGATCCGGCACCACGCAACGCCCTTCGCACCTCGGTCGGCTACGACCGTCCGCAACGAGTCGAGGTCCTTCCGCGTGAACGCGTGCTTGGCCGGCACCGCGATCGCGCGGACCACCCCGCCGGCGGCGACCACATCGTGGAACACGACGAACGGCGACTCCCTGACAATCTCCGACACGTCGCGGACCTCAAGTCCGAATCGAAGATCTGGCTTGTCGGACCCGAACCGCTCCATCGCGTCGCTGAACGTCACGTGCGGGAACGGCCGGGGCACGTCCACGCCGGCGATCTCCTTGAGCAGACGGTGGACGAGCGTCTCGGCGACGTCCTGTACGTCGGACTCGTCGCAGAACGACATCTCGACGTCGAGTTGCGTGAACTCCGGCTGGCGATCGGCGCGAAGATCTTCATCGCGGAAGCAACGGACGATCTGCCAGTACCGATCCATGCCGCCGATCATCAGCAATTGCTTGAGCAGTTGCGGCGACTGCAGCAGCGCGTAGAAGCTGCCCGGATGGACGCGCGAAGGCACGAGGTAGTCGCGCGCACCTTCCGGGGTGGACCGCAGCAGGCTCGGTGTCTCGACCTCGGTGAAGCCCCTCGTGACCATGTGGTCGCGGACGACGTGATTCATGCGAGCGCGCCGCAGCAGCGCTTCGCGCATCTCGGGGCGGCGGAAAACGAGGTAGCGGTACTTCAGTTCTTGGTCCTCGCCGCTGCGCTCGCCAGCGGCGAGCGCGACCGGCACGGGCTCCGCGGCGTTCAGCACCTCGAACGCGGTCACTACGATCTCGACCTCGCCGGTGGCCCGATCCTTGTTCCGGCTCTCCGTCGGCCTCGCGCGAACCACGCCCGTGATCCGGACGACCCACTCGAGGCGGACCTTTGCGGCTTCGTCGCGCGCTGCCTGCGGCGCGTCGGGCTCGACGACGAACTGCGTCACTCCGTGGCGATCCCGGAGGTCCACGAAGGTGAGTCCGCCGTGATCCCGGCGATTTTGCACCCACCCGCAGAGCGTGACGGTCGTGCCGGCGTGCGCAGCTCGCAACTCGCCGCAGGTGTGGGTTCGCATCATGATGGGTCGGATCTCCGCAGACGTCGGGCCGCTGCCCGGGCCCGCGAGCGTAGCGACGGCCGACGCGCCTCCGAAGTTCCCGGCGTGCGACGTGGCCCGCTACCCTCCGATACTTCGTCCCCAGAGAACCAAACGGAGTCCTCCATGCAGACCACACTCGTGATCGTCAAGCCCGACGGCGTCCAGCGCCGACTCGCCGGCCGCATCCTCGTCCGCTTCGAGGAGAAGGGCCTCCAGATCGCAGGCGCGAAGATGATGACCATTCCGCTCGCCACGGCGCAGAAGCACTACAAGCCGCACGAGGCGAAGCCGTTCTACCCGGGCCTCGTCAAGTACATGACGTCGTCGCCGGTCCTGGTCGTCGCGCTCCGCGGCAAGAACGCCATCGCGGTCGTGCGCAAGATGATGGGCGCCACGTTTGGGTCCAAGGCCGAGCCGGGGACGATCCGCGGAGACTTCGCGATCAGCGACGGCTACAACCTGATCCACGGGAGCGACAGCGAGGAGGCCGCGGCCTTCGAGCTCGGTCTCTTCTTCCAGCCCGGCGAGGTCCAGACTTACGACATGGCCGACACGCCGTGGGTCTACGACACGTCGTCCGATCTGCGCTGAAGCGGGGATCGTGTGAGCCTTCGCAGCTCGCGATCGCTTGATCGCGGACGACGGCTCCACCGGTCGGTCAACGCACCCACGGTCACGTCGCGCGCGATGCAGAACTCGTCGCCTCCAACCCCAGTGCCCCCACCTCACGCCCCGTGGTGACCGGACGTCGTGACGTTGAGGTGACGGCAAGCGGCGGGAATCACCCCATGCGCCCGATCGCGTCTCCCTTGGTCCTCGCGGCTGCCCTCGCCTCGGTGGGCGCCGTTCTCCTCACGACTGCAGGTTGCCAGTCCGTCACGGGCGAGGACCGGCAAGTCGCTTCGGCATACTTGGAGAACGCGGCGCAGTACTACGACGCCGGGCACTACCTCAACGCCTACCAGCAATGGAGCAAGGCGCTGGAGTTCGACCCGAACGACGAGCGCGCCCAACTCGGTCAGGCGATGGCCCTGTACCAACTCGGCCGCGACACGACGAAGGACGGCATGGCCCGACTCGCCGAGTCGGAGAAGCGACTCGACACCCTGCGCGACGGCGGGCTCGGTGACCAGAGCTGGAAGGCGGAGCTCGGATACGCCTTGGTCCAGCAGCGTTGGGCGGAACTCTACGACCGCGCCGCCCGTATTCAGGAGGCGAACGCAACTGCGAGGTCGCCGCAGAACGAGGCGGCCCTGGCGACGGCGAAGGCCGAGCTTCCCCGGCGTATCGCGCAGTCGGAGGCGTCGTTCCGAAAGGTCCTCGACGACTCGCGGACCGAGCCGAACTTCAAGATGACGGCGTGGCTCGGGCTCGCAAAGATGACCGCGCGCCGCGGGGCCTACGACGAGAGCCTCCGCTGGTGCCGCAAGTACGAGGAGCAAGTCGTTCGGTCCCGCGAGTTCTGGGAGAAGCAGCCCGAGACATACGCGACCAGGCTGTTCGGCGCACGGCTCCAGGAGGCGGAACTTCGGGACGTTCTCGGCAACACGCTGTTCAAGCTGGGGCAGTTCGCGAGCGCCGAGGATGAGCTGAACCGGTTGGTCGCCCTCCAGCCCCAACGGGCCAGCGCATACGTGAATCGTGGAATGCTCCGAGAGGCGCGGGGCGCGTGGGACCTGGCACGATCCGATTACGCACGATTCCTCCAACTCGCCGATCTGACGTCCGACGATCCCAACATCCTGGAGGCAGAGAAGCGCAAGCTCCTCTGCGAGGAGCGCATGGCCGCGGAAGACGAGCGGCTCGAGCGCGACACGTCGCCACCGCGCTGACCCCACGTTTGTCTCTCGGTGGTAGCCTGCTGGCATGTTCCCCGCACTTCCACGCGCTCGTGCCTTCGCGATCGCTCTGATCCTGCTGGGCCCACTGTCGGCATTGGCCGACGTGCTCGAGCTCAGCACCGGCGAGCTGATCCCAGGCAAGACCGAGATGGTCGATGACGAAGGCGTGTCCTTCGCGCGGACGACGGGCGGCTCGATGCGCGTCACGTGGAACCTGGTCGTTCCTCGCTGCCGCTACGACCTGGTCCGAGCGTCGCTCGCAGCCGACGACGCGCCGGGTCGTGTGAAGCTCGCGAAGTGGGCGCTCGGAGCAGGCATGTACCGCGCGGCCCGCCGCGATCTTCTCGAGGCGAAGGGGCTTGCAGGCACGGTGCAGGAGGACGTCGATGCGCTGCTCGCGACCGTACTCCGCGCGGAGGCCGACGCCACCCTCGATGCGGTGGACGCGCTCGTCGGCAGCGGCGACCTCGACGCTGCCCTGGACCGGCTGAAGAGCTACCTGCGCGCCGCCGATCCGGGCCCCGACGCGACCCGCGCTCGCGCGCGGGTCGCCGACCTTGTGCAGCGCATCGAGAAGCGAGACGAGGATGCGCGGAAGTCCGAGGAAGATCGCATGGCGACAGAGAAGGCCGGAAAGATCAAGGACTGGCTCGACAAGACGACGAAAGCCGCCGACCAACTCAAGCTCGACGCGGGCACGTCCGCGGCCGATGCCTTCACTCAGCTTGCGAACGGCAACCAGACGCGGGCCCGCGATGCACTGAGCACGTCTGAACAGAAGTACCAGGCGGCCCGCGCCGCCTACGCCAAGGCGCGGAAGACGGCGAAAGATGGGCCCGTCGCCGAGGCGTGCGCCGAGCGGATCAAGGACTGCGACGGACGAACGGCTGAAGTCCTCTCGCGCTGGGGCCGCCTCGAGGTCTCGAACAAGAACTGGAAGCAGGCGTCCCCGATCGTCGATCGCGGACTCAAGATCGATCCCGTCAACCGCGAACTGCTGGAACTGCGGGCGACGATCGACGCAAGCTGGATCCGCAAGAAGATGTCCGACGTCAGCAACGCGAAGGGCCATTCGTCGTCGAACTGACGTTCGCAGCTCGCACGCTCGGAACCGCGGATGCAGCGTGTGCTGTGCGCCGTGCCGCGCGCATCCTCGCAACTCGTCGGTCAGACGGTGGGCGCCGACCGGGGCCAGTACCCCTCGAGGAGGGCATCCGTGCCCGCCGCTGTCGCGCGCGGCTCCTGGAGCCGAGGCGCGTCGAGCAGCGGCCAGCCACCACCGTCGAAAGGTGTCGGCCCTGATCCGCCGATCACTACAGGCGCCACGAACACGGCGACCTGGCGGACGTAGCCCGCACGCAAACACGCCCCGGTCAGGACGGAGCCCGCTTCGAGGAGCGCTCGGTGCACGCCGCGCCGATGCAACTCGCGGAACGCCGCCGCCAGCTTGACGCGACCACCCGGGCCGCGCGGCAGTTCCACAACCTCCGCACCGCGCTCTTCGATCTGTGCACGACGGAACGCGTCCGCGCGCTCCGCGCACATGATGAGTGTCGCCGTCTCACGCGACGTCGCCACCACGCGCGCCTCGGGCGGCGTTCTCAGGTCTGTGTCGAGGACGACCCGCAGCGGCGAAGCCGTGCGGCCGGGAAGCCTGCACGTCAGGAGCGGGTCATCCGCCGCGACAGTGCCACGCCCCACGACCACTGCATCCACGGTTGCTCTGATCTCGTGCACCACGTCGCGCGCCGGCGCATCGGTGATCCAGCGCGAATGCCCGCCGGAGTCCGCGATCCGCCCATCCGCGGACATGGCCCACTTCGCGATCGTCCACGGGACATCCGCCCCGAGGTGACGCGCGTGCCTCGCAACCAACGGTGCGCACGCGTCCTGGCCGACGCCGACCTCGAAAGCGACCCCGGCGGCAGCAAACGCTGCGGCGGCGAGTCCGCGCGTCGCCGGGTTCGGATCGAGCGCACCTGCAACGACGCGCGACACACCGGACTCGAGCACCGCTGGGACGCAGGGAGGGGTCTTCTTCCCCGTGTGCGCGCACGGCTCGAGCGTGACTACGAGGGTTCCGCCGCGCGCTCGCTCGCCCGCATCGTGCAGCGCGGCGACCTCGGCGTGCGGCCCGCCCCACCGCGCGTGGAACCCACGCCCGACCACGGTGCCGTCGGTGGCGAGCACGACCGCGCCGACCAGCGGATTCGGCTCGACTCGGAAGCGCGCTCGGCATGCGAGTTCGACGGCCTCTGCCATCGCGCGGCGGACCACGTCGGCCGACGTCGCGGTCATCGTTCGCTGTCCGGCACCAGATCGCCGTAGAGAACGGGCGCGGTGACCCACGTGACGCGAACTCCGACGAGTGCGCCGGCGAGCGACGGCGAGCCCTCGAAGATGACGGTCGAGTTCCCGTCGTCACGTCCAGAGAGACGCGACGCGTCGCGACGCGTGGGGCCATCCACGAGAACCTCGACACGCGACCCGATCTTGGCCCTGTTCCGCTCGGCGGACACCGTCTCTTGCAGATCGAGGAGATCGTTGCAGCGCAGGCTCTTCACGTCCTCCGGCACATCGTCCGCGATCGCCGCCGCGGCGGTGCCCGGACGGACCGAGTACTTGAAGACGTAAATCTGCTTGAAGCCGACCTCGGCAACGAGCGATCGCGTCGCCTGGAACTCG
This sequence comes from Planctomycetota bacterium, assembly GCA_021414065.1. Lineage (GTDB taxonomy): Bacteria > Planctomycetota > JAJSAM01 > JAJSAM01 > JAJVHW01 > JAIOPE01. The sequence continues at coordinate 13,667 of JAIOPE010000077.1, forward strand.
TCTTCCGTCTCGCCCGGGAACCCAACGATGAAGTCAGACGCGAGTTCGATCCCGGGACAGAGTTCGCGCGCCGCAGCGCAGAGTTCGAGGTACCGCGATCGCGTGTATCCCCGGCGCATGCGGCGCAACGTCGAGTCGCTGCCGGACTGTGCCGGAAAGTGCAGGTATCCACAGGCCTTCGGCAACTCACCCATCGTACGGAGCAACTCCTCACGAAGGTCCATCGGGTTGCTCGTGAGGAACCGGATACGAGCGATGCCCGGCACCTCGTGGACCGCGCGGAGCAGCGTTGCGAGCGTCGGGCGCTCGTCGAGGTAGCGCCCATACGTGTTGATGTTCTGCCCGAGCAGCATCACCTCGCGCACCCCGTCGTCGGCGAGGCGGCGCACCTCGTCGAGAATGTCCACGACCGGCCGATCGATCTGTGGGCCCCGAGTCTTCGGGACGATGCAGTACGAGCACTTGTGATCGCAGCCACGCATGACCGACACGAAAGCCCTGTGCCGGTCGGGACGGATCGTCACGTCGCGTCGGACATCGACGAATCCGTCGGTCTCCACAGCGAGTACCTGACCACCACGTTCCGCACGCTCGACGATCGCGTCCATCGACGGAAAGCGGCGAGTGCCGCAGACGATGTCCACGTGCGGCATCCGGCGGAGGATCTCGGACGCCTCCCGCTGCGCCATGCACCCCATCACGCCGATCAGCAACGACGGATCCATCGCCTTGCGCTCGCGCAGGGCGCCGAGTCGAGACCACACGCGGTGCTCGCTCTGATCGCGCACCGAGCATGTGTTGAAGATGATCAGGTCGGCCTCGGAGTCGTCCTGAGTGCGCACCCACCCCGTCTCCGAGAGCTTCGAGATGGCCAACTCGCCGTCGAGCACGTTCATCTGGCAGCCGAACGCCTCCACGAAGACCTTGCGCGGCGCAGTCGCGGGACGAAGCGACCGCTGGCCCCCGCTGTTCACGTGAGCGCCAACGCCAGCTCTCGGCGCCTCCCGAGCTCGGCCCTTCGCGCCTCGATCTCACGCGCGGCGCCTTCGTCCTCGGCGGACCGCATCGCTCGGTCGGCCGCCGCGATCGCGCGGTCGAACGCCGCCACCGCCTCAGCGCCGAAGCCGCTCTCGAGGAACGAGTCCGCAGCGAGGGAGTAGGCGGTCAGCGGCCCACCGTCCGGATAGAGATGTGTGTACAACTCGTCGAGACCCTCCGCATAGACACCTTGCACGAGCTTCTCTCCGAAGAGATACGTGGACCGGATGATGATGCGGTTCCGAGCCATCGTCGGGAGGATTTGTTCGAGGCGACGCCTGGCCTTGCCGTACAGGTTGCGAACGTGCCGGAGGCGCTTCGGGTAATAGACGTTCACCTCTCGGTAGTAGCGCTCGTACTCAGCCGGATCCGCGTTCATCGACTGCTCGCGGATCGTCCAGTGCTCTTCCTTGAGCAGCGAGACCTCGTGGTAAATGCTCGCTACGTGCGAGTCGAATCGGTCCGGCACCTCCGCCGTCCGGAACAGTCGATGCGACATGTCGCGCAGAAGCGTCAGGTCGCCGTCGCGCAGGGCCGACAGCGCATGGGAATCGAGCAGCGTGGCGAGTTCGTCCGGTTGCAGCGCGAGATCCTTGCGATCGACGCGATAGCTCGCGGCGAAGTCACGAACGAGCTGCTCGTAGTGATCGAGCAGCGCGTGAAAGCTGCGGTACGACTGATAGAAGGTCCGGAGGAGGACCCAGCGGCGCTCATCCGTCCTCACGTGGTACGACCCGGCGGCATGCCGATGTCAAACGCCGGCGTCCGGGAACTCATGGGCGACGCGGGGGCGGTGTGGGTGCGCACGCTCCGCGAAGCCTACCCGCTCCGTCCGCCGACGCGAACGGCCGTCCCGGGGAGGGACGGCCGTTGCAGTGACCGTTGCAGTCCAACGTATCGAGGCGGATTCGCGCGCTACTACGCCGACGCGTCGGAAGCACGCTTCGGCCCACGCGCAGCTCGGGCCGCAGCCTTCGTGGCCGCAGCCGCATCTGCATCGAAGGTCACGAGTTCGAACACCACAGTCGTCGCGTTGTCACCCAGTCGCGGCTTCGCGGTACGGAGCATCCGCGTATAGCCACCGGGACGGTCAGCGAAGGCCGGTCCGATTTCACCGATGAGCTTCGCCACGACCGGCTCGTCGTGCAACTCAGCGAGGAGGCGACGGTACGCATTCAGCGCCGTCACCGTGTCGCCGGCGGCACGAGCCGCCGCGCCCCGCTTGGCGATCGTGATCATGCGCTCCGCCCATGGGCGGAACTCCTTTGCCTTCGATATGGTCGTTTCGATCCGCCCGTGAGTGAAGAGCGAGCAGACCACGTGACGCCTCAGGGCGCGACGCGGCTGGGCCTTCCGTCCGAGCTTCCTACCAGTGTTTCCGTGACGCATGTCCGACTCCCGGGGCCCTCAGGCCTTGAGGATAGAGTCCACGTCCATCCCGAGGTCCAGGCCGAGATCTGTGAGCTTCTTCTCGACCTCCTTGAGCGACGTCTTGCCGAAGTTCTTGAGGCCGAGGAGCGTCTCCGTCGTGTGACGGGCGAGCTCACCCACGGTGGCGATCCCCTCCTCGCGCATGCAATTCGCAGCGCGAACGGAGAGGTCGAGGGAGGAGATCGGCCGCATCAGGATCTCCTTGTGATCTGCCGAAGGCGCGACGGCGACCGCCGCGGCTTCCGGCTCGCTCTCGTCCAAGCTGTCGAAGATCCCCGACGGCGTCGTGCCGCCGGTCTCGCCCGGCATGACGAAGAAGTTGAGGTGCTTGCGGTAGATCTTCGCCGCCTCGACCAGTGCGAGATCCGGCGACGTCGTGCCGTTGGACCAGATCTCGAACACCAGCTTGTCGTAGTTCGTCATCTTGCCGACGCGTGTCGCCTGCACCGCATAGCGCACGCGCTGCACGGGGGAGAAGACCGAATCGACCGGGATGACGCCGATCTCCATCTCAGCGTCGTAGTTCTCTTCGGCGGTGACGAAACCACGGCCGCGACGGACGGTGACCTCGAGCTCGAACGTCACGCCAGCCTTCGAGACCGTGCAGACGTAGAGGTCCTTGTTGACCACTTCGACGTCGTGCGTCTCCTGGAAGCTGGCGGCCGTGACCGCGCCCTTGACGTCCACCTTGAGGCGGAGCGTACGGGGCTCCTGCACGTGACTCCTCACAAGGAGCTTCTTCACGTTGAGGATGATCTCGGTCATGTCCTCGACGACGCCGTCGATCGTCGCGAACTCGTGCTGCGCGCCGGCGACCCGGACGTGCGTGACCGCCGCGCCCTCAAGGGACGACAGCAGCACGCGGCGCAGACCGTTCCCGATCGTGTGGCCGAAGCCGCGCTCGAACGGCTCAGCGACGAACATCGCATAGGACTCGTTGCTGACCGCCTCGTCGCGGACCACTCGGTTCGGCAGCTCGAACTCACGCCAACGGATGCGCATGTCTCAGGACCTCCGGAACTCGTGACAGGGGAGAGAAGGACGGGGAGCCGTAGGGCCGCGGGGCCCCTGGGCTATCGCGAGCAGACCTCGACGACGAACAGTTCGTTCACGTCGAACGGCACGTCCTGACGCTTCGGGAGCGTGACGACGATGCCGCTGAGGTGCTTGTCCTCGACCGTGACCCACGACGGGGCCTGGCGGATCGACCGCGAGGACTCGACGCCGGCCTTGAGCAGGTTCTGGGACTTCTCCTTCGAAGCCGCAGCGACCGTGTCCCCGGCGCGGACGAGAATCCCGGGACGCTTGGCTGCCTTGCCGTTCACGGTGATGTGACCGTGGATGACGGCCTGACGGGCCGCAGTTCGCGAAGCGCCGAACCCCATCGCATAGACAACGTTGTCGAGACGGCGCTCGAGGAGGCACAGCAGGTTCTCACCCGTGTTGCCCTTCATGCGACCGGCCTCGGCGAAGACCCGCCGGAACCCGCGCTCGTGGAGCCCATACGTGCGCTTCAACTTCTGCTTCTCGCGCAGACGAGTTCCGTACGCCGACATGCGGCCGCGGCCCTTGCGCGCGCCGGCGCCCGGGGGCGTCTCGCGACGACGGACGGCACACTTCTCGGTGAAGCACCGCGCGCCCTTGAGGTACAGCAACACGCCCTCGCGCCGGCAAAGCCGGCACTTCGCGTCAGAGACCTTGGCCATGTTCGACTTCTACCTTTGCTGACGCACGCGTTCGGATCGCCGGGGAAACGCCCCCCGGCGGCTCTCGCATTGCCGAACGTGCTCTCTGTGCGCCTGTGTCGAGAGCTGCAGGAACCGACCCTTCAGACGCGACGACGGCGCCGGGGTCGGCAGCCATTGTGCGGAATCGGGGTCACGTCTTCGATCGCGCGGATCTTGAGGCCCGTGGCAGCCAGAGCTCGGATGGCGGACTCGCGCCCAGCCCCCGGCCCCTTGACCTGCACCTCGACCTCGCGGACGCCCATCTTGAGCGCCTGCTCCGCGCACTTCTCCGCCGCCCGCTGTGCGGCGAACGGCGTACTCTTGCGGGAGCCCTTGAACCCAATCGTCCCGGCGGAACCCCAGCACAGCGTCTCGCCGTTCGGGTCCGCGATCGTGACGATCGTGTTGTTGAAGCTGGCGAGAACGTGCGCGACTGCTCGGGGCACGTTGCGCTTGATCTTCTTCTTGGTCTTCTGGCCCATCCGATCAGAGCTCCTTCACGGACTTCTTGCGGGCAACCGTCTTGCGGGGGCCCTTCCTCGTGCGCGCGTTCGTCCGTGTCCGCTGGCCGCGGCACGGGAGACCGCGCATGTGGCGGAACCCGCGGTAGCACTTGATCTCCTTCAGCCGGGAGATGTTCTGCATCACCTGGCGCCGGAGCTGCCCTTCCACGACGTACTTGCGCTCGATCAGTTGGTTCAACTGCGAGACCTGCTCGTCGGACAGATCCTTGGCGCGAAGAGCCGGATCGATCCGGAGCTCCGCGAGAACCTGCTTCGCCACGACGTTTCCGATCCCGTAGATGTAGGTCAACGCGACGTCGACGCGCTTGCCCACGGGAATGTCCACTCCGCTCACTCGCGGCATCTCAGCCTGCCTCTCAGCCCTGTCGCTGCTTGTGGCGCTTGTCCTTGCAGATCACCCGGAGCACGCCATCGCGGCGGATCACCCGGCACTGCTCGCACATGCGCCTGACCGACGTTCGAACCTTCATGCATCACCTTGTCGAGCGGGCGGAAAAACTCCCGCCGCGCTTGCCTTGTCGCTTCGTCTCGAAAACTTGTACCGCTTCGGGCCTCATCTTCCACGGACGCCCCGGGGGCGCCCGACGATCCGGCACTCTGCATCGTCGCGAGGAGAGACTTCCACCAGCACGACGTCTCCGGGGACGAGGCGCGTCAAGAGCGCCCGCGCGTCGCCGGAGAGATGTGCGCGCAGAAGCCGCGAACCACTGGTTTCGACCCTGAACATCGCGTTCGGCAGTGCCTGCCGTACGGTCGCTCGGATCGGAACCCCTGCGGGGCGAACTGGCTCGCTCACAGGACCGTCAGCACCTCCGCGCCGGAACCACGAATTGCCACAGTGTGCTCAAAGTGGGCGGAGAGCTTCCCGTCGCGGGTCACGACCGTCCAACCATCCTCAAGCACACGTACATCCGCGAGCCCCTGGTTCACCATGGGCTCGATGCAAATGGCCATGCCGGGCTTCAGCCCGAGGTCGTGGCGGCGGACGTCCGCGTCCACGTAGTTGGGGACCGACGGCTCTTCGTGCATCTTCCGGCCGATGCCATGACCGGCGTACTCACGCACGAGCGTGTAGCCGCGCGCCTCGGCGTGCGACTGCACCGCCTCACCAATCTGCGACAGGCGCGCACCCGGCGCGCAGACCAGGACTGCCCGGTCAAGACACTCACGGCAGGTGTCGATCAGGCGCTGCGCCTCCTTCGACACCTTCCCGACCGGGATCGTGACGGCCGCGTCGCCGACAAAACCGTCGAGTCGCGCGCCAACGTCGCACCCGACGATATCACCCTCGACCAGGCGCCTTCGGCTGGGTATCCCGTGGACCACCTGCTCGTTGACCGAGAGGCAGGAGCTGGCCGGGAACCCGCGGTACCCCTTGAACTCCGGCGTCGCCCCACGGGAGCGGATGATCCGCTCGACTTCGGCGTCGATCTCGGCCAGGGTCATCCCAGGCCGCACGTTGGCGGATGCCCAGGTGAGCACCTCAGCGACGACGCGTCCAGCGCGTCGCATCGCCTCGAACTCGACGTCCGACTTGATCGAGATCATCGGGCGACACCGGCTGCGTTCGCGATCCGATCGTAGACTTCTTCCATCGAGCCGACGCCGTCCACCGTCCGGAGCACTCCGCGGGCTGCGTAGAAATCGACCAGTGGCGCCGTCTTGCTGCGGTAGTCGTCGATGCGGCGTGCAATGACGTCGGCGGTGTCGTCCGGCCCACGACTCCGGCGAAGCATGCGTTCCGTCAACTCCCGCCGCGGTACCTCGATCAGCACCGCGTGATCGATCCTCGAATCGAGTCCCGCGAACACTCCCGCGAGGAAGAACGCCTGCGGTACCGTGCGCGGGTAACCGTCGAGCACGACGCCACGCCGGCACTCCGGCGCTCGAAGTCGCTCTGCGACGACGCCTTCCATCACGGCATCGGGAACGAGGGCGCCGGAGTCGAGGATTGACTTGACCTGCCGTCCGAACTCGGACCCGGATGCGGACGCAGCTCGCAGCATGTCGCCTGTGCTGACGTGCGAAACGCCTAGAGCTGCGGCGAGCCGCCCAGCCTGCGTTCCCTTGCCGGCGCCAGGAGGGCCGAGGAAGACGATCCGACTCACTTCGGAGCGCCCTTCATGAAGCCCTCGTAGTTCCGCATGAGCAACTGCGCGTTCATACGGTCAACGAGGTCGAGCGCAACGGCGACCACGATCAGGATCGAAGTGCCGCCGATCAAACTGGCGGCGCCGCGCTGCAGATCGAGAGCCTTCGAGACGACGTCGGGAAGCAAGCTGATGAACGTGAGGAAGAAGCATCCCGCGAGCGTCAACCGTGCCATCGTGCGGTCAAGATACTCCGCGGTGGCCTTGCCCGGCCGGATGCCAGGGATGAAGGCCCCGTACTCCTTCATGTTCTTGGCCATCTCGGACGGCTGGAACATGAGTTGGACCCAGAAGAAGCTGAAGAAGAAGATCAGTCCGACGTAACCCGTGGTCCAAAGCCACGAGTGGTCACGGAACATCTCGCGTCCGTACGACCAGTTCAGCAGGCTCTCGCTGAAGAGCACGGCGGGGAACGCCATCAGCGACGAGGCGAAGATCACCGGCATGACGTTGGCCTGATTGACCTTCAGCGGCAGGTAGTGCTTCTGGGCGCCAGCATAGACACCGCTGCCGCGGACCATGCGGGCGTACTGGACCGGAATCCGCCGCGATCCTTTGGTTACGTACACCACCGCCAGCGTGACGCCTAGATACAGCGCGGTGAACACGGCGAACTTCAGGACGCCGGTGGCGAAGGCCGCCTCAGGGTCACCGCCCGCCGGCGTGGCGAACAGGTCGTGCCACAACTGCACGACGCGGGCAAGAATGCCGGCCATGATCAGCAGCGAAATCCCGTTGCCGACGCCGTACTCGGTGATCTGCTCGCCGATCCACATCAGGAAGATCGTGCCGCACGTCAGGCCGAGCAGCGCAGGAACGTAAAAACCGCCGTAGAAACCGAACGTGCCGCCCCACTCCGCCCGGTCCACCAACTGGACGTTGATGCCGTGCGACTGCGGGTGGAGTACGAAACCCTCCAGCACGAAGACCGCCTGAACGAGGCAGATGGGGATCGTGCCCCAGCGCATCCACTGATTCAGCCGCTTCTGCCCCTGGGAACCCTCTTTGACGATCTGCTCGATCTGAGGGATCACCTTGGCAAGGATGCTGAAGATGATCGAACTCGAGATGTACGGCATGATCCCGAGGCTGAAGATGCCGGCGGAGTAGATGTCGCCAGCCGAAAGCGTGCTGATGATCTTGATGAAGCCGCCGAGTGCCCCGCCGGAACTCCCCTGCTCTTTCATCTGCTCGAAGATCTGGAGGACCTTGCCGAGCGGGATGCCCGGGATCGGAACCTGATAGCCGAACCGATAGACGAACAGGAAAACGAGAGTCAGGACGATCCTCCGTCGGAGGTCGTCCACTTTGAATACGTTGAGAGCCTTTTCGAACATGTCGAGGTCCGGTCCGCTGACGCTCCCCGAGAGGAGAGCGACGGCGAATCAGGCCTTCTTTCCCTTCGGAACGCCCTTGGGGCGCTTGCGAACGACCGGCGCAGGCTTGCGACCGAGGAGCGTGACCGATCCGCCCGCGGCCTCAATCATCTGCTTCGCCTTGTCACTGAACGCGTGAGCGTGAACATCGACGCGCACCCCGAGCTCACCGGCGCCGAGGATCTTGACGCGCTCGGCGCCCTTCTTGAGCAACCCCTTCTCCTTCAGGATGTCCGGGGTGACCGTCGTGCCGGCGAACTGCACCAGGCTGAGGACGTTCACGACCTCGTACTCGACGCGGAAGTTCTTGTTGTTGAAGCCGCGCTTGGGCAGACGCCGGATGAGCGGCATCTGGCCGCCCTCGCGGTGAAGAAGCCCACCGAAGCCCGTTCGGGCCGCCGCGCCGTTGGCGCCGCGCCCGGACGTCTTGCCGAGGCCCGAGCCCGATCCACGCCCGACGCGTACCTTGAAGCGGCGACCGACATCAACGCCGACTGCTTTGGAGACGTCCATCAGAGCGTCACTCCGCGAAGGCTCTCGGCCTGCTGCTGCAGGCGGAGCTGGAAGAGGGCGTCCATGGTGGCCCGGACGACGTTGACCGGGTTGGTGGAGCCGTAGTTCTTGGTCAGGATGTCGGCCACGCCCGCAGCCTCAAGCACAGCGCGTACCGCAGGACCGGCAGTGACGCCGGTTCCGGGAGCGGCCGGCTGGAGATACGTCTTGCTGGCGCCGGAACGGCCCGTGACCGCGTGAGGGATGGTCTTTCCAAGGATCGGCACTCGGACGAGGCGCTTCTTGGCGTCCTTCACGGCCTTCTCGACCGCGAACGGGACTTCCTTCGCCTTGCCGAAGCCGTAACCGACCACGCCCTGGCCGTCACCAACGACGACCAACGCGCTGAAGGAAAACCGCTTGCCGCCCTTTACGACGGTCGCGCACCGGTTCACCTTCACGACCTTCTCGACCAGATTGGCAGAGAGGTCTACGTGCACATACGACGGACTGTCGGCTCTCGAAGGCATCTTGGTCTTGCTCCCGTCAGAACTTCAGGCCCGCTTCGCGGGCGGCGTCGGCCAGGGCCTTGATGCGCCCGTGATAACGGTAACCAGCGCGGTCGAAGGCGACCTGCGCGATGCCCTTGTCGAGGGCACGCTTCGCGACGTCGGCTCCGACGGCCTTCGCGCCGGCGATCCCGCCGCCGTTTGCCAGCTCCATCTGCAGCGACGATGCGGCGAGCAGAGTGACCCCCGCCTCGTCGTCGATGAGCTGGACGTAGATCTGCTTGTGCGAGCGGTACACGCACATCCGCGGACGCCCCGGGTTCCCGGAGAGCTTCCCGCGAATGCGGCGGTGGCGCCGCGCCTTCATCTCAGCCTTCTTGATGTTGCGATTCATGGAACGTTACCCGCCACTGCTCGTGAAGGTCTTGCCGGCCTTGCGCTCGACGTGTTCACCGACGTACCGGATGCCCTTACCGTTGTAAGGCTCCGGCGGTCGGACCTTGCGGATCCGCGCCGCAAACTCGCCGACGGCCTGGCAGTCGCACCCGCTCACGACGACCATCGTCGTGGAGGGCAGGTCCACCTGGACTCCCTGGGGGGCTTCCAATTGGATCTCGTTCGCGAAGCCCACCTTGAGGGCGAGCTTCTTGCCCTTCATCGCCGCCTGGAAGCCGACACCCTGGATCTCCAGGGATCGACTGAACGGCGTCACGACACCCTGGAGGTGGTTCTCCAGAATGGACCGAATCGTACCGTGGTTCGACCGGGTCTGCTTGTCGTCGCCCGACCGCGTCACGCTGACGACGCCGTCCTTGACGCCCACAGCGATCCCGCTCGGCACGGGGAGCGTGAGCGAGCCCTTCGGGCCCTTCACGGTCACGCCCGTCGCGGCCACCGTCACGGTGACCCCGGTGCCGACCTTCAGTGGTTTCTTGCCGATTCTCGACATGTCAACCTCACCAAACCCGGCAGAGGACTTCGCCGCCGGCGTTGTTCTTCCGGGCCTCGCGATCGGAGACCACGCCCCGGTCCGTCGAGAGCACGTAGATGCCCTGACCAGCCCGGAACGAGCCCACGTCGGTCGCGCCGCTGTACACCCGACGTCCCGGAGAGGACACCCGGTCGATGCCGCGGATCACGCGCTCGCCCTCCTGGCTGTACCTGAGCGTCAGCCGGAGCGTCGAGCGAGCGCCTGCGTCGATCTTGAGAATGTCGTTGATGAAGCCTTCGCGCTTCAGGACGTCCGCGATCCCGTGCTTCACACGGGAGTACGGAACGTCGACCGTGCGCCGACGGATCGCGTTCGCGTTCCGCACACGGGTCAGCATGTCAGAGATGGGATCTGTGAGCATCTAGTGTTCCTCCGCCGCGCCTACCAGGAGGCCTTACGGACACCGGGGATCTCCCCCTTGTGCGCGAGGTTCCTGAAACAGATGCGGCAGATCTGGAATTTTTGGTAGACCGCGCGCGCCCGACCGCACATGCGGCAGCGACTGCGATGGCGGCACGCCTTCCGAGGAGGGCGGCTCGACTTCACGACCTGAGACGTCTTCGCCACTGCGTGTCTCCTAACTGCGGAACGGCATCCCGAACAGACGCAGCATCTCGAGCGACCGCTCCGGGTCACCGTTGCGCACGCCGATCGTGATGTTCATGCCCTGAAAGTGCTCGACCTTGTCTGCCCGGATCTCTGGGAAGACAATCTGGTCCGGAAGGCCCATCGTGTAGTTGCCGCCCGCATCGAACGAATTCGGACGGAGCCCGCGGAAGTCGCGGATACGAGGAATGACCACGCTGATGAGGCGGTCGAGGAACTCGTACATCCGCGCGCCGCGCAGAGTCACGACGGCTCCCACGATATCGCCCTCGCGCAGGCGGAAGTTCGATACCGACTTCCGAGCGCGCGTGAGCATCGGCCGCTGGCCCGCGATCGTTCCCAGGTCGGCGGCAACGGCTTCGATGAACTTGGGGTTCTCGCGGCCCTTGCCAACGCCCATGCTGACGACAATCTTGTCGAGCTTCGGCACGGCCATCACCGAGGTGTAGCCGTACTTCTGCACCATTCCCGGGACGACGTCCCGGGTGTACTTCTCGCGAAGTCGCACCATACCGGTCTCCGTCAGGCACCGGACTTGCCGGTGCCCTCCTTACGAACGATCTTCCCGTCGAGGCGTACCGCGTCAGCGAGCCGAACGGGTTTCCCGTCGGCGGCCACGAGCATCACCCGGGCGATCGCGATCGGGTGCTCCCGCTCGAGTCGTCCGCCGTTCGGGTGACGCGCCGAACGCTTGAGATGCTTGATCCGGAGGTTGTGTCCCTCCACCGTCACGCGGCCGGCCTCGCGACTGATCGCGATGACCTTGCCCCGCGTAACTGCGGCGCGCTTTCCCTCCGCCGCCCGGCGTCCGTCGAGCCGCTTCTCGGCGCGGCGGGTGACGCAAACCTGGACCTCATCGCCCACGTGGATCGTGGTAGCCATGACTAGACGACCTCCGCCGCGAGAGAAACGATCTTCATGAAGTTCTTGGCGCGGAGCTCACGGGCGACCGCGCCGAAGATGCGCGTTCCCTTCGGGTTGCCGTCGTTGTCGACGATCACCATCGCGTTGCCGTCGAAGCGAACGTACGACCCGTCCTCGCGGCGAACCGCCTTCGCGGTCCGGATCACCACGCCACGGACCACATCACCCTTCTTCACCGCGCCGTGCGGCAGAGCCTTCTTCACGGAGCAGACGATGACGTCGCCGACGGAGCAGGTCTTGCGGTTCCCCGAGCCGAGGACGCGGATGCACCGCGCCACCTTGGCGCCGGTGTTGTCCGCCACGTCGAGCATGGAGTGCAGCTGGATCATGGATCAGGCCTCCTTCGCCGCGCCGGGCAGCGTGCCCGTCGTGGCGCTCGTGACGTCAGCGTCGGTGTGAGCAATGCCGCCGTCGCCGCGGCGCACGATGCTCTGCAGGCGCCAGTTCTTCAGCTTCGAGATCGGCCGTGTCTGCACGATCTCGACCGTGTCGCCCTCGCGGCAGGTGTTGCCCGCGTCGTGAGCGTAGTACTTGGTCGAACGGCGGACGAACTTGCCGTAGAGGCGGTGACGGACCGACCGGTCCTCGCGGACCGTGATCGTATCCTTCATCTTCGAGCTCACCACGACGCCAACGACGACGGTGCGGCCGTCGCGCGCAGGATCGGGCTTCTGACTGGACTCGGTGGTCACTTCACGGCCTCCCCACGACGGAGCCCTAGCTTGCGCTCCTGGATCACGGTCAGCATGCGCGCAACGTCGCGGCGCAGGCGTCGAATCCGGGTCGGGTCTCCCGCCTTCTCGCTCCCCTGTCGGAAACGAAGGCCCCAGATCTCCTTCTCGATCGCGGCGACCTCCCTGCGAAGGTCCTCCTCCGCGCGAGTGCGGATCTCCTCGATGTTCACAGCTTGTGCCTCCTTCGGGCGAACCGGACTCGGATCGGCATCTTGTGCGCGATCCGGTTCAACGCCAGCTTCGCCTTGGCCTCCGGAACGCCACCGACCTCATAGAGGACGGTGCCCGGCTTAACGACGGCCACCCACTCGTCCACGTCACCCTTGCCTGTGCCCATTCGCACCTCGGCCGGCTTCGCGGTGATGGGCTTATGCGGGAAGATCCGCACCCAGAGACGGCCCTCGCCTCCGAGGAAGTGGCTGCAAGCCACACGCCCCGCCTCGATCTGACGACTCGAGACCCAGCCCTTTTCGAGGGACTGAAGCCCGAACTCGCCGAACGCGACCGAGTTTCCACGCGTTGCGCACCCGCTGGTGCGCCCGCGCATCTGTTTCCTGTGCTTGACTCTGACTGGGATCTGGGCCATGTGCTACCTCGAGCGCTGCAGCGGCGCGTCGCGCCGGATGAGTCCCTTGTAGATCCAGACCTTGACACCGATGCGCCCGTACGAGCAGCGCGCCTCGGCGAAGCCGTAGTCGATGTCGGCTGCGAGAGTCGTGAGCGGGATCGAGCCCTTTGCAGCGGCTTCGACACGCGCGATCTCTGCACCACCCAGGCGCCCGGCCATCCGAATGCGAATGCCCAAAGCCCCTCGGTCCATCGTGAGCTGGATAGCCCGCTTCATCGTGCGGCGGAACGAAGCGCGCTTCTCAAGCTGCTCCGCGATGCCCTCAGCGACGAGCTGAGCATTCTGCTCGGGACGCGTGATTTCATGGATGTTCAGCGAGATGGCCTTGCCGGTCAGCTTCTCCAGCTGTTCCTTCAGCTTGTCCACCTTCACGCCCTTGCGTCCGATGAGGACGCCCGGACGCGCGCAGTGGACCAGGATCATGAGCTGGTCGCCCTTGCGCTCGATCTCGACCTTTGGGATGCCCGCGAAGTAGTACTCTTCCTTCACGAACTTCCGGATGCGGTCGTCCTCGATCAGCAGGTCACCGAAGCCGTTCTTCTTCGAGAACCAGCGCGAGTTCCAGTCGCGCGTGATGCCGACTCGGAACCCGTTCGGATGGATCTTCTGGCCCATTACTGCGACTCCTTCGCGGACGAGGCCCCGGTGTCGGTACCGGTGTCGGCCTTGCGCGACGCCTCGACGCGAGCCCTGCGACCGCGGTCGGCGCCGGCCGCTCGGCCGCGCTTCTCCTTCCCGTCGCGCTCGCCGAGCACGACGGTCAGGTGGCAGGAGCGCGAGAGGCGCGGGAAGATCTGCCCGCGTGCGCGGATCTTCCAACGCTTCGCAGTCGCGCCGCCATCGGCGCGCACGTCCACGACGTGCAGCCGGTTGTGGTCGACGCTGTCGTCGAGCTGGGCGTTCGCCAGGGCGCTCATGACGACCTTCGAGAGAAGGGGCGCAGCGCGCTTCGAGCAGGAACGCAGGATGTCGAGGGCAACGTTGACGGGTTTGCCGCGGACGAGGTCCACGACCAACCGCGCCTTGCGCGACGACATCGGGGCGCCACGGTGGCTGGCGCGGAACGTCTTCTCAGTCATGGGACTACGCTCCCTCGCCCGGCGCGGTGGACTTGCGGGTCGTGTGGCCACGGAAGATGCGGGTGGCCGCGAACTCACCGAGCTTGTGGCCAACCATTTCCTCGGTCACGAACACCCGAATAAAGGTCTTGCCGTTGTGTACCGCGAACGTGTGCCCGACAAAGTCCGGGATGATGGTGCACGCGCGGCGCCACGTCTTGATTGGCTCGCGATTGTTGGTCGCCTTCTGACGCTTGACGCGCGTCCAGAGACGCTCGTCGACGTACGGGCCCTTCTTGGTCGATCTCGACATCTGTTGGTTTCTCCGGGTCGCCCGTTACTTGGTCCGCCGCCGCAGGATCAGCTGGCCGCTCGACTTCTTGCGGTCGCGCGTCTTGCCACCCTTGGCGAGCTTGCCCCAGGGAGACACGGGCGGACGACCCGCGCCTGTACGGCCTTCACCACCACCGTGAGGGTGGCTGTAGGGGTTCATGGCCGAACCACGAACCTTCGGTCGGCGGCCGCGGTGGCGCATGCGCCCGGCTTTGCCCCAACGGATCAGGTTCCACTCGACGTTGCCGACCTGCCCGATGACCGCACGGCAGTCCTCGGGGACGAGACGCATCTCGCCGGAGGGGAGCACGAGTTGGGCGTAACCGTTGTCGCGCCCCGCGTACTGGATCTGCGCCCCGGCAGAACGTCCCATCTGGGCTCCGCGTCCCGGCGCGAGTTCCACGCCGTGAACGAAGAGACCAACCGGGATGTCCTTGAGGGCCTTGCAGTTGCCGGTACGCGGCTCCGCCGCGGGGCCCGACATCACTTCCTGGCCAACCTTGATGTCGCGCGGTGCCAGCATGTAGCGCTTCTCGCCGTCTGTGTAGACGAGGAGCGCGATGCGCGCCGAGCGGTTCGGATCGTACTCGACCGAGTCCACCCGGGCGACCATGCCATCCTTGTCACGACGCCAGTCGATCACGCGATAGCGACGCTTGACCCCGTTGCCGCGGCGACGGGATGTGATGTGGCCGTGGTGGTTGCGGCCCGCGCTGCGCGGAAGCGTCTCGAGGAGCGAGCGCTCGGGCGTCGAACGGGTCACATCTGCAAAGTCCGAGGCGGACGAATTGCGCCGACCGGCAGACGTGGGACGATGAATGCGAATGCCCATGGTTGTTGTCCTCGTCGAGCTAGACCAGCTCGATCGAGTCGCCCTCCCGGAGTTTCACGTAGGCCTTCTTCACAGTCGGCGCCTGGTGCTGCGAGAACCGGCCGCCGGCGCGCGAGAAGCGCACCTTGCCGACCTGGTTCGCGGTATTCACCCGGAGAACCTTCACGCCGAAGAGCTTCTCGACGGCTGTGCGGATCTGGATCTTGTTGGCCTTGGGGTGGACCTCGAACACGTAGGTGTTCGAGTCGCCCAGGGTACGCATGGTCCGCTCGGTGACGAGCGGACGGCGCACCACGTCGTAGACGTTCATCGCGTTCATGCCGGGCTCCCGGTCCTGGCCTTCGCTGCGACGCGCACCTTCAGCATCTCGAAGGAGCTGGGCGTCATCAGCACCGTGCGGTGGCTCAGGATGTCGTAGGCGTTAACCTCGTCAGCGGTCTTGACGGACGCGCCGGGGAGGTTCCGTACGGACTTGAAGACGTTCTCGTCGCGCTCCGGCAGCACGAGCAGGCAGGTCCGCTCGATGCCGAGAGCGACGAACATCTTCGCCATGGTCTTGGTCTTGGGGATCTTGGCGTCGATCGCATCGACGAAGATCACCTCACCGTCGCGCAGCTTGCCCGCGAGCGCCGCGCGTGTCGCGACGCGGAGTTCCTTGCGAGGCAATGCGTACGAGTAGTCGCGAGGGTGAGGTCCGAAGATGACGCCACCGCCGCGCCAGAGCGGCGAGGTCTTGCGACCAGCGCGGGCGCGCCCGGTGTGCTTCTGCTTCCAGGGCTTCTTGATCGAGCCGTTGACTTCGGCGCGCGTCAGCGTGTCGTGGGTACCGACACGCCGGTTCGCCAGATACATCAAGACGGCTTCGCGCTGCACCCGGCGCGGCGAGCGCACCCCGAAGGTGTGCTCGTCGATCTCGAGTGTCTCGACCTTGCTGTCGGCGAAACGGAAGTACTTCATCTGCGCCATCGGAGCGTCCTCTCTACTTCCCCGCCGGCTTCGTGGCGTGCTTGGCCCGGGTGCGGCGTACGAGCAGAACGCCCGACGCGCAGCCGGGGACCGGTCCGTTGACGAGCATGATTCCACGCTCGGCGTCGATCCCGACGACCGTGAGGTTGCGCACGGTGCGCCGAACTGCGCCCATGTGACCAGCCATCGACGTCCCCGGCCACCGGCGGCTCGGGTGAGTGTTCGAACCAGTGGACTTGTGTTCGCGGATGTTCTTCGTGCCGTGCGACTTGGGGCCGAGGTCGTGGTGGTGGCGCTTGTGAACGCCGGCGAAGCCCTTGCCGAGGCTCGTCCCGACCACATCCACAACCGCCCCAACCTGAAACACGTCGGCGACACTCACCATCTCGCCGACCTGCGGATCCGCCCCGTCCGCGATCTCGACCTCACTCACAACCTGCGGGGCGATCTCGATGCCGCTCTTCTTGAGCGCCATCAACTGGGGCTTGCCGACGCGCGAGGGCTTGCGCTTGCCGAACCCGAGCGCCACCGCTTCGTACCCGTCACGCACGATTGTGCGACGGGCGACGACCTGGTTTGGCCCGAGCTCGATCACGCTCACGCCGAGCATCGACCCAGTGGCGTCGAAGATCGACGTCATGCCGACCTTCCTGCCGATCAGTGCGTTCACGCTCATCGATGTCACCTTGGTTCAGCGGACTTCAGGCCTTGATCCGAATGTCGACGCCCGCCGGCATGTTCAGCTTCTGCAGGGCATCCATCGTCTTGCCGGTCGCCTCGGTGATGTAAATCAACCGCTTGTGCGTCCGGATCTCGAACTGCTCACGCGACTTCTTGTCGATGTGCGGCGAGCGAAGCACGGTGTAGCGCTCCACCCGCGTCGGAAGCGGCACGGGCCCCGCCACGCGGGCCCCGGTTCGCTTCGCGGTCTCCACGATGTCACGGGCGCTCTGGTCGATCGCCTCGTGGTCGTAGGATTCCATCCGGATCTTGATCTTCGGCTGCATGGCGCTCCGACGCCCCACGGGGGGCGACGACGACACTATGAACTGGTACTGCCTCGTCGCGGGCTCGGCCGGCCCCGGACACCGGGGACGGCGGAAGACGTACGACCGACAACGACTGGGAGCGGCACCCGCGCGCGCCGCTTCCGTTTCTGCTTTGGGTTCCTTGGCGAGAACGTCGGGATCGCTCCCAAGGTCCTCGTTCTGGTCGGGTGGTCCCGGGGTTTCCGGCACTTCTCGAGCAGGGAAGCCGCCGAACCTACGCCGTCCCTCGGGTCCCGCACACGAAAAACAAGGAGGACTCACATCGGGGAGGCTGGCGGGGCCGTTTCACATCCCGAAATCCTTCGCACGCTCCGGCGGGACTGCGGCGTAGGCGTGCGGTTCCATCGAGTAGCTGGCGCGCCCCTGCGAGATGCTCCGGAGCGTCGTGGAGTAACCGAACATCTCTGAGATCGGAACGGTTCCGCGGATGAACCGGACCCCTTCCACCGCATCCACGTCCTCGATCAGCGCCCGGCGCCTGTTCAGGTCGCCGAGCACGTCACCCATGTACGCGTCCGGAGTCTGCGCCTCGAACCGCATGATGGGTTCCAGGACGACACACTGGGCACCGTCGAACGCCCGCTGGAACGCGAGGTTCGACGCAGCCTCGAAGGCCGCCTCCGTACCCTCGCCCTCCCGCGTCGAGGCTGCGAGAACGATGACCCGGATCTGCACCGAAGGGAAGCCGTAGCCGACTCCGCCTTGGCAGGACGCCATCGCACCGCTCTTCAGATACTGGGCGAAGATGCGCGGGTAGGAGCCGGGCACGGCGCGGTCCTCGTACTCGGCCTTGGGGAGCGACGCGTCCGGCTCGAGTCGCACGCGGACCCGCGCGTACTGCGTCTTCTCCCCGACGACCCGCTCGAACTCGAACTCGCCCTCGGACGCGTTCGCGATCGTCTGTCGGTAGGCCACGCGCGGGCGCCCGGTGGACACTGGCACATGGTAGTCACGCTCCAGGCGGTGCACGAGAACCTCCAGGTGCAACTCCCCCATCCCGCTGATCAGCGTCTGACCGGTCTCCTCGTCCGTCCGGCAAGAGAACGTGGGGTCGTCGCGCGCGAGCTTCTCGAGCGCCTGCTCCAGTGCATCCTTGTCTGCGCTCGACTTCGGTTCGACGGCGAGCGCGATGACCGGTTCGGCGAAGTGCAACCGCTCGAGCAGGATCGGTCCGTGGCGGTGTGTGAGCGTGTCGCCGGTGACCGTGTATCGGAGCCCGATCGCGGCGGCGATCTCGCCGGGGCCTGCCTCCTCGATCGGGAGTCGCGCGTCGGCGTGCATCTGAACCAGTCTCGCCACGCGCTCGACCTTGTCGCGCGTCGAGTTCCAAATCTGGTCGCCGACGCGCAGCGTTCCGGCGTACACCCGGACGTACGTGAGATCGCCGTGGGCATCGGCGAACGTCTTGAACGCGTACGCAGCGAGTTGCTCGTCCGGATCCGGCTTCCGGCGCATCGGCTTCGATGTCTTCGGGTCGATGCCCTCGACCGGCGGGACGTCGAGCGGCGACGGCAGGTAGTCCACGATCGCGTCGAGCAGGGGCTGTATCCCACGGTTGCGCAACGCCGCCCCGCAGAGCACCGCGTGCAAGCGGAGTCCCAACACGGCGGCGCGGACCGCCTTCCGGAGCGACGCCTCGTCTAGATCGCCCGTCTCGAGCCAAGTCGTCATCGCTTCGTCGCCGCCGTCCTCCGCCGCGGCCTCTACGAGTTCGGCGCGAGAGAGTTCCGCCTCCTCCCGCATCGCTTCGGGGATCTCTGATGCGACGACGATCTTGCCCTGCGACTCGTCGTCGAACGTGAAGTACCGCATCGCTACGAGATCCACCACGCCGACGACGTCCTGTCCGAGCATGTGCGGGATCGACACCGGGACCGCGTTCGCGTTGAGGCGCGTCCGGATGCTCTCGACGGCCTTCCGGAAGTCGGCGCCGGTCTTGTCGAGCTTGTTGATGAAGCAGATGCGCGGGACTCGATAGCGCTTCGCCTGTCGCCAGACGGTCTCGGATTGGGCCTCCACGCCGTTCACGCCGTCGAAGACAACCACAGCACCATCGAGCACCCGCAGGCTTCGCTCGACCTCGGCAGTGAAGTCTACGTGCCCAGGCGTGTCGATCAGGTTGAGGACGTGACCCCGCCACGAGAGAGTCGTGGCCGCGCTCGTGATGGTGATTCCGCGCTCGCGCTCTTCCTCCATCCAGTCCATGTGGGCGACGCCCTCATGGACCTCCCCCATCCGATGCTCCTTGCCCGTGTAGAAGAGCAACCGTTCGCTGACGGTCGTCTTCCCCGCATCGATGTGGGCGATGATCCCGAAGTTGCGGATCTTGGAGATGTCACGACCGCCCTGCTTCTTCGCCACGCCGCGCCTCCGAGGGATGGATGAACAGAAGCGGCGGCCGCGGGCAGGTGTTGCCCTCGGCCGCCGCGTTCGCCGACTCGCCTTCGCGGGCCGGTGGGGATCGCTCCGCCCTTACCAGGCGTAGTGGCTGAAAGCCTTGTTCGCCTCGGCCATCTTGTGCACGTTCTCGCGCTTCGTCCACGCACCGCCCTCGCGCTTGAACGCAGCCATCAGTTCCTCGGCCAGGCTGGCGTGGAACGGACGACCGCGGCGGGAGCCGCGACCGACTTCGAGTATCCACCGGAATGCCAGCGACTGCTGGCGCTTGCGGGCGACCTCGACCGGAACCTGGTACGTCGCGCCGCCGACGCGCTTGCTGCGCACCTCAACCTGCGGCTTGACGTTTTCGATCGCGCCAACGAAGACCTCGATCGGGTCCTGCTCCGGAAGCTTCTCCTTGATGATGTCCAGCGCGAGGTAGACCTCGCGGCGGGCGACGGCCTTCTTGCCGTCGTACATCAGGCAGTTGATGAACTTCGAGAGGAGTTGGTTGCCGTAGCGGGGGTCCGGCTTGAGGAACCGCTCGGTGGACTGGAACTTCCGGGGCATCGTCTGGACTCCTGGACAACCTGTGTCGTATCGGTCTTACGGTTCTACGTGGGGACGTCGGGGAGGACTACTTCGGACGCTTGGCGCCGTACTTCGAGCGACTGCGACGCCGCCCGTCAACGCCCGTGCAGTCGAGCACGCCACGGACGATGTGATAACGGACACCGGGCAAGTCCTTCACGCGACCGCCGCGGACCATCACGATCGAGTGCTCCTGGAGGTTGTGCCCCTCGCCCGGGATGTACGCCGTGATCTCCTTGCCGTTGCTGAGACGGACGCGGGCGATCTTGCGCAGTGCCGAGTTCGGCTTCTTCGGGGTCATGGTCTTGACCTGCGTGCACACGCCGCGCTTGAAGGCGCAGCCCTCGAGCACCGGGCTCTTGGACTTCATGACGGGCGGGCGACGTCCCTTGCGGACGAGCTGGTTGATGGTGGGCATCTCTTCGTTCCTGGACCTTGCGACGGAAAGCTCCTCAATCTAGGCAGCGAGCCCGCGCCGCGCCTAGTTCCTTCGAACCCGGGCGGCGCAGGCGTGGTGGCGTCAGGCGGATTCCTTCTCCCGCCGCTCGCGCTCGGCAGCGGCGGCGGCCTCTTCCTTCGCCTTGCCCTCGATGGCCATCAGCTCTTCGAGGGGGATGTTCTTCTTGATCTCCATGCGCTGATAGAACTTGAAGCCCGTACCGACCGGCACCATGTGGCCGACGATCACGTTCTCCTTGAGTCCGACCAGTTGGTCGCGCTTGCCGGCGATCGCCGCCTCCGTCAGGACCTTCGTGGTCTCCTGGAACGACGCCGCCGAGATGAACGACTCGCTCTGGAGAGCGGCCTTCGTGATCCCCAGCAGGACCGTCTTGCCCTTGGCAGGCTTCTTGTCGGCCTCGATCAGCGCGCGGTTCGTGGCGCGGAACCGGAACTTGTCGGCCACGATCCCCGGGAGGAACTCGGAGTCGCCCGGGTCGTCCACCTGCACCTTGCGGAGCATCTGGGCGATCATGGTTTCGATGTGCTTGTCGTCGATCGCCACGCCCTGCGAGCGATAGACGTTCTGCACCTCGCGGAGCAGATAGTTCTGGAGAGCTTCCTCGCCCGAGATGCGGAGGATGTCGTGCGGGACGAGCGGTCCCTCGACCAGCGCTTCACCGGCGCGCACCCGGTCACCGCGGTGGACGCGCAGGTGCTTGCCGTGCGGCACGATGTGCTCGCGCTGGATGCCGCTCTCGTTCACGATGGCGATCGTGCGGCGTCCGCGACGCTTCTCGCCGAGCTCGACGATGCCGTCGATCTCTGCGATCACCGCCGGGTCCTTCGGCTTGCGCGCCTCGAAGAGCTCGCTCACGCGCGGCAGGCCGCCGGTGATGTCCTGCACACCCGAGATCTCGCGGGGCGTCTTCGCGATGAGCGTGCCGGCCGTGATGCGCATCTTCTCGCGCACCTCGACGTGCGCCTTCTCAGGGATCGGGTAGAACGACAGCGGGTTGCCGTTGTCATCCTCGATGATCACCTGCGGGTGCAGGTCACCCTTGTGCTCGATGATGACGACGCGGCGAACGCCGGAGAGCGGGTCCACCTCTTCCTTCATCGTCTTGCCGGACACGATGTCCTCGTAGCGGACGACGCCCGGGCGCTCCGAGAGAATGGGGATGTGGTGAGGGTCCCACCGGCAGAGAACCTGCTTCTTGACGACCTTCTCGCCTTCCTTGAACCCAAGCACCGCGCCGGCCGGGATCGAGTGGCGCTCGACTTCGCGCTCTTTCGGGTCGAGGAGGAGGATCTCGCCGTTCCGGTTCAGAACGACGGACTGCCCCTGATCGTTCTCGACGACCTTCAGGTTGTTGTAGCGAACGAGGCCGCCGTACTTCACGCGGATCTCGCTCTCTTCAACGGAGCGCGACGCGGTCCCACCGACGTGGAACGTGCGCATCGTGAGTTGCGTGCCCGGCTCGCCGATGGACTGCGCGGCGATGATGCCGACCGCCAAGCCCAGCTCGACGAGACGACCGCGCGAGAGGTCCATGCCGTAGCACTTGGCGCAAAGGCCCATGACGGCCTCGCACGTCAGCGGGCTACGGACTCGGATCTTCTCGTAGCCCAGCGCTTCGATGCGCCGCGCGACGGGCACCGTGATCACGTCGTTCTCCTGGACCACCACCTCGTCGGTGATGACGTCCACGATCGTGTCTCGCGCCGTGCGCCCGCGCACGGCCTGCGCGAGTGACAGCTCGACCTTGTCGCCCTTGTAGACGATGGCCTTCGTCACGCCGGAGAGCGTCCCGCAGTCGATCTCGGTGACCACCACGTTCTGCGCCACGTCGGCGAGCTTGCGCGTGAGGTAGCCGGAGTCCGCCGTCTTCAGCGCCGTGTCGGCCAATCCCTTACGGGCGCCGTGCGTGGAGCTGAAGTACTCAAGGACCTTCAGGCCCTCGCGGAAGTTCGCCTTGATGGGCGTCTCGATGATCTTGCCGGACGGCTTCGCCATCAGGCCGCGCATGCCGGCCAACTGGCGGATCTGCTCGATCGAGCCGCGGGCGCCGGACACGGCCATCAGGTGGATCGGGTTCAGGTACGGCTTGCCGTCCCGATCGTCCTCCTTCAGCTCCTTCATCATCTCCTCGCCGACGGTCTCGCGAGCGGACGTCCAGCGGTCGATGATCTGGTTGTAGCGCTCGCCGCCCGTGATCAGACCGGCGCGGAAGTTCTTCTCGACGCGCTCGATGTCCTTCTGAGCGACGTCGAGGATCTCCGCCTTCTTCGTCGGGATGCGCATGTCGTCCTTGGCGAACGACAGCCCCGCGCGAGTCGCGGCCTTGAAGCCGAGCGACTTGATGTCGTCGAGGAGCGTGAGCGTGTGCTCCTTGCCGAGGAGCTTGTAGCAGTCCTCGATGACCTTGCCGATGCCGCTCTTGTTCAGGTCGTGGTTGTAGAAGAACATCCCCTGCGGAAGGATGTCGTTGAAGAGCACGCGACCGACCGTGGTCTCGAACAGCTTGGAGCCGTCGTATGGCTCGCCGTCGCGTTCGTTGATGACCTTGCGGCCCTTGACGCGCAGGCGAATGCGGGTGTGAACCTTCACCTTGCCGTGCCCGTAGGCGATGAAGACGTCCTGCGGTTCGCCGTACGCCTTGAGGTTCTTGGTCTCGGCCTCCACCAGGCGCGCCTTCGTCATCAGATAGGCGATGCCGAGCACCATGTCCTGCGACGGCGTGATGATCGGCCCGCCGTGCGCCGGTGAGAACACGTTGTTCGTGCTCATCATCAGCGTGAAGGCTTCGACCTGCGCCTCAAGCGACAGGGGAAGATGGACAGCCATCTGGTCGCCGTCGAAGTCGGCGTTGAATCCGCCGCACACGAGCGGGTGAAGAACGATCGCGTTGCCTTCGATGAGGATCGGCTCGAACCCCTGAATGCCCATCCGGTGCAGCGTCGGGGCGCGGTTCAGGAGCACCGGGTGGTCCTGGATCACCTCTTCGAGGATGTCCCAGACCTCCTCTTCACGGCGCTCCAGCATCTTCTTCGCCGACTTGATGGTATCGGCGTGTCCGAGTTCCTTCAGGCGACGGATGATGAACGGCTGGAAGAGCTCGAGGGCGATCTTCTTCGGGAGTCCGCACTGGTGGAGCTTGAGCTCCGGGCCCACCACGATGACGGACCGCGCGGAGTAGTCCACGCGCTTGCCGAGCAGGTTCTCGCGGAAACGCCCCTGCTTGCCCTTGATCATGTCGGTCAGGGACTTCAACGGGCGGTTCGATGAACCGAGTACGGGACGGCGGCAGCGGTTGTTGTCGAACAGAGCGTCCACGCTCTGCTGGAGCATCCGGTTCTCGTTCCGGATGATGACCTCGGGCGCGTTCAGATCGAGGAGCTTCTTCAACCGGTTGTTGCGGTTGATGAGGCGGCGGTACAGGTCGTTCAGATCGCTCGTCGCGAAGTTGCCGCTCTCAAGGAGCACCAGCGGACGCAGATCCGGCGGGATGACGGGGATCACTTCGATCACCAGCCACTCCGGCGTGTTGTCCGACTTGCGGAGAGCGTCGATCAGCTTCAGACGCTTGATGATCTCCTTGCGACGCTGCTTGGACTTCGACTCGTCCAGCTCGACGCGCAGCTCCTCGGAGACCTTGGCGAGGTCAAGCCGCCGGATCATCCGACGGATCGCGTCGGCGCCCATGCCTGCGTCGAACCGATCGCCGTACCGGCCCTTGGCCTCGCGGTACTGATCCTCGGAGAGAAGCTGAGCCTCCTTCAGGTTCGTGTCACCGGCGTCGACGACCACGTAGTCCTGGTAGTAGACGACCCGCTCGAGGGCGCTCGTCTTCATGCCGAGGAGCGTGCCGAGGCGCGACGGCATCGCCTTGAAGAACCAGATGTGAACGACGGGCGCGGCGAGGTTGATGTGGCCCATCCGCTTGCGGCGGACGCGGCTGTGCGTCACCTTCACGCCGCAACGGTCGCAGATGATGCCCTTGTGCTTGATGCCCTTGTACTTGCCGCAGAAGCACTCCCAGTCCCGCTCGGGACCGAAGATGCGCTCGCAGAACAGGCCGTCCTTTTCCGCACGGTAGGTGCGGTAGTTGATCGTCTCCGGCTTCTTGACCTCGCCGTAGCTCCAGGACCGGATGTCCGAGGGGCTCGCCAGGCGGATCTTCACCGAAGCGTAGTCGTTGACCTTGCTGTAGAAGCTCTCAAGCATCGTCTTCTCGTCTCCGTGGGGGATTCCGCTTCCGGGGCCGTGGTCAGCCTAGAGGACGCGCTTCTCGAGCTCGATGTTGAGCCCGAGACCCTTGATCTCGTGGCAGAGCACGTCGAACGACACCGGCGTGCCAGCCTCGAGGATGTTGGTGCCCTTCACCATGGACTCGTAGATCTTCGTGCGGCCGTCGACGTCGTCCGACTTGACCGTGAGAAGTTCCTGGAGCACGTGCGAGGCGCCGTACGCCTCGAGCGCCCAGACTTCCATCTCGCCGAAACGCTGGCCACCGAACCGGGCCTTGCCGCCGAGAGGTTGCTGCGTGATGAGGCTGTAGGGCCCCGTCGCGCGAGCGTGCACCTTGTCGTCAACCAAGTGGTGAAGCTTCAGCATGTAGATGATGCCGACCGTGACTTCCTGGTCCATCGGCTCGCCGGTGCGTCCGTCGAAGAGCTTCGTCTTGCCGGTCTTGGGGAAGCCGGCCTTCGTGAGCATCTCTTCGATCTGCGCCTCGGTGCATCCGTCGAACACCGGCGTCACGATCCGTTTCCCGAGCTTCTTCGCGGCCCAGCCGATGTGGGTCTCGAGGATCTGGCCGACGTTCATGCGTGACGGCACGCCGAGCGGGTTCAGGATGATGTCCACCGAGGTGCCGTCCTCGAGGTACGGCATGTCCTCCTCGGCGAGGATGCGCGAGACGACGCCCTTGTTTCCGTGGCGTCCGGCCATCTTGTCGCCGACGGACAGGTGGCGCTTGTTCGCGATGTAGACGCGGACCATCTCGAGTACGCCGGTCGGAAGCTCATCGCCTCGCGACAGGCGGTTGACGCGCTTGTTCTTCTCGTTCTCCAGCGTGTCGATGCGGTCGTAGATGTCCTTCACGACGCGCAGCGAGCGGTCCTTCGCGTCCCCGTCCGGCGAGTGGATGATCTCGGACTTGAGACGGTCCCGAAGATCGCGAACCTCGTTGACGTTCGCTTCTTCTTCGATGGCGAACGGCTTGCCGGTGGCCGGGTCGGCGAGCTTGCCCTTGTAGGCGCCCTGGACCTTGTCGACGACCTCGCGCATCAGCGACTTCAGGTCGCTCGTGAACCCGCGCTCGAGGCGCTTGATCTCACCGAGGTTGCGCTGCCGCTCGTCCTCGGTCACGTTCACCTTGCGGGTGAACTTCTCGGCCTCGATGACGATTCCCTCGACGCCCGGGGGAACCTCGAGGGAGTCGTTCTTCACGTCCTCGCCTGCACGGCCAAAGATCGCGTGGAGGAGCTTCTCCTCGGGAGACAGTTCGCTCTTGCTCTTCGGCGCCACCTTGCCGACGAGCACGTCGCCCGGTTTGACGCGGGTACCGATGCGGATCACGCCGGTCTCGTCGAGATTGCGGAGCGCCTTCTCCGAGACGTTCGGAATGTCGCGCGTGAACTCCTCGCGTCCGAGCTTCGTCTCGCGGATCTCGATCTCGAACTCCTCGATGTGGATCGAGGTGTAGACGTCGCGCTTGAGGAGCGACTCCGAGACGATGATCGCGTCTTCGAAGTTGTATCCCTCCCAGCTCACGAACGCGACCAGCACGTTCTTGCCGAGCGCGAGCTCGCCGTTCCGGGTGCCACCGCCGTCGGCGATGACCTGCCCCTTCTTGACCTTGTCACCTTCGGAGACGCAGGGGATCTGGTTGAGGCAGGTGCGCTCGTTGAGACCCGTGAACTTGCGGAGGCGGTACTCCTTCTCGTCCACGAGGATGCGCGTGGCATCCACGTACGTCACGGTGCCGGAGCTCTCCGAGACGACCACCATGCCCGAGTGCTTCGGGACGTGGATTTCCATGCCCGTACCGACGACCGGGGGGTCCGTCCAGACGAGCGGCACGGCCTGGCGCTGCATGTTCGATCCCATGAGCGCGCGGTTCGCGTCGTCGTGCTCGAGGAACGGGATCAGCGCCGCGGAGACACCGACCGCCTGACGCGGCGAGATGTCCATGTACTGGACCTCATCGCGATCTACGTGGACGAAGTCGCCAAGCTTGCGTGCAAGAACGCGCTCGCCCACGAGTACGTGCTTCGGGTCAACGTCAGCGTCCGCAGGCACGAGGATACCGGCGGTCTCCTCGTCGGCGCGCAGGTACCGGATCTCCTCGGTCACCTTGCCCTTGTGAACGACCAGGTACGGCGTCACGAGGAACCCGTAGTCGTCCACGCCGGCGTAGATCGCCAGCGAGCTGATCAAACCGATGTTGGTGCCTTCAGGCGTCTCGATCGGGCAGATGCGACCGTAGTGGGAGATGTGCACGTCGCGCACCTCGAACCCGGCGCGCTTGCGGTTCAAACCACCCGGTCCGAGGGCCGACAGGCGACGCTCGTGCGTCAACTGCGAGAGCGGGTTGGTCTGGTCGACCACCTGTGACAGCTCGCCGCGACCGAAGAAGTAGTCGATCGCAGACGAGATCGTCTTCGAATTGATCAATCCCCGCGGAGTGAGCTTCTGGGGCTCATCCATGTTCATGCGCTCCTGCACGGTGCGGCGGAGCTTGAGGAAGCCCTTGCGCAACTCGTCGGCAGCGAGCTCGGCGATGGACCGCACGCGGCGGTTGCCGAGGTGGTCGATGTCGTCGATCTCGCCGTCGCCCTTGCGGAGCTTCAGGAGGTACTTGATGCAGTTGATCAGGTCGTCCGGCTGCAACGTCTGCTCGGTCTCGGGGATGTCGAGACCGAACTTGCGGTTCAGACGGAACCGCCCGACCTTGCCGAGGCGATAGCGCGCCGGGTCGAAGAACTTCTCGCGGAAAAGCTCCTTCGCCTTGTCGATGTTCGGCGGATTGCCCGGGCGCAGGCGCCCGTAGATCTTGAGCAACGCCTCTTCGTGCGAGTTGGTCGTGTCCTCGGCGAGCGAGTTGAGGATCAGCGGATCCTCCACGTCCTCGAGGATGGAGACCGACTCGACGGGCGACTTCGCGACCGCATCGGTGATCGGCTCGGTGACGACTTCAAGCGCCTCGCAGAGGATCTCGCCCGTCTCCGGGTTCACGATCTCCTCGGCGGTGCGCTTCCCGAGGATCGACTCGCGGAACGTGCGCGACGTGCGCGCGACCGTCTTCGTGCGATAGAAGACCTCAAGGATCTGCTTGTCCGCGGAGTACTTCGCGTCCAAGGCGCGGAGCAGCGACGTGCAGGGGAACTTGCCGCTCTGGTCGATCCTGACCTGGAGCGCGTCCTTCTTGTTGACGTTGAGCTCGATCCACGAGCCGCGTTCCGGGATGACCCAGCACGAGTGGAGCTTGCGCTCACCGGCCTGGACGTCCACCGAGAAGTCCACGCCCGGCGACCGGTGGAGCTGCGTCACGATCACGCGCTCCGAGCCGTTGATCACAAACTCGCCGCCACCGAGCATGAGGGGCACCTCGCCGAGGTACACCTCCTCCTCGACGGGCTCTTCCTTCTGCAGACGGACTCGCACCTTGAATGGCGCGCCATACGTCAGCCGAAGACGACGGCACTCCTCGGGGGTGTACCGCGGGCGGCCGAGCTCGTAGCCGACGTACTCGAGCGACATCTCCCCGTTGAACGCCTTGATGGGGAAGACCTCGCGGAGGATGGCCTCCATACCGAGGTTCTTCCGCTCACCGTACGGGATCTCGGACTGAAGGAAGTCCGCGTACGAGAACGTCTGCAGAGCCACGAGGTTGGGAACGTCCACAACCTCGCGGACCTTGCCGTACGTGAGTGTCTCGGGGGGGGCTGCGTTGCGGCTCATCGATCCTCACTCCGACGACAGAAGGAACCTCCCGGGAGCGGAACGCTCCCGGGAGTCCGGGGTAGGCAGAATCGCCCGGCGCGGAAGACCCGAAACCCCCTTGCGGAGGCACGGACTCCCGCGCGGGAACAAGCGCAGTGCGTCGTTGCGTGCAATGCGGTCAGAGGCGTGGCCGCGGAGGCCGCCGGTTCGCGGCGACCACCTGCGACTACGAGACTTTGACCTTGGCGCCCGCGGCTTCGAGCTGGGCCTTGACCTTGTCGGACTCTTCCTTCGAGCAGTCCGGCTTGACCACCGAGGGAGCCTTCTCGACGAGGTCCTTGGCTTCCTTGAGGCCGAGACCCGTGATGGCACGGACCTCCTTGATCACGTTGATCTTGTTGGCGCCCGCCTCGAGCAGCTCCACCTTGAAGGAGGTCTTCTCCTCCGCGGGGGCGGCTGCCGCTGCGGCGGCCGGAGCGGCGGCGGCCGCGGCCGGGGCGGCTGCGGTGACGCCGAACACGGACTCGATCTGCTTCTTGAGGTCCGCGAGCTGGAGCGCGTTCATGCCCTTGAGCAGCTCGATCACCTGACTGACGTTTTCCGACATTCCTGAAATCCTCCCGGGCGTTCAGCCCGCAACGGGGCCGAAACTAGGCCGCTTTCTCTTTCTGTTCACGCACAGCGTCGACGGCGCGGGCCACGCCCGCGATCATCTCGTTCACCTGCGAAGCGATGGTCTGCATGGGAGCCGAGACCGCCGAAGCGATCATGGCCAACAGCTCCTGCTTGCCGGGCAACGACGCCAGAGCCTCGATCTCCGGAGCCGTCAGCGCCTGCCCGTCGAGGCTGCCGCCGAGGACCTTGAGACCTGAGTCTTTGTTCTTCTTCGTCCACTCGGTGACGACGCGCGAAACCGCGGGCAAGCCGTCCTTGCCTCCGTACGCGATCGCGCTCATCCCCTTCAGCATCTCCCCGGCTCCGACGATGCCAAGCTCGTCGAACGCCTTGCGGGCGACGCGGTTGCGGAGCACCGTCATGCGAGCGCCCTGCTTCCGCAGCGAACCGCGGAGGTCGTTGGCGCCGGCGACGGTGAACTTGTCCAGGCGCAGAACGATCACGTCGCGGTCGTTGCCGATCCGGCGCTTGACGTCCTCACGCAGCCAGTTCTTGAGTTGCTTGCTCATGGGTTCACACGATGTCGACCTGGACCCCGGGACCCATCGTGGAGGATACGACGACCCTCCTCATGTAGGTTCCCTTGGACGTGTGCGGCTTCGCGGCGCGGACGCTGTCCATGAACGCCCGCACGTTCTCAAGGAGCTTCTCAGGGGCGAAGGACGCCTTGCCGACCGGCCCGGCGACGTTTGCGCCGGCGTCAACTCGGTACTCGACCTTGCCGGCCTTGTACGCCTTGACGGCCGTCGTCACGTCGTCGGAGACAGTGCCGGCCTTCGGCGACGGCATCTTGCCAGCCGGACCGAGCACCTTACCGAGCTTGCCGACGTATCGCATCATGCCTGGCACTGCGATGGCGACGTCGAACTCCGTCCAGCCGGCGGCGACCTTGTCCACCAACTCCGGTCCACCGACGTGGTCCGCGCCGGCGGCAAGAGCTTCCTTCGCGCGCTCGCCCTCGGCGAACACGAGCACGGTGCGCGTGCGACCGCCAAGACCGTGCGGAAGGATGACGCTTCCGCGGACCTGCTGGTCACCCTTCTTCGGGTCCACGCCGATCCGCATCGAGACCTCGACGGTCTCGTCGAACTTGGCGCCAGCGTTTTTCTTCACGATGGCCACCGCCTCTTCGAGGGGGTAGCGCTTGGCTCGGTCCACGCTCACGACTGCGGCGCGGTACCGCTTCGATCTGTACTTCGGCATGTTCCTCCTCGCTCCCCGGGGGTCCGCTGAACGGCCGCGGGCCCGGGTGATGACGCGATGCTTTTCCTAGCCCTCGACGGCAATCCCGGACGACCGGGCTGTGCCTTCGATCATGCGAACCGCGGCCGGGAGCGAACCCGCACCGAGATCCTCCATCTTGATCTTCGCAATCTCCTCGCACTGCTTCCGCGTGACCGTCGCGACCTTCTCGCGACCGGGCGTCGCGGCGCCCTTGGCGAGCTGAGCGGCCCGCTTCAGGAGCACGGACGCGGGCGGCGACTTCAGGATGAAGTCGAACGACCGATCCTTGTAGACCGTGATGATCGCCGGCAGCACGAGACCGAGCTGGTCCTTCGTCCTGTCGTTGAACTGCTTCACGAACTGCCCGATGTTGACGCCGTGCTGACCCAGCGCAGGGCCCACCGGGGGGGCCGGTGTGGCCTGCCCGCCGGGGATCTGCAGCTTGATCTTGGCAGTGACTTCCTTCTTCGCCATGAGTCCGCTCCTAGATGGCCTCGACCTGCCAGTATTCGAGCTCAACGGGCGTAGGACGCCCGAAGATGGTCACGACGACCTTCACGAGGCCCTTGTCGGGGAAGACCTCGTCAACGATTCCCTCGAAGCTCTCGAAGGGACCTTCCTTGATCTTGACCGACTCGCCCTTCTGGAACTCGATCTTGACCTTGGGCTTCTCCTGCGTCCGCTCCATGTCGGCCAGCAGTTTCTCGACCTCGAACGGCTCCATGGGAGCCGGACGCCCGTGGGCGCCGACGAAATCTCCGATGCCACCGGTCTCGCGGATCAGGAACCAGACATCATCCGTCAGGTCCATCTGAACCAGGAGGTAACCCGGGTAGATCTTCCGGCGGTAGTTCCGCTTCTTCCCGTTCTTGATCTCCGAGACGGTCTCGGTGGGGACCAGGATACGAGGAATGGACGCTTCGAGCCCCGCGGCGCACACGCGCTTCTGGAGGTTCTCGCAGATCCGGTCCTCGCGACCGCTCTGCACGCGCAGCACGAACCATCTGAGGGCCATGGCGCTAGATCCCTCCGCGCGGCACGATGAGCTCAATGATCCCTTTGATCACGAGGTCGTAGCCGAAGACTAGCCCGACGATCAGCGCGGTGAAACCGCTCACGACCAGCGTGCTCTGCCAGGCATCCGAGAAACTCGGCCAGGAGACTTTCTGTAGTTCCGACTCCATGTCCACCAGCGAGTCGGCAACCTTGGGCCGATTGAGTATCCAGAAGACCCAGAGCGTCGCCAACACGAGGAGCACCGCCGCCATCGTGAGCGCCGGCGAGAACTTCGACTCGATCAGGACCAGGTCGGCCGTCCACGCCTCGGTGGGCTTCGCATCCAAGAGGATCTCGTTCCACGAGTCGCCGAGTCGCCGCCAGAACGACGGCAGCTCGATCAGGGCGGACCGGCATCCCCAGACAACGAGGAAGAGGCCCGCGAGGAACGTGATCGTCCTCGTGAGCTTCGCCTGGCCTGGTTTGTGGACCTTGAACACTTGGGTCTACCACGTCTCCGTTGATGCGCCGTCTCATAGGCCGGACACGACTTCAGCGCGACGGTGGCCGCCCACAGTCATGCCGACGTCAACTCACGTCTTGCGTCAGATTTGCGTCAGTTCGCGTCAGCTCACGTCATAGCCACGCCAGTTCCCGGCGCCGAGCGTCGCCCCGCCCCAACTCGGAGACAGGTCGGCCCATTGTGGGCCAAAGATCCGGTGCGATCCGGCGTCCGACCCCGTGCGGCTGGCAGGACGCGAGGGACTCGAACCCCCAACCTGTCGATTTGGAATCGACTGCTCTACCAATTGAGCTAGCGTCCTCCGGTTACGCGGCGGGCGGTGGCGCCGCCGCGGGGGCGGCGGCGCCTGGTTCTCGTCCTGAGACTACTTCTTCTTCTCCTTGTGCTGCACGGCCTTGCGGCAGGTGGAGCAGTACTTCGTCAGATCAAGCTTGTAAGTGCCCTTCGTCTTGCGAGGCGTGCGGTAGTTCCGCTGCCCGCAGACGGTGCACTCCAGGCTCACCCACTCACGGTTCAGAGTCTTGGCCACGGACTACCGCCTCACTTGATGATCTTGGTGACGCGGCCTGCGCCCACCGTGCGGCCACCCTCACGGATGGCGAACCGAACGCCCTCTTCCATGGCGATCGGACAGATGAGCTCGACGTTCATGGTGACGTTGTCGCCCGGGAGCACCATCTCCGCGCCCTTGAGCTCGGTGACGGCGCCCGTGACGTCGGTCGTACGGAAGTAGAACTGCGGGCGATATCCGACTCCGAAGTGCGTGTGGCGGCCACCCTCGTCCTTGCTGAGGATGTACACCGTGGCCTCGAACGTCGTGTGAGGCGTGATCGTCTTCGGGTGCGCGAGCACCATGCCGCGCTCGATCTGCTCCTTTTCAACGCCGCGCAGGAGGATGCCGACGTTCTCGCCGGCCTCGCCCCCATCGAGCGTCTTCTGGAACATCTCGACGCCGGTGCACGTGGTCTCGAGGATCTCGGGACGCAGCCCGATGATCTGGAGAGCCTCACCGACCTTCACGCGACCGCGCTCGATGCGGCCCGTGGCGACCGTGCCGCGGCCCTTGATCGAGAACACGTCCTCGACCGGCATGAGGAACGCCTTGTCCACTTCGCGCTTCGGCTCAGGGATGTAGGCGTCGAGGGCGGCCAGGAGCTCGTAGATCGGCTTCGCAGCCGGATCGTCCGCGCTCTCGGAGTTGAGCGCCGGAAGGGCCGCGCCCCGGATGACCGGGACCTTGTCGCCGGGGAACTCGTACTTCGTGAGGAGCT
Organism: Planctomycetota bacterium; assembly: GCA_021414065.1. Lineage (GTDB taxonomy): Bacteria > Planctomycetota > JAJSAM01 > JAJSAM01 > JAJVHW01 > JAIOPE01. Next base: position 47,083 of record JAIOPE010000077.1, read on the forward strand.
CACGAACCTCGAGCTCGACGAGCTCGAGCAGTTCCGGGTCGTCCACGAGGTCGCACTTGTTGAGCCAGACCACGATGTAGGGGACGCCGACCTGGCGGGCGAGCAGGATGTGCTCGCGCGTCTGGGGCATCGGGCCGTCCGCCGCGTCAACCACGAGGATCGCGCCATCCATCTGCGCTGCGCCCGTGATCATGTTCTTGATGTAGTCGGCGTGCCCGGGGCAATCGACGTGGGCGTAGTGGCGGTTGTCGCTCTCGTACTCGACGTGCGCCACGGAGATCGTGACCGTCTTGCTCGAGTCGCGAACCGTGCCGCCCTTGGCGATGTCGGCGTACTCCTTGAAGCGCGCCATGCCCTTGTGGGACATGCACTTCAGGATTGCCGCCGTGGTCGTGGTCTTGCCGTGGTCGATGTGACCGATCGTGCCCACGTTGACGTGCGGCTTCTTGCGAACGAATGTTTCCTTAGCCATGTGCGCCTCTCCATTCCTCCGTGGCGGTCCCGGGTCCGCGCCCGCGCCGCCTGGGTCGCCCGACTCGGAACGCCGCCGCAAGGGACTTGTCTGAGCTGCCGTCTGAGCTGCCGATGGGACTTGAACCCATGACCTCCTCCTTACCAAGGAGGTGCTCTACCGCTGAGCTACGGCAGCAGCAGCTTGAACGTCCCGCGGCGGTGTCCCGCACTTCGCGTACCCGGCCTCGAACTCTCCGTCGTAAGTGCTGCCGGACACGCTGCCGAACCGTTCGGCGACGCCGCCAGGACCCGCACCGCGGTCCCAGCAGGAGACGGCAACCAACTTCCACAACCCACTCGGGCGCCGCCTCCCCCGCCCTGGAGCGGGCGAAGGGAATCGAACCCTCGTAGGTAGCTTGGAAGGCTACCGCTCTACCATTGAGCTACGCCCGCCCTGAGCAGGGGGTCACGTCCGACTTCCGTTCCCGGTCAGGCCGTTCGGCCGACGACTCGGGCAGGGTGTTCGGACGCGATCTCCCGCGACGGAGGGGCGCGAAACCTCGAAACTGCACGATGCGGGCCGCTGGGTCCATATCTTTCCGGGCGATCCCGCGAGCCCGGCCCCGCGCCGAGCCCGCCACGCTGTCGGATGCAGCGGTGCGACGCCGACGATCCGTCACGGACGGTCCGTCAGAGGGCGTCGCCGGATCCAGTCGGGCTCGGTCATGCGGATGGCTGCGGGTGCCACGCCGCGACGCCCGTCGCGAAGTCAGACGCGCGGCTGCGGAGAGCGATCGGGGAACGGCAACCCGCGCCGGTTGCTCCGATCGGATGCGGCGACGCTCTCTCACCGACGGGATTTCAGGGGCGACGGCACCGGGGTCTCGTAGCAACGCGTCCGTGAGCGAACCGGACGTGCCTGAGGCCCTGCGACTCGCGGTGAGCACCGTAGAGGTTCCCCAGGACGCGTACCCGACCGAGGTGATGTGCCGGAAGTGCCGTCACCTGATGCTCCCCGCAGACGCGGAGGGCCGAGGCTGGGAGTGCTGGGTGTGCTCGCGCCGGATCGAGATCGTTCTCAAGGGATCGCCGAGCTGAAGTCGTGGTTGTGCCCTCGGAACTCGTCCCGACGTCACCGTCCGACCAGGCGTCGGACCGCGGGGACGAGTGCATCCGCCAGGATCGCGTGGCCCCTGGCCCCGAAGTGGTAGATGTCGCCGTCGGACAGCGCGACGTCGGCCAGGGGGTGGGCGGCGACCGCGGACTGCAGATCCACTGCGGCGAGTCGACGGGCCGCGATCGCAGCTGCGACCTGCTCCCGGAAGCCGCGAGTAGACTCGCCCGCCGGGTCCTCCGCGTCGAGGAGCGGCGCGACGGCGACGAGCACCGGCACCCGCGTGGTCGCGGACCACGCCGCGACACGGTCCAGGCCTCGCGTCACGGTTTGCCACGGCTCGGCTCCGGGATCGTACATCCGGCGCCACGTCGAAGCTGCGGGACCGATGGGACCGGCGCCCGGAGCCAACGGGCGGCCGGCGGGCCTCCCGAGGGCACCGCCCAGGGCGCTTGACAGGAACGCCCACGCGCGGCACGGCGGCGGCGACTGCTCGCGGAACCACCCGAGCGGAGTCACGCTCTCGGCCGGGTCGTTCAGGCAGTAGACAAGCAGGACCGCATCGGGGGCGAGCGGCGCCACCGACGTCTCCAGGAGTCGAGCTTCCTGGACGGTGTCGTACCCGTTCACGCAGAAGTTCAGCACCTCGGATGGGACGCCGCCCGCCCCGAGGCGCCGCTCGAGCGCTGCGGGAAACCGATCCTCGTAGCGAAGGGAGAGCGCAGCCCCGATCGAGTCGCCGATCACCGCGATGCGAACGCTGCCGTCCCGTTTCCGCGGAGCGACGTCCACTGGGCGGAGCACCCCGTGGGACTCGATCTTCAGCTCGCCCTCGGCCCGCGTCATCGGCCGGTGGACGTAGACGAGTTCGACGTCGGTAGATGCCATCCACGGACTCTCGGATCGGGCGCGGCGAGCGTCGTCGGAGAGCGTGTACGTGCCTCGCAGAGCGTCGGTGATGCGCAGTCCGGCTTCGAGCAGGACGAGCGCGACGACTGTGCCGAGCGCGGTCGCGAAGACACGGCGCGCCGCCGTGCGGGGCTTGGTGCTCACGACGACGTGTCCGATCGACCGACCGCGGGCATCGGCGGAACGTAGCGGCCGAGGGCGCGCGGCATCCATCGAATCCCGCGGGCCGCCCGCTGCGTTGGAACCCTTGCGTGACCTGACGGTCCTGACGCTGAGGGTTCCGTCTTGGGGCCGACTCCGCGGATCACGGCCAGGACAGCGTCCCGTGGCTCGTGGGTTTCGATTCGGGTCGCGCCACCGGCGCCGGCACCGCGCAATGCCGACGATGCGCGCCGCGCCATCCGAGCGGCGACCGCGAGCTTTCGGCTCAGGTCCGGACGAGGCGCTCGAGCGCGGCGACGAACGCCGCCTCGCGGGCGCACTCGAGCAGGATCGGCGACTTCACGTCGGGTGAGTCGTGCGAGATCTCGACGATCTCACCGCCGAAGATCTTCTTTCGGGTCACCGACCGAACTCTCGCCGCATCGACCGCGAACGCACGCACCCAGAGCGGCTTCACGTGGATCCCGCCCGGATGGACCGCAACCCGGATCAGTTTCCCGCCGAAGTTGGCCCACCCCAGGCGTCCGCCACATCGCAACTCGGCGCTCGCTGCGCCGGACGCCCGCACTCGGGCTTCCGCCGCCGCGGTCTCGTCGTCCCCCCGCGTGAAGATCGCCCGCGGGATGACATGGCGAAAGAGCAGGTATCCGCCCCCGGCCATCGCAGGCAGGAGCGACGCGAACATCGCGAACGCGAGCGCGCGGTTGGCGCGCCAGTCCTCCTCGGTGACCTGCACCTCGCGCCCGTGGTCCGCGACGACGAACCGGACGCCGTCGGCATGACCGTTCAGAGCGTCGCCGCCGAGACGGTGCGTGTCGGAGAGAAACCACGAGAACGCCACGGCCCACGCCGCCAGGGCGACGATCGACAGGGCGGTGAGAACCGAGCGCACCGGAACAAGGTACCTCGGAGGTCCGCGGGGACCGCGCGCCGCGGCTCCGCCGTCCGGTCGATCGCGCATCCCGGCCCGCCGGACTTCTGCCACCCGCGCCGGGTCGGTACACTCCCCCGCTTCCCCCAAAGGAGGTGCTGGTGACGATTGCAGAGCAGAGCCACGGAGTCGCCGCATCGCAGTCCCCCACGGACTGCGGCACAGGCGACGGCCGTACCCGCTGCGGATGGGTCGCAGAGCATCCGGCACATCACGCGTTCCACGACGCCGAGTGGGGCATGCTCCCCGACGACGAAGCGTACGCCCGGGAGCGCCTGGTTCTGACGTGCCTCCAGCGCACCCTGCCGCTGGCGGACGTGCTGAACAGCCGCGACGCGATCTGGAACGCGCTCGCGGGCTGCGACTTCGTGAAGATCGCGTCGATGGACGACGACGCCATCGACCGAGCAGCCTCCGCTGGCGTCCCGGCGGACCGCGCGACGCTCGCCTTCATCCGCGACGTCGCCGCAGCCGGCGCCGAGACGGCGAAGCAGTGCAAGGACTTCCGCGAGTACCTCCTCGCTGTGCGGTTCCTCGCCCGCGAGGAGCAGATCGCAGACATGGTCGCCCGCTTCCCCGGGTTCACGCGGATCGACGCCGCGCGGTTGATGGAGAACTTCGGGATCGGCGAGGGGTCGTCGCACGAGCGTGACTGCTGGCGGGCGTGATCCACGACCGAAGCACGCCGCTTTCGCTCTCCGAGCGCATCGTTCGTCAGATGGTTCCGAAGGAGAGACCCCAGTGATCGAAGCGACCGGACTCTGCATGAGGTACGGCTCGTTCGCGGCGCTCGAAGACGCTTCGTTCGAGGCGCGGGCGGGCGAGGTCGTCGGCCTGCTCGGACCGAACGGCGCGGGCAAGACCACCACGATGCGCATCCTGACGACGTATCTCGTTCCCACCGCGGGACGCGCCACGGTGGCAGGGTTCGACATCGTGTCGCAGCCACTCGAGGCGCGCCGCCGGATCGGCTACCTGCCGGAGCAGCTCCCGCTCTACACCGCCCTCGAGGTGCAGGAATGCCTCCACTTCGTCGGCCGGGCCCGCGGACTCGCGGGGGCCAAGCTGCGTGACCGGATCGAGTGGGTGGCCGAGACGTGCGGCATCGCCGCCGTCTTCCACAAGCCCGTCCTCCAGCTCTCGAAGGGGTTCAAACAGCGCACCGCGCTCGCCCAGGCGCTCCTCCACGATCCGGAGATCGTGATCCTGGACGAGCCGACGTCGGGCCTCGACCCGCACCAGATCGTGGAGATCCGTGCGCTGGTCCGCGAACTCGCGAAGACGAAGACCGTGATCCTCTCGACGCACATCCTGCAGGAGGCGAGCGCTCTCGCCGACCGGCTCATCGTGATGAGCGCAGGTCGCGTCGTCGCCAAGGGCACCGTGCCGGAGCTCTTCCGCCACGCCGAGATGCGAACGCACGTACGCGTTGGATTCGCGACGGCCGTCGCCGGAGCCGGCGACGCACTCGCCGGGCTGACGGGCGCCGGCAAGGTGACGATCGTGCCCGGTGGAGCGGCGCTCGACGTCGTCCAGACGGCCGAAGGGCTCGCGGCGCGGATCGGCGCGCTCGCGGCGTCCCGCGGCTGGGTGCTGACCGAGCTCGCCCCGCGCGAGCCGAGCATCGAGGACCTGTTCCTCGCGCTCACGCAGCGGAGCGGCGGGCACATCCACGCGCAGCCGACAGCTCCAGCCGCAGATCCGACCCCGACCGGAGCCGCAGCATGAGGAACGCCCTCGTCGTCGCGCGGCGTGAGCTCTCGCAGCTCTTCCACTCGCCGCTCGCGTACGTCTTTCTGATCCTGTTCGTGGTCCTCGTGCAGCTCTTCCAGGTGCTCGCCCTCTTCGCGCAGGGCACCGCCGACCTGCGCATGTTCTTCGACACCCTCCCGTGGGGCGTCGCGCTCTTTGCCGCGTTCGTCACCATGCGGTCGTGGGCCGAGGAGCGGCAGGAGAACACCTACGAGATGCTGCTGACGTTCCCGATGCGGGACGGCGAGCTCGTCCTCGGGAAGTTCATCGCGTCGTTCTCGTTCCTGCTGCTGGGACTCGCCTGCACGCTGACGCTGCCGCTGGCGGTCGTCGTCCTCGGCGATCCGGACGTCGGAACGATCGTCTCGGGCTACCTCGGCAACACACTCATCGCTGCGATGTGGTGCGCCGGCGGCATCTTCTTCTCGGGCCTGACGCGCTCGCAACTCCTCGCAGTGATCGCCACGGCCGCGATCGCCATCGTCTCGCTCATCCTCGGCACCGAGATCGTCGGCACGCTGCTCGGTGCACGGTTCGGCTGGGTCGGAGGGCTGATCGAATCGATGGTCGGCGGCTGGAGCCACTACGCCGCGTTCGCCAAGGGCGTGGTCGAGCTCGCGGACGCGTGCTACTTCGCCGCCTGGACGCTTGCGTTCCTCTGGCTGAACACCCTCTACGTCGGCGTGCGCCGCAGCCCCGGTCGCGGCGCGGTGCTCGCCGTCGGGACGCCGCTGGCGCTCGGCTGCGCCATGCTCGTCGGGCGCATCACCGCCGGTGAGAGCTGGGCGCGCGCGGACCTCACGGAGGATCACCTCTACACGCTCTCCGGCGGCACGGTCCGCATCCTGGAGCGCGCCAAGGTTCCGATCCGGGTCACGTACTTCGTGTCGCCGCGCGACGAGATGCCGAAGGAGTACGACGCGCTCGAGCGGCAGGTGATGGACCGGTTGCACGAGCTCGAGATCGCGAGCCGCGGCCGGATCGTGGCCCGCGTCTCGCATCAGAGCGCGAAGAACGCCGTCGTCGAGGACGAAACGAACATCGACGACGAGAACCCCGAGAAGGCGCTTGAGAAGGCGGCGGCGGATCCGGAGAAGAGCAAGGAGCGGCGTGCCGCGGCGAAGGGCGTGAGACCCTTCCCCGTGAGCTCGTTCGGAGCCACGGAGCAGTCCACGAAGCTCATCTACTCGACGATCGCCATCCGGTACCGCGAGAAGGACGAGGAACTGCTCCAGCCGATCGTTCCGGAGCGGCTCTCCGACCTCGAGTACCTGACTGCGAACACCGTCGCCCGCCTCGTCCGCGCACGCCCCCCGAAGATCGCGCTCTACCTCGGCCCCGAGCCGATGGACCCGCAGTTGAAGCAGATGTACCAGCAGATGAAGCGTGAGCTTCCCGACCCGTTCGCCGGCATCGAGCAGATGCTGCAACGGGAGAAGTTCGACGTGCAGCGCATCGGACTCACGGCCCACGAGCCGATGCCCGACGACTACGACGCGCTCGTGATGATCGGACCGGCGGACCTCGACGAGCGCCAGCAGTGGGAAGTGAACCGCGCTCTCCGCGAAGGCAAGCCGACACTGATCGCCGCGCAGCGCTACACCTGGGACTACCGGCAGGTCGAGCGCCGCATCACCGCAAACCGGACCACGACCGACCCGGGCCTCGACGCCATCCTCGACGCGCAGGGGCTCGGGGTCTCGCGCGACATCTCTATGTCTGGGGAACGCCGGTCACGCTCGACGCATCGCGCCTCGCGAAGAACGCGATCTCCGCGAAGCCCCTGTTCACGTCGAGTCCGAGGTCGTGGTCCGTCAGCCCCGACGACAAGAAGTTCACGTTCCAGGTCCCGGCCGGCGGCTTCGAGGAGCGACCGCTCGCGGTGCTGGCGAGGGGCCAGTTCCAGGACGCGTTCCCCGGGAAGGCGCGGCCGGCCTGGCCGTTCAAGATGGAAGACATGATGCGTGACGGCCGACCCCGCCCCGCTCCGCCGGACAGCGCGCCCTCCGACGTCACGCCCGCACCGGGGCAACTCATCCTGCTCGGTTGCGCACGCCTCTGGCAGCAGGGGTTCGCTGAGGCCCTCGGCGACGGCAGCTTCCTCCTGAACTGCCTCGACGCGCTCACGCTCGACGAAGACCTGCTCGTCGTCCGGAGCAAGCAGGCCACGGACCGCCGGTTCGACGCGCCGAAGGAAGGGCAGGTCCTCTTCTGGACGCTCACGCCGCTCGTGTTCGTCCCGCTTGCGCTCCTCGCGGTCGGGCTCGGGATCGGCGTCGTGCGCATGCGCCGCCGCGAAGCGTGGCAGACGGAGCACGGCCGATGAAGCGCGTCCTTCCCGTCGCAATCCTCTTCGCCGGCCTGCTGGCGATCACGGTCGTCAAGGAAGTCTCCCGCGCCCGGGTGGACGAGGGCGGCGCCGACACCGACGACTACGTGCCGTTCGCGGTGGAGAAGTTCACCGTGAACGACGTCGAGAAGATCGAGGTCACCGGCCCGGCGGGCGCCGAGCCCGCGTTCGTGGTGGAACGCGACGGCGCACGGTGGCTGATGACGAAGCCCTTCCGGGCCCCGGCCCACGTGAACGCGGTGGAGGATCTCTGCAAGGCGCTCGCCAGTGGAGACGCCGAAATGCGCACCGACGACGCGGGCGCCCTCCGCGACGTGGACCTGATCCCGGAGCGGGCGACGCAGGTCCGGTTGACCGGCGCGGGCGGCAAGCCGCTCACGCACGTTGCGATCGGTCGCTCGACCGGCGCGAAGGGCGCGTTCGTCCGGTTCATGGGCGGCACGAACGACGTGCGGGCCTTCGAGACAGCGACCGACGTGCGCGGACTTCTCGGCCTCGGAAGGACGGCCGTCGGCGACGCCGACCCAGAGCAGCCGAAGCCCGCGCAGTTCCGCGACCGCGACTTCCCGACCTTGAAGCTCGACAACCCGAAGCGCGTGGAGGTGGTCGCGCCGGGGCGCCGCGTGGTGCTGGAGCGCACTTCCGGCCCGGCCGACAAGCCGGAGGGCTGGAAGGTGGTGGCGGGCGGGCCGGGGCTCCCTGTCAACGCAGGCGGCGTGCAGCAGATGCTGCAGCGACTCGGACCGGACTTCCACGCGAAGGACCTGGCCGACCCGGCGGATCTCGCGAAGCTCGGACTCGCGGATCCGCGGTGGAGCGTCTCAGTGACGCTGGACGACGGCACGGTGAAACGCACGTTCGGCGCATGCGATCCGAAGAGAGACGTCTACTACGCGCGCCTCGACGCGAAACAGGACCCGGACGTCGTCTACGAAGCGACGTCCTGGGAGTGGCAGCGCCTCTTCCCGCCCGGGTCGGGGCTGTTCACGTTCGAGAACGCCGACTTCCCCGACGATCAACTGACGCGCATGGTGGTGGATCGCAACGTCGGCGGCGTCGCCGAACGCCTCGAGATCGTCCGCGACGGCACGAAGCCAACGGACGACTGGAGGGTCGTCGAGCCGGACTGGCCGCTCGCACCGAAGCAGACCTCGCTCCGCTCGCTCGTGTCGGTGCTGCGCAACGTGCGGCCGATCGACTGGATCGACGGCACGGACCTGGGTCCGGAGGAGATCACCATCCGCGCCGGGCGCAGCGGCGTGGCCGACGGCGAATTGCCGACCGTGCGCGTCGGGGGCCAGAGTCCCGCGGGCAAGGACCGCGTCGCCACGGTGCCCAACGCCCCTGGCAGGGTGCTCGTTCTTGCTGACTCGACCGTGGACCGAATCGCGGTCCCTGCGGCCAGTCTCTTCGAGGCGAAGGTCCTGCACGGATGGACCGAGGCCGACGTGACGGCCGTGCGCGTGGAGCGCCGCGTGGGCGAGACCTGGGCGCCGTCGTTCTCGATCGAGCGGCGCGCGGCCGGATTCGAACTCGTGGTGGGCGCGGACTCCACTCCCGCCGCGTCCGCCGCGACGACCAAGTGGATCACCGCCCTGCTCGGGCTCGAGACCCGCGACCCTGCCGCCGCGGACTCCCCCGCCGACGAGGCCCGCCTGACGCTTGAGCGCAAGGCCGGAGCGCCGGTGACGTTGATCGTGTCGCAGCCGAAGGACGGCCGCCGCACGCTGACGCTTGGGAGCTACCGGTTTCCTTCGGACACCGCGGACCTGTTGCCGGCGGCCGACGCGCTCAAGTAGCGCGCGGCTACTCCAGTCCGTCGCCCTGCCGAAACTCCCGCGACGTCCCGGCGACGGCCGCGAACGGCATGGCGATGAGCATCGCGAAGAACACCAGATACACAGGCGCGCCCGCGCTGTTCGTGGCGAGCCAGACCGTGGCGTAGACCGGCCCGGCCGAGATGCAACTCTTCATCGGCCCGGCGTCGAACCAGGTCCAGACCAGCCCGAGCAGAGCGCCCACAGTGACTGCGACGAGGATGCCGACGATCCCGGCGTAGCCGAACATGAGATGCGTGAGCAGGAACACGGCTCCGCCGCGCAGCGCGCCGGAGCCGAACGAGCGACGCCTCGTATCGTGACGCGCGACGACGCGCCCGTCGGCCTCGCGCCGGCGCGCTCGGATCTCGTCCTGCATCGCGGGCGGGAGCCGACGGAACCACTCGGCGTCTTCGCCGCGGGCCGCCATGCGCACGTCGGGCGCCAGGCCATCGCACGGCGGGTCCGCGAGCGGCGCTTCGGTGGACGGCGGCAGAACGGTGCCCATCACCGTCCGGATCGGAGTCTGGAGACGTCCGGCTGGAGTCGGGCGATCAGGCGGACTGGGTCGGCTTCGGGAAGAGCTTGTCGATCACCGCCCGGTCGCCCTGGAGCGCCGTGCGTTGCTGGTAGAGCGCCATGCCGCGGAAGCCGCCCAGTTCCTCTCCGCCGCCCGCGCGGCCGGGGCCGCCGTGGACGCTGCCCGGAAGCACCGAGCCCGGTCCGAGGGCCTAATCGGCCATCTTGCCCGAACCGAGGGCCGACGAGTTCCGCCGCTGCGGCCGCGCCGCCCGTGTACGGGAGCAGGGTCGCGACCGGTCCGAACACCTCGTGTTCGTGGACGATCCGAGCGGTCGCGGTGTCGCGGGCCCGCAGCAGCACGGGCTGCTGGAAGCAGCCGACGCCCTTCTCGCATCCCACGAGGTTCGGCGACTCGCCGACCGCGCCGTGGACGATGTCGGCCTCGGTCGCGAGCTTCTCGATCCCGGCGCGCACGTCGTCGCGCTGGCTCGCGGTGGCGAGCGGTCCCATGCGGACTTCGTCGAGCGCCGGATTGCCGACGATCACCGCGCCAAGGCGCTGCGAGAGCTCGGCCTGCACCGTGTCGGCCATCTCCGCAGGAACGAAGATGCGACGGATCGCTGTGCACTTCTGGCCGGTCTTCTGCGTCATGTCGGTGAAGACGTCGCGGAGGAAGAGGTTCCACGTCTCGCTGTCGGCGCCGGCGCGGACGTCAGGGCCGAGGACCGCCGCGTTCAGGCTGTCGGCCTCGACGTTCACGCGCACGCTCCAGCGGAGCAGGTTCGCCTTGCTGCGGAGGACGAGCGCCGTGTCGGCCGAGCCGGTGAACGCGAGCACGTCCTGCGGGCCCATGTGGTCGATCAGATCGCCCGCGGAACCGCAGAGAAGCTGGAGCGCGCCGTCGGGCAGTGCCTTCGTCTCCGCGATCGCGCGGACGAGTCGCTCGGAGACGACGGCGGTGGCGGTGGCGGGCTTCTCAATGCACGGCATCCCGGCGAGCAGCGCGCACGCCGCCTTCTCGGCGAGGCCCCACGCGGGGAAGTTGAACGCGTTCACGTGGACCGCGGCGCCGAGACGCGGCGTGAGGATGTGCTGGCCCCAGAAGCGCGGCGTGCGGCCGAGCTGCAGGCCGTCGCCGTCGAGCATGACCTTCGAGTCACCGAGTTGCTTCGCCCACACGGCATAGGCCGAGAGCGTGCCGATGGCGCCATCGACGTCGAACTTCGCGTCCTTCCGCGTGTTGCCACCGTTCTGGATCGCGAGATCGATCAACTCCTCGCGGATCGCGTGGATCGCCCTCCACGCGGACTCGAGCGCTGCGCCGCGCTGAGCAAACGTCATCTCGCGGAGCGCTGGCCCGCCGGTTCCCCGCGCGAACGCCAGCACGGCCTTCATGTCCACGCCGGAGGTCCCCGCGCGAGCGACGGCCGCGCCGGTCGTCGGATCGAACAGGTCGGCCGTCTTGCCCTCAGGGGCGTGCCACGCACCGAGGACGTAGTTTTCGAGGACTCGCATCGGAAACCTCCGGGGAAGCCCCGGATGTTCCCGGCTCGAACGGGCGGCGACAAGTTCCCCGTCCGGCGTCGTCAGTCGGGACGCTGCATCGGCTCCGCGTCGGGGGTCGGCGGCACATAGTTCTCGGGGACGAAGTCGGGGTTGGGCTCCACGTAGTTGTAGGTCTGCTCGTCGTTGTGGGCCGCCGCCACGATCTCAAGCGGGAAGAACGCGATGCAGAACGCCGTGCCCACCACCCACGCGCCGACCATCGCAGGCCACGTCAGTACCGCAACGTGGCGCTGGAGGAAATCCTCACCGCCGTCGAACAGAACGGAGGTCGCCCCCGCAAACAACACGGGTGCCATGAGTACCCCGGCGGTCAGCAGAGCGGGCGGCTCGTGCCAGGGATGGTGGGATGTCAACACGTGCGAGTTCCTCGGCCAGGAGTCGGCCGATGTGCATGACGCGGTCCCGAGCCCGCACAGACCCACCGCCAGGAAAACGCTCGTCGTCACCCGCATCGCACCATCCTACGGCGTACGCACGGGCTGCCGCACGCTGATCCGCAGCTTCCCCGCCCCCGCTGCGGGCTACACTCCCTGTACCGTCGGAACTCGTCCCTACCTCGTCGGGTGCCCCACCACGAGCGCGGGGTCATCAACTCCTCGGTCCGGGCCGGTTCCGGTGCGGAGTCGGAAGCGCGCTTGGACCTCACGCCCGAAAGGTCAATCCTCCCCCCCATGATGCGACGCCTCGCCGCCAGGGCGCTCCTCTTCGTCCTGCTGCTCGCCGCGGCGGCGCCGGACGACGGCCCCCGTGGCATTGCGGTCGCGGCCGACACCGTGGCGACCTGGCGACTCGAGCCGTCGGACTTCGTCCGGTACGCGCGGTGTTCCGTCTCGCCGCCCGCGAAGGACTCGAAGGACGGGAAGGAAGTCCTCGGCGCCCCCGAGATCGCGACGATCCACGGGTTCGACCTGCGCGACGACGGCGAGTATGCGCCGGTCGTGCTGCTGCGCGAGGACCTGCCGCAGCTCTTCGCGTTCCGCCTGGCGGAGACGACGGACCGCGATTTCCGAATCACCGGGATCGTGCCGTTCAAGGTACGCGGGAGCATCGAGCCGATGGGCACGCGGGTGGGCCCAGACGGTGCGGTCAGGAAGTTCCACGCAACGTACACATTTGCATCGGGCGGCGTGGCCGACAAGGGCGACTCCCACCGCATCCGGGACGGCCGCGCCGAAGCCGACCTCGAGTTCGACCCGGCCGAGGGGGTCGTCGCTCGCGCGCGCGTGCGGCTGTCGTACGTGCTTGACAAGGTCGAACGCGACCGCGGCGACAAGCCGCAGACCGTCGCGGGCTCCTCCGACTTCGCGCGCGTCACGCTGAAGCGTTGCCGCTACGACGAGTTCCAGGCCGACGTGGACCAGGCGATCGACCGCGGCGTCGCGCACCTTCGCACGCTGCAGAAGGACGACGGCACGTTCGCGCCCTACGGCGGCTACCCGATCGGCAGCACGGCGCTCGGTGCGTACACGCTGGCGTCGTGCGGCGCGTCGCTCGCCGACCCGCAACTCGAGAGAGCGCTCGCACAACTGCTCACGACGACGCCCGAGAAGACGTACGACCGCGCTGTCGCGCTCATGGCGTTCGAACGCGCCTACACGCCGGAGGGCGAGCGGGATCTGACGACCGACGACGGGGCCCGCGCGCTGCGACGCGACCTGCCGCCGGACCGCCGGGCGTGGTGCGAGCGCGTCGCGGCCGCAATCGAGAAGTCCGGGCCGCAGCTCGGATCGTGGGGCTACCCGACGCCGGGCCGCGTCACGCCGAACACCGACTCGTCGAACACGCAGTACGCAGCCCTCGGCCTGCACGCCGCGTCGCGCATGAACATCCCGGTCGCCGAAGCCACGTGGCTCGGCCTCATCCGGCACTTCGAGATGCACCACGAGAAGGACGGCCCCAAAGGGCAGGTGTCGATCCTCGAAGAGGGTCACGCGATCCCCCGAACGGGCGGATACGTGCCGACGCCGGTGGACGTGCAGGCCGTCGCCGGATTCAACTACTCGGTGCGAGAGCCGCGCGTTTGGGGGTCGATGACGTGCGCCGGCATCGGGTCGATCGCGATCGCCCGGCACGAACTCCTCCGCATGAAGGCGAAGAGCTTCGGGATGAAGGACCAGGCCGCGGCCGAACAGTTGATCCTCGGCGGCTGGGCGTGGCTCGACCGGCACTGGGGAGTGGACCGCCACCCGCTCCATCCAGGGGGCGAGTGGTACTACTACTGGCTCTACGCGCTCGAGCGAGCCGGCATACTCACGAACGTCCTTCGGGTCGGCAACCGTGACTGGTACTTCGACGGTGCGATGGAGATCCTCGCGCGTCAGAAGGAAGACGGCTCCTGGGACGAGCGCGGCGGCAACGAGCACACGACCGAGACCTGCTTCGCCCTGCTCTTCTTGAAGCGCGCGACGGCTCCCATCACCGGGAAGTAAAGGCAACAAGTGGTCCATTTGGCTGCGTTCCGGTGAGCCTCCTGCAAGGCGGGCGAGGTCGGTTGACTCTACGGAGCGAGTCATCGGCCGAGCCCAACGCCGCAGGAGGCCACTGGAACACAGCGGCGAAGCCGGCGCGCAGGTTGCAGCACTCTCGTCGGCGTTCAGACCTACGAGCGGTCAGCAACCTGCGTGACCAGATGGACCAGTTATTGCCTGACGGACCCTAACCCGGATCATGCACGAAGCTCCGCGCCTGGACGAGCCCGCGGGCCGCCCGCTGCGTTGGGACCCTTGCGTGGCTTGACAAAGCCGACGCTGCG
>JAIOPE010000052.1 GCA_021414065.1 Planctomycetota bacterium
CCGCGACTCGGACCGCGGTGGTTGACCGCCGCCGCGCGCGCCCCAGATCCCGTCTCGTGGGCGCCTGGGAAGCCGCTCCCGGAACAAGGTACGGTAGGCGCGTCTCCCGGCCGGTGTCAACCTTCCCCGTGTGGTTCCGCTCCGCCGGAGCGCTGCGCGTGGACCGTCGCCCCGCCCGCCGGCCGACGGCGAAATCCGCCGATCGCAGACCGACCACGTTTTCCGTTGACCCTGTGGAATCGCCGGGGCTAACCTCCCACCTCAACGACGGATTCCAAACGCACGGGCCTGGGCTGGCCGCGCGGGTGGAAGTCTCCGGACGATCGAGAAGCTGGCGCGGAGGGCGCGCTGGCGGGATCGGCCGGGAACCCCGTCGCAGTTCTTGCGCCGTGCGGGCTCGAGCCTCGAGGACGGACCCGGACGGCTGCCAGGGAGGGCGTGATGCTGGTGAAGTTCCCCCGTCGCGAGAGCGGCATGTCCGCGATCCCCTTCGTCGTTTCTCTCCTGTTCGTGGTCGGCCTGGGCGTGGCCTGGTACAACGCCGACAAGGAGGCGACGGAGCTACGCGGGAAGCTCGCGACGAACGCCTCCGCGGCCGCTGAGTGGCAGAAGAAGTTCGAGGCGGAGAGCAACTTCAACCTCGAGCTCACCGAGGCGACCGGCTACGGCAACGCGCAGGGCAAGCCCGACAAGGCCGCCATCCAGCAGGCTCTCGCCGCGGCGCTCGACAAGTGGCGTGAGAAGTTCACGCTCGAGTTCGCGCCGGACAAGTTCCAGGCGACGGGAACCGGCGGCGCAGTGGAGAAGATCGCGGGCGAGAAGATCCGCGTCTCCTACATCGCGGCGAAGGACCAGATCAGCAACCCCAGCGTGCAGGCGCTGCTCCCGCTCTACGAGGCGGCCGCGGCTCGCATGCTGAACGACGTCAAGCGATACGTCGAGTCGAACGCCTCCGAGATGAAGTCCAAGGCCGAGATGCTGGCATCGAAGGACAAGTCGATCGCCGAGAAGGACACGGCCTACACCGGCCTCCAGGCCCAGGGCGAGCAGACGAAGCGGACGCTCGAAGAGCAGATCCGTGAGCTTCGCGACCAGGTTCAGGCCAAGGACCAGGTCATTCAGCAGGCCCAGGCTGAGCTTGAGACCGTCAAGGCCAAGGCCGAGAAGGACGTCGCGAAGGCGACCAGCGAGCTCTCGCAGAAGGCTGCCGAGATCCAGACGCTCGTCCGCCGCGACCAGCCCTTCATCTCCGAGGGCCCGGACGGCGAGGTCATCTCCGCCGGCGCCGGCGTGGTGATCGTGAACCGCGGCAAGAAGGACATGCTCATGCCCGGCACCGTCTTCACGGTGCTCGGTCGCATCAAGGGCGGCGAGATGGTGCCGAAGGGCATGCTCAAGGTCGTCGTCGCCAACGACGAGACGGCCGAGTGCCGGATCGTCTCCGACGACGCGAACAACCCGATCAACGGCGGCGACGCCATCGACAGCAAGACCTACTCCCCCGGCCGCACGATGCACTTCTCGCTGGTCGGTGAGTTCAAGAAGATGGGTCGGGCGCAGGCCGAAGCCCGCCTGAAGCAGCTCGGCGCTTCGGTGGACACGTCCGTCAACTCAGCGACCCACTACCTCGTGGTCGGCACCCCCGGCGCCGGCGAGAACCTCGAGGACAGCGACTCGTGGAAGCGCGCCAAGGAGTTCGGCGTGACGATCCTCACCGAGGCGCAGCTCGCCTCGTTCACGATGTACTAGCTTCGAGAACGACGTTCTTCACCGGGCCGCGCGGCACCCGCCGCGCGGCCCGCTTGATTCGTGTCCGCGGCTCGGGCCTACCTCGTCGGGGTCGTCTCCACGAGCGCCGCGTCGAAGCCTCCTCGGTCCGGCCCGCTCGATTCGTGGGTCTCCCGCGTAGCATCGTGGCTTCCATGGCAGAGACACCGGACAACGACGACGCGGACGGGCCGTCCGCGGACCGTCCGATGACTCTCGGCGATCACCTGGACGAACTTCGGCGCCGCCTCTTCCGCGCCGTGCTGTACGTGGCGATCGCAGCGCTCGGCGTGGCTTACTTCGAGAAGGAGCTGATGGGCGTCGTCCTGGCGCCCTACGCCGAGATCTTCGCGAAGGTCCCGGGGGCGTCGTTCCAGACCACGGAGATCTCCGAGAGCTTCTTCGTCTTCATGAAGTTCGACCTCGTGATCGGTCTGTTCTTCGCGTCGCCCGGCGTGCTGTACGAAGTCTGGGGGTTCATCTCGCGCGGGCTCTACGACCGCGAGAAGCGAGTCGTGAGGATCGTGGCGCCGGTGTCCGCCCTGCTCTTCCTCGCCGGCTGCACCTTCTACTACTTCGTGATCCAGCCGGGCGCACTTGACTTCCTCCTCACGAACTGGGTCGAGATCCCGCTGCCCGGGGGGGGCACGTTGCCGATCCGGCCGCAGCCGCGCCTGGAGAACGTCTTCAGCTTCTACCTGACGATGTCGCTCGTGATGGGGCTGACGTTCGAACTCCCGCTCGGCATGGTCGCGGCGCAGAAGATCGGGATCGTGACGTGGCGCGCCTACTCCAAGTATCGGAAGCACTTCTTCATGGGCAGTCTGGTCGCGATGGCGATCCTGACCCCCAGCGGCGACGCGTTCACGCTTGCGATCTGCATGATCCCGGTGCTCTTCCTCTTTGAGGCGGGCATCCTCGTCTGCCGGATCATGCTTCCGAACGCACCCAAAGACGATGACGAGGAGGATCAGACAAAATGAAGCTGGCGATCGTGGGAGCCAAGGGCTCCGGCAAGAGCACGTTGTTCCGGGCGTTCACGGGGGCGGATGCCACTCCGGTGGGTGGAAACGCAGGCCCCGTCGTGGCCGTCGTGAAGGTGCGTGACCCTCGCCTCGAGTGGCTCCGCGACAAGTACCAGCCGAAGAAGTACACCCCGGTCGCGGTCGAGGTGCAGGACTTCCCCGCGCTGCCGGACCGCGCTGAGATCGAGGGCATGAAGCTCTCCGAAATGCTCGCGGCGCTTCGTGAAGCGGAAGGCCTGATCATCTGCGTGCGCGGGTTCGAAGACCCCACGTATCCCCACGCGGCGCTGCTCCGCATCCGTGCGGCGATCGAAGACGGCAAGCCGGTCAAGTCGGTCGAAGTGAGCGAGGCCGACAAGAAGCTGCTCCGGGGGTTCCGCTTCCTCTCGGACAAGCCGTGGGTGCTCGTCGTCTCGATCCCCGAGACCGGCGGCGATCCGAAGCTTGCCGAGACGATCCCGGGCGCGTTCGAGGCACGCGTTGCAATGCGCGCGAAGATCGAGTCCGAGGTCGCGGAACTCGAACCCGCGGACCGCGCCGCGTTCATGGCGGACCTCGGCATCCACGAACTGGCGGCCGAGTCGCTGCTCCACGCGTCGTTCCTCGCCATGGGGACGATCTCGTTCTTCACGTCCGGCGAGGACGAAGTGCGCGCGTGGCCGATCCGTCGCGGCGCCAACGCGGAGGAGGCGGCCGGGCGCATCCACTCGGACCTCGCGCGCGGGTTCATCCGGGCTGAGGTCTACTCGTACGACGACTTCAAGGCCGTCGGCGGCGAGGAGGCCGCGCTGAAGAAGCTCGGCAAGTTCCGCGTGGAAGGCCGCGAGTACGTCGTTCGCGACGGCGACATCGTGAACATCCGGTTCTCCGTGTGAGGGCGTACGTCCTCTCCACGGGCGACGAGCTGATCCGCGGGCGCACGCTCGACACGAACACGTCCGAGATCGCGCGAGCGCTGGCGGCGGAAGGCGTCACGGTCATCGGGGCGTCGCTCGTCGGCGACGACGAGGCGGACCTCGTCGCAGCGATCCGCCGCGCGGCGGGGGAGGCGGACGTCGTCATCCTCTCGGGCGGGCTCGGACCGACGGAGGACGACTGCACGCGGCGCGCGGTCGCGGCGGCCGTCGGCGTCCCGCTCGAACGCGTTCCGGAGATTGCGGACGCGCTGCGCCAGCGATTCGCCGCGCGCGGCATGACGATGGCGCCGTCGAATCTGCTCCAGGCCGACCGGCCCGTCGGCGCGGAGACGCTTCCGAATCGGTTCGGGACAGCGCCCGGCTTCGCGATGTCTCTCGGCAACGCGACGCTGTTCGCGTTGCCCGGTCCACCGCACGAGATGAGAGGCGTCCTCACGGAGGAACTCCTGCCGCGGCTCCGGCGGCTCCTGCCCGCGGAGCGCCGTGTCGTCCGCACCCGCGCGCTCGAGACGTTCGGCGAGCGCGAGGCGACGATCGGGGAGAAGATCCGCGACCTGATGGCGCGGGGTCGTCAACCGCGCGTGGGCACCACGGCCGGCCGCGGCGTGATCCGAGTGATCGTTCACGCCGAGGGGTCCGAGACCGAGGTCGAGGCCGCGCTAGCGAAGGAAGAGGCGGAGATCCGCCGGCGCCTCGGCGCGTCGGTCTACGGAGTGGACGGCGAGACTCTCCCCGAGGTGGTCGGTCGCATGCTGCTCGCGAGGGGCATGACGCTCGCCGTCGCCGAAAGCTGCACCGGCGGGCTCATCGGCGCCTCGATGACGGAGGTCGCTGGAATCAGCTCCGTGTTCCTCGGCGGCGTGATCGCCTACGCGAACGCCGTGAAGATCCGCGAACTCGGCGTTGACGCCGCGACGCTCGACCGCGTGGGAGCCGTCAGCGAGGAGGTCGCCCGCGCGATGGCGTCGGGCGTCCGCGCGAAGTTCGGCAGCGACGTCGGCATCGGGATCACCGGCGTCGCCGGCCCCGACGGCGGGTCGCCCGAGAAGCCCGTCGGCACCGTCCACGTGGCGCTCGACGTGCGAGGCACGGTCACGCACCGCCGCCTGTCGCTTCCGGGCGACCGCGCGCTTGTCCGCGAGATCGCGGCGAAGTGCGCGCTGGACCTCGTCCGCCGCACGATCGGCTGATCGCGCGGAGCTTGCGGGTGAATCGAGACGGGCGAGCCCCGAGGGGGCCCGCCCGTGGACCACAGCGTGAGAGGTCGGCCGAGGCGCGGGACTAGTTCCGGCGCTGGAGCTGCATGAGCAACTGCAGCACGTACCAGAAGAGCAGCGCGACGGAAGCGAACAGCTCCAGCGCAGCGGAGACGTGCTGGTCCGTGCGGTACTGGTGCACGATCTTCGAGGTGTCGTAGAGGATCGAACCGACCGCGAGCAGGATCATTGCCGCCGAGAACCAGATCCCCAGATTGAAGCCGAAGATCATCCCCACGATGATCGTGCCGAGCGCGACGAGTCCCGCGATCGCGAGGATCGGTCCGAGGAACGTGAAGTCCTTCTTCGTCGTGATGACGAACGCCGAGAGGCCGCCGAAGGCGAGGAGCGTCAGGCCCGCGGCGGTGGGTAGGACGTGCCCGCCCATCTGCGACGCGCGGAAGATCATGGGAGAGAAGATCACGCCCTCGATCAGCACGTACCCGGCGAGACCTGCGTACTGGAGGCCGACGGACGACGTGGACCTGGCAAGTCCGCGCACCATCCACCCGACGAGGGCGAACGCGCCGATCAACAGCAGCCAGGACCACTTCCCGCCTACCGCCCAGCGGTAGATCGCCTCGCCAATGCCGGCCGCCTGGAAACCGGCCGACAGCGCCGCGAACGCGAGTACCGCGCCCGTCACGTGCAGGTACGTCCGCCGGATGAACGCCATCCGGGCGTCGAGGGGGGCGTCGAAGGCCGTCAGGCCGGCGCCGAACTCTCGGAACATCGTGCTCATCGTCTCTCCTCCGTGGATGCCGCCGACGTCCGGCGGGCTCCTCTCCAGATAGTACGGGCGAAGCCGCTCGAGCAGACCGGCAACCCGCGGCCTCGCCCCGGCCGGCGCCGCGTTCCCCGCCCAGGAATCGAACCCGGATTAAGGGGACCAAAACCCCCTGTGCTGCCATTGCACCAGCGGGGAGCAGCGCGGCGCGGAAGCTATCCGGTGCGCGGCCGGTTGCCACGACTTCGCCGAGCACGCGTGCAACTGCGTGCATCCTGGAACCGCCGACGACAGCCTCCCGCCGCACCGACGCAGGCCCAACGCGCCCCAAAACCTTGCCTGGTGCGAGCGTCCACGCGTAGGGTCGTCCCTTTCCGCAGGGGCTCCCCGCTCCAGCGGTCCCGGACGACGGTCGTCCGGGCCCCCCGGTCACCCACTGACCGGGAGTCTCACATCTCCGATTTCGTCAGGAAACGATGGCGCTGAACGCCCCCGTTGCCGCGGTGATCCTCGCCGCAGGCCTCGGGAAACGGATGAAGAGCTCGAAGCCCAAGGTGGCGTTCGAGATCTGCGGCAGGCCCATGGTGCGCCATGTGGTCGAGGCTGTCCGTGCGCTCGCGTCCGGAGACGACTGCATCGCCATCGACCGCATCGTGGCGGTCGTCGGTCACGGGCGCGAACACGTCGAGAAGGCGCTCGCACCGGTTGCGGGCGTTGCGTTCGCGCTCCAGGCGGAGCAGCGCGGAACCGCCGACGCCGTGGCGTCCGCAATTCCCGCGTTGGCCGGTTTCGAGGGCACGGTCCTCGTCCTCTGCGGCGACGTTCCGCTCGTGGCCGCTTCCACGCTTCGCACGCTGCTTGACGCGCACCGCGCCGGCGGCAACGCCGCGACGATCCTGTCGGTCGTGCTCCCCTCCGGAGCCGCCTACGGTCGAATCGTTCGCGACGCGTCCGGGCGCTTCGTCGCCATCCGCGAAGCGAAGGACGCCACGGCCTCCGAGCGTGGAATCTGTGAGATCAACACGGGTCTCTACGCCTTCGAGGCGTCGGCGCTCCGCTCGGCACTGCCGCGCGTCGGCCGCTCGAACGCCCAGGGCGAGTACTACCTCACGGACGTCCCGGCGTTGCTCCTCGCCGACGGTCTCCGGGTCGAAGCGCTGCCGCGGGGCACCGATGACGACGTCCTCGGCGTGAATCAGTTCTCGGAGTTGGCCGAAGCCGCAACGCGCATGCGCCACCGCATCCTCCGCGACCTCATGGCGTCGGGCGTGCAGGTGACCGACCCCGCCACGACGTTCATCGACGCGGGCGTGAAGATCGGTGCCGGGACGAAGATCCTGCCGTGCACCGTCATCGAGAAGGACGTCGAGATCGGCTCCGGCTGCGAAGTGGGGCCCTTCTCCCACCTGCGTCCCGGCACGGTGATGGCCGACGGCGCTGAGGTCGGGAACTTCGTCGAGACGAAGAAGACCCGCATCGGCGCGCGCACCAAGGCGAAGCACCTGACGTACCTCGGGGACGCGGAGATCGGCGCCGACGTGAACATCGGCTGCGGAACGATCACCGCGAACTACGACGGCAAGAACAAGCACGTCACCACGATCGAGGATCGGGTTCACATCGGGAGCGGCACCGTGCTGGTCGCGCCGGTGCGTGTCGGCCTCGGGGCGACGACCGGAGCCGGCGCGATCGTGACGGCGAACAGGGACGTGGCTGCGGGCGACGTCGTCGCCGGCGTCCCGGCCCGCAGTCTTCGACGCAAGGGGGGCCATTCGTGAGCATCACGACGGGAGAGAAGCTCCAGGTCTTCTCCGGCAACGCGAACCGCTCGCTGGCGCGCCGCGTCTGCGAGAGGCTCGAGTTGCCGCTCGGCGACGCGATGGTGAACCGGTTCCCGGACGGCGAGATCAACGTCAAGATCAGCGACGACGTTCGCGGTCGCGACGTGTTCGTCGTCCAGCCGACCTGCCCGCCGGTCAACGACAGCCTGATGGAACTGCTGCTCCTGATCGACACGGCGCGTCGCGCGTCGGCGGCCCGGATCACGGCGGTCGTCCCGTACTACGGCTACGCCCGCAAGGATCGCAAGGACGAGGGGCGCGTGCCGATCTCGGCCAAGCTCGTCGCCAATCTGATCACCACGGCGGGCGCGGACCGCGTGGTCTGCCTCGACCTGCACGCGCCGCAGATCCAGGGGTTCTTCGACATCCCGGTGGACCACCTCTACTCGTCGCCGGTGCTCACGAACCACTTCCGCCGGCAGGGACTCGCCGACATCCGCGACGGCTGCATCGTGGCGCCGGACGTCGGCGGCATCAAGCAGGCGCGCGCCTACGCCAAGCTCCTCGGGCTCCAACTCGCCGTGGTGGACAAGCGCCGCATCTCGCCCGACCAGGCGAAGGCGATGCACGTGATCGGCGACGTCAGCGGTATGCGCTGCATCCTGGTGGACGACATGATCTCCACCGGAGGCACGATCTCGGAGGCGGCCAATGCGCTGCGCGAGAACGGTGCCCGCGAGGTGCACGTGTGCGCCACGCACGCCGTCTTCTGCGGTCCGGCGCGTGAGCGCCTCGAAGCCGCGAAGCTCGACTCGATCGTCGTCTCCGACACCATTCCCCAGAGCGACGCGACGCCGAAGGGCGTCGTGACGCTGAGCGTGGGCGACCTCTTGGGCGATGCGATCCTTCGCATCCACCAGGGCCGCTCGGTCTCGAAACTGTTCCCCAACCTCTAGTTCCCCCCTCAGGAGGACGTGCATGAAGGTCGTCAAGCTGAACAGCCAGTCCCGCGAATCCGCCGGGACGGGCGGCGCCCGCAAGGTGCGCCGTGAAGGCCGGATCCCGGCCGTGATCTACGGCGAGGGCAAGACGCCGGACCACGTGTCGGTCCCGGCGGTCGAGTTCCGGAGTGCGGTGGAGGCGGGCGCCCGCGTCATCGACCTCTCGGAGGGCGACGGTGCGGCGAACCGCGTCCTGCTCACCGACGTGCAGTACGACTCGATGGGCATGCGCCTCCTGCACGCGGACTTCCGCCGCATGGACCCGGCCCACGAGATCACGCTGCGCATCCCGGTGATGTTCGAGGGAGCGCCGAAGGGTCTCGCGGAGGGCGGCGTGCTCACGATCCAGCGCGACGTGATTGCGATCCGCTGCCTCCCGAAGGACATCCCGGAGAGTTTCGTGATCGACGTGTCGCACCTCGCACTCGGCGAGTCGATCGAGGCGTCGAAGATCCCGATGCCGGAGGGTGTCAAGCTCGCCGAAGACGCACACGACGTGATCGTCGGCTGCACGATGCCGAAGAAGGTCGAGGCCGCGGCCCCGACTCCGGAAGCGGCTGCGGCGGCTGCCGCTGCTGCGGCTGCCACGCCGGCGGCTGGTGCTGCTCCGGCCGCGGGCGCTGCCCCGGCTGCGGGCGCTGCGAAGGCTGCTGCCCCGGCGAAGGACGCCAAGGGCGGCGGCGAGAAGAAGAAGTAGCACGGGACGATGAAACTGGTGGTCGGCATCGGCAACCCGGGCGAGGAGTACGCGGGCACGCGGCACAACGTCGGATTCGACGTCGTGGACCGCGTCGCCGCGCGCAACTCTTGCGTCCTGTCGCACGACAAGCGCCTCGATGCGCGTGTCGGACGCTGCACCATCGGCGGGGAGGACGTCGTCCTCCTCGAGCCGCTCTCCTACGTCAACCTGAGCGGCCCTGTGGCCGTCCGCGTGGCGCGGGAGCGGGACATCGCCGTGAAAGACGTACTCGTCGTGGCCGACGACTACAACCTGCCGCTCGGCATGCTCCGCGTGCGCGAGTCGGGGGCGTCCGGCGGCCACAACGGTCTCAGATCGCTGATCGGCGCGTTCGTCTCAGAGGGCTTCAGCCGTCTCCGCGTGGGGATCGGCGAGGCGCCTCCGGGCGGCGCGACGGAGTTCGTGCTCTCGCGGTTTCGTCCGTCCGAGCGTCCTGTGATGGACGCGGCGATGGATCGTTCCGCCGACTGCGTCGAGGAGTGGGTCCGGTCGGGACCGTCCAAGGCGATGAACAAGTTCAACGGGTGAGGAGCGCGCTCGCGCTCCCACGGGAGGTCGATTTGCCCATCTATGAAGGTATGTTCCTGCTCGACAGTGCTCGGGTGGCCAAGGACTGGGAGGGCACGGAAGCCCTCGTCACCAACGTCCTGACGCGCTACGGCGCGACGATCAAGATCAAGGACCGCTGGGACGAGCGCAAGCTGGCCTACGCGGTGAAGAAGCAGCGGCGGGGTACGTACTACATCGCCTACTTCGACGCGCCTCCGGCGTCGGTCGCGGAGATCCGCCGCGACCTCCAGCTCACCGAGGGTGTGCTGCGGTTCCTCATCCTCTCGTGGCCGACCGAAGTTCCGGTGCCCGAGAAGATCGAGATCAAGCGGATGGTGCCGGACGACGACCTCAAGATGGGCGGCCGTGACGACGAGATGGGCGACCGCCGTCGTGACGACGACTCCGATGGGGGCTCTTCGAATTCTGATTCCGGAGCGAGGGAGTAAGCCATGGGTTACGACGACAGAGGCGGCGGCAAGTTCAAGCGGTACGGCGGCGACCGGAACATCGGCACGGGGCTCGGCAAGGGCAAGTGCCGGTTCTGCCGCGCGAAGATCGCCTACGTGGACTGGAAGGACTCTCACACGCTCTCCCGGCTCTCGACGGGCCAGGGGAAGATGTTCTCGCGCAAGCGGTCGGGCAACTGCGCGCGTCACCAGCGTCAGTTCAACATCGCCGTGAAGCACGCCCGCTTCATGGCGCTCCTGCCCTACGTGGCGCACTAGTCCGGAGGACAGCATGGCACGCTCGAACAAACTGATGCTCGTGAAGGCCGTCGAGGGGCTCGGGGTCCCCGGCGACATCGTGAAGGTGCGCGCCGGATACGCGCGCAACTTCCTCCTGCCACGCGATCTCGCCGCGCCGGTCTCGGCCGACTCGCTGAAGAAGGTCGCGGCGGTCCACAAGCGCGCAGCGCTCATGGTGAAGAAGGAACTCGACGTGGCGAAGTCGAAGCAGGAAGTCCTGCGTTCGATCACGCTGCACATCGTCGCGAAGTCCGGCGAGGGCGGTCACCTGTACGGCTCCGTCACCGGCGCGATGGTTTCCGAAGCCTTGGCGAAGCACAAGGTGACGATCGATCCGAGCGACGTTGTGCTCGACAACCCGATCAAGGAACTCGGCATCTACCAGGTGACGCTGCGCCTGCACCCCGAAGTCATGGGGCTGGTGAAGGTGTACGTCGTCGCGGCTCCGCCCGAGAAGGCCGAAGCCAAGAAGTAGTCCGGCTTGTGGCAGTCGTGGTCGCGGGATCTCATCCTGCTGGCCGCGGCCTGCCCACGAGAACGAGGCGGCGGTCGTCGGTGCACCCGGCGATCGCCGTTTTCGATTCCGTCTTCGATTCCCGAGCGCAACCGGTCGGTCGTGAGCATTCCTTCACGCTCGGCGCGCCGATCGGTTCCCTTGGCGGACGTGGCGCCCGTACCGATCCCGCCTGCGCGCTGGCCAACTGCGGACGAGGCCGCGCGGTCGGTGCTGTTCTCGCAACGCCGCATCGGCGCCCGCACAGCACTGGGCCGCACCTGGGTCCCCGCGATGGTCCCCTGGCGCGCGACCGACGACGGGTTCGTCTCCGACGACGTCGTGGACTGGTACGGGCGTTTTGCCGACGGGCGGCCGGCCGTTCTCGTCGTCGAGGCGACGGGCATTCGCGACGTGCCGAGCGGTCCGCTCCTCCGCATCGGTGACGATCGCTTCGTCCCGGGACTCGCGCGCCTCGCGGCCGAGGTGCGCCGTCGCAGCGGCGGCGAGACGCTGCTCTTCCTCCAGATCCTCGACTTCCTCGCGATCAAGCGCCGTCCAGAGCGCGCGAAGTTCCTCCGCCGATTCCTCGGGATCGACAGTGGACTGCGCACTCGCGTGGCCGCCCGGCTCGGAGACGACTGCGTCGCATCGCTGGACGACGCAGCGTTCCGCGAGCGACTCGTCGGCGCGACCGACGACGACCTGCGCGGGGTCCTCACGGCGCGCGACTGGGAGTCGCTCTCGGTCGGCTTCCGCGAGCGCGTCACCGACACCGACGTGCCGCACGTCAGAGAACTCCCGGCCGTGCTTCCCGGGCTGTTCGCATCGGCCGCGCGGCGCGCGTCCGACGCCGGTTTCGACGGTGTCGAGTTGCACTATGCGCACGCCTACACCATGGCGTCGTTTCTCTCCGCGACGAACACGCGCGCCGACGGCTTCGGAGGTCCCCGGGAGCAGCGCGTGCGCCTGCCCCTCGACGTCTTCCGCACCGTGAGAACGTCGGTGCCTACGGACTTCGTCGTCGGCTGCCGGATGCTCGCAGACGAAGTGGTCGTGGGCGGCACGCGCGTCGCCGACGCCGCCTGGTTCGCAACGCAGTTCGCCGCGGCGGGGATGGACTTCATCTCGCTGAGCAAGGGTGGCAAGTTCGACGACGCGAAGCAGCCGGCCGTCGGCGAGGCGGCGTACCCGTACACCGGGCCGAGCGGTCACGAGTGCATGCCGACGGTCCGCATCGACGCGCGCGGCCCGTTCGGACGCAACGTCGCGCTCGCGGCGGCGGTGTCGACGGCGGTGCGCGCTGCGGGCCACGACACGCCCGTCGTCGCGGCGGGGGGCTTGAACTCGTTCGAGATCGCCGAGGCCGCGCTCGCTCGCGGCGATGCCGATTTCGTCGCCGCCGCGCGACAGTCGCTCGCAGACCCGGATTGGTGGCTGAAGATGCGCTCGGGCCGCGGCGCCGAGATCCGCCGCTGCGAGTACACGAACTACTGCGAGGCACTGGACCAGCGCCATCTGCAAGTCACCTGCCGGCTCTGGGACCGCCTGCGCGTTCCCGGCGAGCCGGAGCCGAAACTGTCGCACGACGGAAGGCGCCGACTCGTTCCGCCGGTGGCGTGAGAGCGAGCGGCCGGCCACGTCCCGGATCACGTCGCCTTGCCCGGATAGAGTCCGCGACATGAATACGCCCCGTCTCGTCCCGTCCCGTTCCGGAAAACCCGGAGACGATCCGATCTTCGCCCTGAACGGCGAGGCGAACGCGCGCAAGGCGAAGGGTGAGTCGATCGTCAACGGCACGCTCGGGTCGCTGCTGCGCGACGACGGTTCGCTCGCGGTCCTGCCGACTGCGGCTCGCGCGGTGAAGGAAGTCCCGCACGTCGAGTGGGCCGGCTATGCGCCGATCGCCGGTCCTCCGGCGTTCCTCGCCGCGGTGACGGACGACGTCTTCGCGGGGCGACCGCACCGCGCGGCGCAGGTCACCGGATGCGCCACGCCCGGCGGCACCGGCGCGCTTCGGCACGCGATCTCGATGTTCCTCGAACCGGGGCAGTCGCTGCTCTGCTCGTCGTTCTACTGGGGCCCGTACGCCACGCTCGCCGAGGAGAACGGCCGGAACGTTGCGACGTTCGCGACGTTCGACGCGTCGGGCGCGCTCGACGTCGCGAGTCTCGATCGCGCGATGGCGGACCTCGTGGCATCGCAGGGCCGCGTGCTGCTGATCCTGAACGATCCCTGCCACAACCCGACCGGGTACTCGATGTCAGGCGCGGACTGGCACGCGGTCGTCGGCGTCGTCGAGAAGTACGCCGACCGTGCGCCGGTCGCCGTCCTGCTCGACGCCGCGTACGCGGCGTTCGGACGCCCCGGGGCGATGGGCACGGCGCTCGATGCGCTGGAGTCGCTCTGCGACCGCGTGCTCGTCCTGCACGCATGGAGCGCGTCGAAGACGTTCACGCACTACGGGCTCCGCGTCGGCGCCCTCCTCGCGGTGGTTCCGGATGCGACGGAACGCAAGGACCTCGCCGCCGCGTTCGCGTTCGCGTGCCGTGGGACTTGGTCGAACTGCAATCGCGGCGGCATGGCGGCGATCACGCGTCTGCTCACCGACCCCTCGCTCCGACAGGCGGTGGACGCCGAGCGTCGCGAACTGACGACTCTGCTCGCGGCGCGCGTGGACGCCTTCAACGGAGCGGCGCTGCCGGCGGGGTTGCGCTACCCGCGCTACGACGGCGGGTTCTTCGTCACGGTGTTCGCCCGCGATCCGGAGGCTTCGGCCGCGAAGATGCGGAACGACGGCGTGTTCGTCGTCCCGGTGGACGGCGGCCTGCGGGTGGGCATCTGTTCGGTCCGCGCGGCGGACGTCCCGCGCGTTGTCGCGTCGATGCGCGAAGCCCTCGCGTAGAGTACGCGCCCCATGGACCGCGTTCCTCCCCACGACGTCGAAGCCGAGATCGCGGTGCTTGGTTCGATGATGCTCGACCCGGAGGCGGCGGGGCGCGTCGTTTCGCTGCTCCGACCGGACCACTTCTACCGGGGCCCGCACGCCGAGGTCTACCAGGTCCTCACGGAGCTCTACGACGCCAACCGCGCGATCGACGTCGTGCTGCTGCGCGAGGAACTGCAACGCCGCGGACTCCTTGAGAAGGTCGGCGGCACGAGCTTCCTGTCGCGCGTAATGGCCTCCGTGCCGACGGCCGCGAACGCCGAGTACTACGCAAAGATCGTGAAGGAGGCCGGGCTCCGCCGGGCGGTGATCACGGCGTCGAACGAGATCGAGCGGGAAGCGTACGAGGGTGCGCGCGACTCCGGCGACCTGGTGGACTTCGCGGAGTCGAAGTTCTTCGAGATGGACCAGCGGAGCGGCGAGGGCGAAGCCGTTCACATCAAGGACGTCCTCCAGGAGACGTTCCAGCGCATCGACGCGATGCAGGGCCAGGAAGGCAAGCTGACCGGCGTGCCGACCGGGTTCTACGACCTCGACGACATGACGTCGGGCCTGCAGAAGGGCGAGCTGATCGTGGTGGCGGGGCGCCCTTCGATGGGGAAGACCACGTTCTGCCTGAATCTCGCCGAGCATGCGGCCACGACCGAGGGCTTCGCGGTCGCGATCTTCAGCCTCGAGATGTCGAAGCAGTCGCTCGTCCAGAACATGCTCTGCTCCCGAGCCCGCGTGGACGCCCACAAGCTCCGCCGCGGGTTCCTCGTGGACGAGGACTGGGCCCACATCTCGCAGGCGCTGGGGAAGCTCTCCGAGGCGAAGATCTTCATCGACGACACGCCGGGCCTGACGCCGCTCCTCCTACGCGCGAAGGCGCGGCGCCTGAAGGCCGTCCACGACATCTCGCTCATCGTGATCGACTACCTCCAACTCATGGAGGTTCCGAACATGGGGCGCGGCGGCGAGTCGAACCGCCAGGCCGAGATCTCGTACATCTCGCGGTCGCTCAAGGGGCTGGCTCGCGAGCTGTCGGTCCCCGTGATCGCGCTCTCGCAGTTGAACCGCGGCGTGGACAGCCGCGAGGACCATCGCCCCCGCATGAGCGACCTGCGCGAGTCCGGCGCCATCGAGCAGGACGCCGACGTCGTGATGTTCCTCTACCGCCCCGAGTACTACGAGACCGACCCGGACCGCAAGGCGGAGCTGGCGGGCCAGGCGGAGTGCATCATCGGCAAGCAGCGCAACGGCCCGACGGGCACAGTGAACCTCACGTTCCTCGCGTCGTTCATGCGCTTCGAGAATGCCGTTCGCGAACGGTTCTGACCCGCTCGCACTGTTCCCCACGCCAGCCTAGCTAGTCGGCGATCGCCCCGCGGGTCCCGCGGGCAGCTCTCCTCGGTCCAACCCAGCGATCGGAACCGCAAGGGCTCATGCGGACGTTCCGCGCCAAGGGGCGCGCCCCGTCGCTCGACCCCCCATTCCCCGCTGCACGGTTGCATCCCGTGCGCTAGCCTCGCGCCCGGCGATTCACATTCGGGAGGCAGAGCAAATGAAGCGGTTCGTACTGGGTGCGGCGGTGTTCTCGGCGTTGGTGCCCGCGGCGGCGGATGTCGCGATGGCGCAGGACCGCACGGCCGAGCAGCCGACCGTCGTGGCGATCGAGTTCCGCGGGAACGCCCGAACGCCGGACGACACGCTCCGTCTTTCGCTGCGCACGAAGATCGGACAGCGTCTCGATCGGGCGCTGCTCCCCGAGGACGTCAACTCGCTGCTTGAGTCGTTCCAGTCGGTGGACCTGAAAGAGGAGCGGACGGCGACCGGGGTGAAGCTGGTCTTCACGGTCGTCGAAAGCGCTCCCGTCACGGCGGTGGACATCGTCGGAACCGACGGACTCTCGCTCACCGAAGTGAGCGACATCGTCGAGACGAAAGCCGGGCTCCCGCTGGCCGAGTTCCGCGTCGCGAACGACCAGCGGAAGATCGAGCGACTCTACCGCTCGAAGGGCTGGCACTTCATCCAGGTCACGCCGCGCATCGAGGCATCCGGTGACGGCAAGCGCGTCGTGTTCGAGATCCTCGAGGGCCCGCAGGTCGAGATCGGCACGATCACGTTCGAGGGCAACACGTCGTTCCCGAAGGACAAGCTCCTCGAGCGCGTCGCGATGCGCGAGACGAAGTTCATCGGGCTCGTCCCCGGGTACTTCGTCGAGGAGACGATCCGTCAGGACCTTCTCTCCATCCGGAACTTCTATCGCTCCGAGGGCTGGCTCGACGCGCAGGTCGAACTCGCGGACCGCCGATTCTCCGACGATCGCAAGAAGGCCACCGTCGAGATCCGCGTCACTGAGGGCGCGCCCTACACGATCGGCGCGCTCACGATCGACGGCGTTCGCACCTACCCGGGTGGCGGAGACGCGCTGCTCGCGCTGCTCGCCGTGAAGCAGGGCGACCGCAAGCGCCAGGAGTCGGTGTTCCGCGGTCTCGAGCAGATCGAGCGCGCGTACCGCGAAGAGGGCTTCTTCGCGGCGGTCGCGACGCCGGAGGAGAAGCTCCGGCCGAACGAGCCGGTGGTGGACATCGTGATCCACGTGGACGAGGCGTCGAAGGTGAAGGTCCGCCGCTTCGACGTGGTCGGCAACGTGGTCACACAAGACAAGGTGATCCGGCGCGAGGTGCCGATCGGCCCCGGCGACGTGCTGAATCAGAACTCGATCGACAAGGGCGTGCAGCGGCTTCGCAGCCTGGGCTACTTCGAGCGCGTCTCGGCTCGAGTGGAAGCCGCACCGGAGGGCGAGGACCCGAATCAGCGTGACGTCACGATCGAGGTGGACGACACAGCCGCCACCGGCTCCATCCGTTTCGGCGTGGGTGTCTCGAGCGACCGCGGCCTCTCGGCGACGATGAGCCTCACCAAGCGCAACTTCGACTGGAAGGACTGGCCGAAGCGCTTCGGCGATGTGTTCCGCGGCAAGGCGTTCACCGGCGCGGGGCAGACGTTCTCGCTCGAACTCTCGCCGGGCAACGACTACTCGCAGTACCGGATCGCGTTCACGGAGCCGTGGATGTTCGACAAGCCGATCTCGTTCGGCTGGGACCTCTTCCTGACCCAGGAGCGTCGGTTCGACTACGACCAGGACGCAAAGGGGCTGGACTTCTTCCTCGGGCGCCGCTGGCTCCAGGCCGGGCGCGAGCGCGACACGGTCGTCGGCGTGCAGGCGCGCACGCGCCTTGAGTCGATCGACGTCACCAACCTGGATCGCCAGAGTTCGCCGACGGCGTTCCTCGCCCGCGGCGGCAACAGCCTGATCTCCGAGGAACTGACGCTGCGCATGCACCGCCTCGACAGCGAGGCCAACCCCACGGACGGCTGGTTCGGGGAGGCCTCCACCGAGTTCGGCTTCGCGGGCGACATCCAGTTGTGGAAGAACTCCGTGCAGGCGAAGAAGTACTGGCTTCTCTTCAAGAACGAAGACGAGCGATCGCACGTGCTTGCGCTCGGAGCCAAGCTCTCGGTGGCGAGCGCGATGGGGTCGTCGGTCGAGGCCGACCCGAACCTCTTCGACACGTCGTTCGTGCCGGTCTACGAGGGTTACTTCGCAGGCGGTTCCTCCACCGTGCGCGGGTTCTCGTACGGCGGAGCCGGACCGCACGGGCAGGGCGACCCCTTCCTCGCCCGACGCCCCGGCGAAACGGCCAAGCAACAGACCCAGCGCCTGGAGGGCGTCACCCGCTCCGTCCTCGAGAACGACGGTGACCCGCTCGGCGGCTCGGTCCAGTTCGTGGCGTCCACCGAGTACACCTTCCCGATGTACGAGGACATGCTCCGCGGCGTCTTCTTCCTCGACGCCGGCATGGTCCGTTCGTCGTTCTCGTCGTCCCACGGACTCGACGAGGACGTGTCGGCCCCGTATCTCGCGGGCGCCAAGTTCAGCGACGGCGAGTCCTTCTTCTCCGACATGCGCGCAGCGATCGGCTTCGGCGTGCGTCTTCGTATCCCGGCCCTCGGGCCGGTTCCGTTGGCGCTCGACGTGGGCATCCCGATCCGCAAGCAGGACGGCGACGACACGCAGATCATCTCGTTCACCATCCAGCGGAACTTCTGATCGTTCCCGGCGCCCCGTGGGGCACGTCGCGTGCGCCCGCCCGGTCGGAAACTCCGTGCCCCGCGGCACGAGGGGCCGTTCATTGAGGACTACTCTCCGGAGGTCTCCATGCGCTCACCGCTGGTCGTCGCCCTCGTTGCCGTCGGTTCCGCGTCCCTCGGCCTGCTCACGACACGCACCGTGCTCTCGCAGCAGCAGCCGACGCCCTTGCAGAACGGGTTCGTGGACATCGAGCGGGTGATGGGCGAGTACCGCAAGCGTCAGACCGTGATGCAGGAGCTGGATCGTCGTCGGGAGGCGCTCAGCCAGCAGTTCAAGACCCGCCGTACGCAAATCGAGGAGAAGCGCGACAAGCTCGCCACGATCTCGCCGGAGAGCGACGAGTACCTGCGCCTCGAGCGGGAGCTGGATCTCGAGATGCTCGCGTGGAAGCGCGACAAGGAGTTCGAGGACGGCGCGCTCGGTCGCGAGCAGAGTCAGAAGTTCGGGATGATCTACCGCGAGATCTGCAACGAGGTGCGCGTGCAGGCCGAGCAGAAGGGCCTTGCGGCAGTGTTCGCCTACGACCCGCTCCCGGCGGGGTTCGAGACCCGGGCGAATGCGCTGGCCGTCATCTCGAACCGCGACGTCCTCTGGTCCGACGCCCGACTCGACCTGACGAACCAGGTGCTCCAGTCTCTGAACGCCCAACTTCCGCCCGCGCCGGCTGCGGCGCCGGGTGGTCCGAAGTAGCCGCGCGACAGTAGCCACGCGACGGCTGCCCCCGTTTCCTTCCTCTGTCCCCGAACCGTCAGGAATACTCCGGAACCGTGGCGCGCAAACAGCGGACGACCCGCGAGCCCTTTGCCTTCTCTGGTGCCGGTCTGCACACCGGCGCGGTGGCGAACGTGCGCGTTTCTCCCGCCGAGGAGGGGCACGGAGTCGTCTTCGTGCGCACGGACCTGCCGGACCGCCCCAGGCTTCCGGCCGACGTGGACTACGTGGACAGCCGCGGCCGCCGTACGACCATCCGGGCCGGCGGCGCGGACGTGCAGACGATCGAGCATCTGCTCGCCGCCTGCAACGCGATGAAGATCGACAATCTGCTTGTCGAGATGGACGCGCCCGAGATGCCCGGGCTCGACGGCAGCTCGCTCCCGTTCGTTGACATGATCCGCGGAGCGAAGCCCGTGGAGCAGCAGCGCGACCGGAAGCAGTTCCAGCTCGTCACACCGATCTCCGTCGGCGACCCCGGCGGCGACTCGTCGATCGTCGCGCTGCCCGCGGAGCAGGGCCTGCACTTCAGCTACACGCTCGACTACCCGCAGTCGCCGTACGTCGGGAGCCAGTACCACTCGCTTCGCCTCGACGAGAACGCGTTCGCGAACGAGATCGCGCCGGCGCGAACGTTCGTGATGCAGGAGGAGGCGACCGCCCTCCGCGCGGCCGGCCTCGGGAAAGGCGCGACGTACGAGAACACGCTCGTGTTCGGCGATCGCGGAGTCGTCGAGAATCGGCTCCGGTTCCCCGACGAACCCGTCCGTCACAAGTTGCTCGACCTGATCGGGGACTTCTTCCTCCTGAACCTCGACCTCAGCGCGCGCATCGTGGCGACGAAGGCCGGTCACGCGCTGAACGCAGCGATCGTGCGCGAGATCCTGAAGCACGTGCGCGAGTTCGAGATCGGGGAAGGCCTCCGCAAGGACTCCACGATCGAGATCCGCGAGATCATGCGGATCCTGCCGCACCGCTATCCGTTCCTCCTCATCGATCGCGTGATCGAGCTCGAGGGGATGAAGCGCGCGGTGGGGCTGAAGAACGTCACGATCAACGAGCCGTTCTTCCAGGGCCACTGGCCTTCGGCACCGATCATGCCGGGCGTGCTCATCGTCGAAGCGATGGCCCAGCTTGCGGGCGTGCTTCTCCTGCGCAAGTTCGAGAACACCGGCAAGCTCGCCGTCCTCCTCTCGATCGACAAGGTCAAGCTGCGGCGTTCGGTCGTTCCCGGCGACCAGCTCCGCATCGAGGTCGAGGCCCTGAAGGTGCGCAGCCGGTCGGCGCGCGTCCACTGTCGTGCGACCGTCGAAGGCAAGCTCGCCTGCGAGGCACAGATCAACTTCATGCTGGCGGACGCGTGAGCATTCCCATGACCGGTGTCGCTTGAGCATCCATGCCCTTGCATCCGTGGATCCGTCGGCCGTGATCGGCGAAGGGACCACGGTCGGCGCGTTCGCGGTCATCGGACCCGGCGTGGTCATCGGGCGCGACTGCGAGATCCGCAGCCACGCGGTCGTGATCGGCCCAGGCACGACGATCGGTGACAGGAACCGCCTGCACGAGGGCTGCGTCGCCGGCGGTGACCCGCAGGACAAGAAGTACCACGCCGAGCCGGTCCGTCTCGTCGTAGGCGACGACAACGTGTTCCGCGAGTACGTCACGCTCCACCGAGGCACGCCCGGCGGCGGGGCGGTCACGACGATCGGCCATCGGAACCTGTTCCTCGTCGGCGCCCACGTTGCGCACGACTGCATCGTGGGGAACGACATCGTCCTCTCGAACAACGTGCTCATCGCCGGCCACTGCCTGATCGAAGACCGCGCGATCCTGAACGGTGCGGCGGCGATCCACCACTTCGGCACGGTGGGGGCGTTCGCCTACGTCGGCGGGCTCACGCGACTGGTGCGGGACGCCCCGCCGTTCATGGTCACCGAGGGGCACCCGGCCCGAGTGGTGAAGGTGAACGCGGTCGGCCTGAGCCGTTCCGGCGTGCCCGCGGAGCGGGTCGATCTGCTTCGCCGCGCGTTCCGGCACCTCTTTCGCCATCGCCACCCGACCCTGGCCCAGTCGCTGGCCGAGCTCGACCGCGAAGGCATCCAGTCGCCGGAAGTCACGAAGCTCCGCGAGTTTCTCGTGGCGCAGAGCCGCGGCAAGAACGGCCGGGCGAGGGAGTCTCACCGATGAGTGATCCGGTCCGCGCCGCGGTGATCGGCGTGGGCGCGTTCGGGCGTCATCACGCTCGGATACTCTCCGAGATGCCGGAGGCCCGGCTCGTGGGGGTGGTGGACGCGAACCCCGAGGTCCGCGCGAAGGCCACGGAGCAGTGGAAGGTTCCCGCGTACGCGGATCCGTCGGAGCTGCCGGCCGACGTGGAAGCGGTCTCCGTCGCGGTGCCGACCGCGTTGCACCACCGGGTGGCGTTGCCGTTCCTCGAACGCGGCGTCTCCGTGCTCGTCGAGAAGCCGATGGTTCGCAACCTCGACGAGGGGCGGGAACTCATCGCCGCGGCCGAACGATCGGGCGCGATCCTGCAGGTGGGGCACGTCGAGCGGTTCAACCCGGCAGTTCGCGCCCTCGCGCAGCACAAGATCCGCCCGCGGTTCATTGAGGCGGAGCGCGTCGCTCCCTTCAGCTTCCGCTCCGCCGACGTCGGCGTCGTCCTCGACCTGATGATCCACGACATCGACATCGTCCTGCACCTGGCGGGCACCGAGCCCGTCCGCGTGGAGGCCATCGGTGTGCCGGTGCTCACCGCCCACGAAGACATCGCCAACGCCCGGGTCGTCTTCGCCGACGGTTGCGTCGCGAACCTCACATCGAGCCGCGTCGCGACGAAGACCGAACGGAAGCTCCGGGTGTTCAGCAGCGAGAGCTACCTCGTCGTGGACTTCGGCAAGCGCGAGGGCTGGCTCTACCGCAAGAGTCCCGAGTTGACGCTCGACAAGGTGAAGGCATTTGCCTCCGGGGCCACGTCGCTCGCGGATCTCCAGGGCGTCGTTTTCCGCGACCTGCTGTCGATGGAGAAGCTCGAGACACCGCCGGGCGATCCACTGACCGAAGAGATTCGCGACTTCCTCCGGTGCGTCCGAGAGAAGGACCGCCCGCGCGTCGGCGGTCGCGAGGGGCTTGCCGCGGTGTCGCTGGCGCTCCGCATCCTCGAAGCGATCCGCACGGGCAGTCCGCCGCAGTAGCGCGACGATCGCACGACAACGGCGTGCAACGGGCTCGCCCGTGCGCGTCCGTGCGTCATGTAGCCTCCGTCGCAGACTCCTTGGCCTCGCAGCGCCCCAGGCGTAGGCTCAGCGACTTCCATTTTCCCAACCCCGTGACGTTCGGCGGCAGGGCTCGGCGGACGGGAGGCGCGTGCCTCCGCCGCTTGCCAAGCCTGCCCATGAGCCGAACCAGCGGGCCGAGAGGTGTTTTTTGGCGATCCTGACCGTTCAAGAGCTGATCGACGCCGGCGTCCACTTCGGGCACCGCACCAGCCGGTGGAACCCGAAGATGAAGCCCTTCATCCAGGGCAAGCGCAACTCGATCCACATCATCGACCTCCGCGCCACCGTGCGCGGGCTCGTCCAGGGCTCGCACTTCCTGAAGAACGCTTCGCGCGACGGCTGGCGCGTGCTCTTCGTCGGCACGAAGCGCGGCGCGAAGACGGTCATCCGCGAGGAAGCCCAGCGCTGCGGGATGCCCTTCGTGACGGAGCGCTGGCTCGGCGGCACGCTGACCAACTTCGACACCATCCGCATCCGCCTCGCGCGCCTCGAGGAACTCGAGAACATCGAGCGCTCCGGCGAGATCAACGCGATGACGAAGAAGGAGCTTTCCGCGTACAACCGCGAGAAGCGCAAGCTCCTGAAGAACCTCGAAGGCATCCGGACGATGACCAATCTTCCGGGCGCGCTCGTGATCGTTGACCCGAAGCGCGAGCACATCGCGGTGAAGGAAGCGAACCGCATCGGCATCCCGATCGTTGCGCTCGTGGACACCGACAGCGACCCGGACCCGATCGACGTCCCGATCCCCGCGAACGACGATGCGATGCGGAGCGTCTCCGCCCTGATCAAGCGTCTCGCGGACGCCTGCGCCGAGGGCACCGCCCAGGCCAAGGCCCGCGCGACCGAGGTCCAGCGCGGCGCCGTGGACCAGGGCACGGCCGACGCCATCGCGTCCGCCACCGGCGAAACGGGCCGTCGCGGCCCCGCGAAGCGCGTCGTCGTCCGTCGTGCACAGGGTGACGCGGCTCCCGCCGCTTCCCCGCGCGATGGCGACGCCGGCGCCCACCCGAACTCGTAGTCCGTTCCAGTTCCACCCCACAATCGACGAGACGAACCCCATGGCCGAGATCGATGCCAAAGTCGTGATGGAGCTCCGCGCGCAGACCGGCGCGGGCATGATGGACTGCAAGAAGGCGCTCACCGACGCGGTCGGCGACTTCGAGAAGGCGAAGCTCGCGCTGCGAGCGAAGGGCGCGAAGATCGCCGACAAGAAGGCCGGCCGCGCCGCCCGCGAGGGCATCGTCGGCACGTACATCCACCACAATCACCGCCTCGGCGTGATGGCCGAGGTGATGTGCGAGTCCGACTTCGTCGCGCGGAACGACGAGTTCAAGGCGTTCGTCTCGAAACTCTGCAAGCACATCGCGGCAGCGAATCCGGCTCCGGTGTGCATCCGCCGCGAGCAGGTTCCTGCGGACTTGGTGGCTTCGGAGATGGCGTTCTACGAGAAGCAGGTCCTCGACAAGCCGGAGCAGATTCGGGCGAAGATCACCGAGGGCAAGTTGAACGCGTTCTACAAGGAGCGTGTCCTGCTTGAGCAGATCTGGTCCATGGACGAGGGCGGCCCCGAGCAGACGGTCGAGCAGGTGCTGAAGGCCCTGATCGGCAAGGTCGGCGAGAACATGGTCATCCGGCGCTTCGCCCGCTTCGACATCGCCGAAGAGGTGTCGTAAACCCGTCCCAATGACTGCACCGCGCCGTCGGCGCGTTCTGCTGAAGCTCTCCGGCGAGTCGCTCTCGGGCGCGGGTGAGCACGGATACTCGGCCAGCGCTTTGGCGGCGGTGGCGGGTGAGATCCGCGCCGCGGTGGACGCCGGAGTGGAACTCGCGATCGTCGTGGGGGGCGGCAACGTCTTCCGCGGCGCAGAACTCCGGGGCACTCCGGTCGGGCGCGACTCGGCCGACCGAATGGGCATGCTCGCGACGCTGATGAATGGACTCGCCCTGCGGGAGTCCTGCCGCGGCGCCGGACTCGCCGCCGAGATCCTCACCGGTCTCAGCGCGCCCGAGGTCGGAGACACGTTCACGCGTGAGCGCGCGGTGGCTGCGCTCACGCGTGGTGCCGTGCTCATCCTCGCGGGCGGGACTGGGCATCCGTACTTCACGACCGACACCGCAGCGGCGTTGCGCACCCTCGAGATCGGCGCCGACGCGCTGCTGAAGGCGACCAAGGTGGACGGCATCTACTCCGCCGACCCCGCGAAGGATGCGTCTGCGACGCGGTACGAGACCGTCTCCTACGATGAGTGCCTTCGCAAGTCGCTCGGCGTGATGGATCAGGCCGCGTTCGCGCTCTGTCGCGATGAACATCTCGAGATCGTGGTCTTCGACATGAGCCCGCCGGGCCGGATACGGGCTGCCGCCCTCGGTGAGCGCGTCGGGACCCGGGTCGTGAGGTAAACTCCCCCCATGCGCGACGAACTCCTGTTCGAGGCCGAAGAGAAGATGGAGAAGGCCGTGGACCACTTGGTCCACGCGTTCCGAGGCATCCGCACGGGGCGAGCCTCTCCGGGCCTCGTCGAGGGCATCCGCGTGGAGTTCTACGGTGCGCTCACGCCGTTGCCGCACATGGCGTCGATCTCGATCCCCGAGCCGCGGATGATCATGATCAAGCCGTTCGACGCGTCCAGCACGACGGAGGTGGTCAAGGCCATTCAGAAGTCGGAGCTCGGGATCACGCCGCAGAGCGACGGCAAGATCATCCGGCTCATCCTCCCTCCACTCTCCGAAGACCGCCGCAAGCAACTCTCGATGCTCGTCCGCGACAAGGCCGAGGAGGCGCGCGTCGCGATCCGGAACGTGCGGCGCGACGCCAACAAACAGGCGAAGGCGGGGGCCGACGACGGGCAGCTTCCCAAGGACGACTACGACAAGTTGCTCGAGGAGATCGACGCGCTGACGAAGCAGTACGAGCGCAAAGTCGACGACGGCGTGACGAAGAAGCAGAAGGAGATCATGGAGGTCTGAAAGGCCGAGACGGAACCGCTTCGCGCTTCCTTCTCAGCCTTTCAGTTGTTGAGGACAGCCGGTGGACGCGCGTGAGTGCGTCACCTGCGCCACGCCGCGCGGGTCGAGCCGGTTACCGCCGGGCCTTGGCCGTTCAACTCAACGATCGTGTAGATACCTCGCCAGGGCGTTCGTCACTGCCTCTGTGTGGGTGTTCGCCGGCAACAGTTTTCGGCACGCCCCCCAAAACTCCACCCTCGCTGATCCGCGCCGTAAGCTCGCGCCCCTCGCTCCGACCTCGATCTCTTCGCCGCATCCACGGGCCCCCATCGTCTAGCCCGGTCAGGACACCACCCTTTCAAGGTGGACACACGGGTTCGAATCCCGTTGGGGGTACCACTCGCTCTCATGCCCGAGACCGCCCGCTCCGCCTCCTCGCGACTTGAGCCGCGGCTCTTCGTCGCGGCGCTGGTGCTCGCCGCGTTCGCGTTCCAAGGCACGCGCGGACTCTGGGAGACCGACGAGGGCCGCTACGCGGAGTGCGCGCGTGCGATGACCGCCTCCGGCGAGTGGCTCCTGCCGCGATTGCAGGGGCTGCCGCACCTGACGAAGCCGCCCGGCGCGTACTGGTTCATCGCCGCCGGGATCGAGATCCTCGGCCGGAACGAGTGGGGCGCGCGCCTGTTCCTCGGGATCGCGTTTGCCGTCGGCGCGTGGTGCGTGCGCGTGATCGGTCGCGGGCTCCTCGGCGATGCCGCCGGTGCCCGCGCCGGATGGTGCTACCTGACGATGCTCTACCCGTTCGCTGCGGGGAACGTCATCACCACGGACACGTTCCTCGCCGCGACCGTACTCGGTTCGATCGCGTGCATCGTCGCCTCGTTCCGCGCGGCGCGGCCGGGATGGTGGCACGCCGGCGCGGCCGTGTGTCTCGCGGCGGCGATGTTCGTGAAAGGGCACGCCGCACTCCTCCCCTGGGCGGCATTCGTGATCGGCTGCGACCTTGCCCGACGGACGCTCTGCGCGACGCGCGCACCACTCACGGCCGGGCAGACGATCCGAGCCTACGCGCTTTTCGCCGCCGCGTTGGCGGCTGGCACGGCGTGGTACGTGTGGGCAGCGGTTCACGTGCCCGGGGCGTACGAGCACTTCACCGGACACGAGTTGAAGGGGCGATTCGTATCAGCCGGCGACCACAGCCCGAAGTCGTGGTGGTACTACTTGCTCGTCATTCTCGCGGCGTCGCTGCCGTGGTGGGCCGGCATCGTGCGTGGCATGCGGCGACTCGCCTTCGCCGGCCCGGGCCGCGTGCTCGTCGCGTGGGGCGGCATCACGTTCCTCGTCTTCGAACTGCTTCCGGGCAAGATGTTCCTCTACCTGCTTCCCTGCGCCGCGCCACTGGCGCTCTGGGCTGCCGTCGGCGCGAAGGACGAGATGTCGCCGTGGCCCATTCGGCCCCGGATGCTCGCGGCGTGGGGCGTCGTCCTGCTCACGTTGAAGGTGGGGCTCGGTTTTCACGCGGATCCGCGCGACATGCGCACCCTTGCCGGAGCTGTCCGCGGCGCCGGTGCGAGCGAAGCGTCGCCAGCGGTCCTGCTCTCGGGAAAGGACCTGCACGGGCTCGACTTCTACCTCGACGGCGCGGTCCGGAGAGTGACGACGATCGAGGTCTCGACGACGCGCTCCGACGTCACGCTGGAGCGCGCCGTCGCCGCGCGCGCCGTCGTCGGCGAACCCTGGATACTCGTCATCGAAGACGACCCGCCCGAGTGGACCGCGGTCCGTCGCGTCCTCGGCGACCAGTTCGAGGTCGCGGCACGGCCGAAGTCGTATGCGGTCCTTCGGATCACACCTCGCCGCCGCTAGTCGAGGAGACTCGGACCCCATGAAACGCTCGCCTCTCGCCGTCCTCTTCCTCGTGGTCTTCATCGACCTGGTTGGCTTTGGGATCGTACTTCCGCTGCTCCCGCGCTACGCCCGCGACTACCACGCCACCGGGTTCGAGCAGGGCATGCTGATGGCGTCGTTCTCCGCCATGCAGTTCCTCTTTGCGCCGGTCTGGGGGCGGTTGTCCGATCGGATTGGGCGCAGACCGGTGCTGATGATCGGGTTGTTCGGCTCGATCCTCGCCTACTCGATGTTCGCGGTCTCCGACTCGTACAGCATGCTCCTCGTGTCGCGCATCGCGGCGGGGCTCTTCGGCGCGACGATCGGGACGGCGCAGGCGTACATCGCCGACGTCACGCCGGAGAACGAGCGCGGCAAGGGCATGGCGCTCATCGGGGCGGCATTCGGAATCGGGTTCACGGTGGGCCCGGCCATCGGCGGCATCGCAGGCGAGCACCACGGCCAGCTCCCCGGTTGGATCGCCGCCGGGCTCTCACTCTTCGCGCTCGTCCTCGCATGGCGCGTGCTCCCTGAGCCGGAACGCCACGCGGCGCGCCGGGAGGGCGGCGGGCTCTTCGGCTTCGGGGGGCTCCGGCACGTCATCGCGACGCCGACTCTCCCACTCATCGTGGGGCTCCAGGTCTTTGCGACGCTCGTCTTCGCCACGTTCGAGAGCACGCTCTCGCTTCTCACGAAGGTCCGGTTCGACTACTCCGTGCGCGAGAACGGATACCTGTTCACGTTCGTCGGCGTCTGCCTTGTGATCGCGCAGGGTGCTGTCGTGCGCCGCATGATGCCAAGGGTGGGCGAGTTGAACTTCTGCGTCATGGGAACCGGCCTGCTCGCGGCCGGGCTCGTGGTCCTCGCCGGCGCGATGTCGCTCGCGGTCGTTCTGGGCGGGTTGACGCTCATCGTGTTCGGGTTCGCGATGATCACGCCGTCGCTTTCGAGCCTCCTCTCGCGCCGCTCTCCGCGCGAGATCCAAGGCGAAGTCCTCGGCATCAACCAGTCCGGCCTGTCCCTCGCCCGCATCGCCGGACCGCTCGCCGGCAACTGGCTCTTCGATCGCGGAACCCATCTGCCGGCCGCCGTCGGGGCCGGACTGATGGCCTTGTGTTTCCTCGCGGCCGGCGCCCTGCGCCGAAGCCCGTGGACCCCGTCGGCCACCGAGCCTTCGGCGGCATCGACGCCGCCGGTGTAGAGTCGGCATCTTCGCCCCGGTGGGGGCATAGCTCAGTCGGTCAGAGCAGCTGACTTTTAATCAGCGGGTCGTGGGTTCGATCCCCACTGCCCCCACCACACGCGGGTCCCGTCGGCACATCCGGTCTCAGCGGACGCGCGAGCCGATGTAGATGAGGTACGGGCTGCACAACGCGGACTCTGCGCCGCGGGACCCGAGGCAGAGCCGGAATGCCGCGTTCAGGCCGAGCTGGGCGTTCATGAGCGCGCCCATGAGCGCCGCGCGCGGACCGCTCGTGCGATCGCTCCCGCAGACGTGAACGCGGAAGGTCCCGATGTTGCCGCAGTGCAACTCCCTGAGCCCGTCGCGATCGAATAGCGACGCGAAAGCGCGGCGTTCCATGATGGCCAGGTTGTGCAACGGGATCACGCCCGGGTTGAACACGCGGAACAGAGCGCCAGGTAGGCCCACAAGTTTCGGAATGCTCACGACGAGACGGCCACCCGGCTTCACGAGCCGGACGTGCGCGTCGATCACGCGGTGCATGTCCGTGAAGTGCTCGATGAACCCGCGCGAGACGACCAGGTCGTACGCACCCTCGTGTGCGGCCAGGAACTCCTCGGAGAGCGCGTCGGCGTGGAAGACGTGCGCCGGATCGATTCCGGCGGCGATGAAGTTGGCGCGGTTGAGCGCCGCGCCCGGGGCGGAGTACTCGACGCCGTACGGGTCGTACCCGAATGTGCGGTGGAGGCGGATCGTCGTCGTTCCGGGGGCGCTTCCGATCTCGATGGCCTTCCGCCCGGTGCCGCGAGCTAGGTGTTCGGCGAAGAGTACGTCCCACTCGAGGTAGTCCGCGTAGTCACGCCGCAACTCGCGAAACCGGTCGCGAAGCCCGACGCCGTGCGTGCGAGGCGTCGTTCGCGGGGCCGTCTGCGGGGCCGCCTGCGAAACGGGATTCGCCGGTGCGCGCGGGAAGCCGGTCCAGACCGAGTCCCAGTCGGAGAGACTCGTCAGTCGCTCCATCGGGAACTCCTCGTGCAGTTGCGCAAGGTGCCGATCGGAGGCCGCGGGCGAGCGGCGGAGCGCTGCGGTCGGGACGGAAGCCGTCGCGGCCCTCGCGCAACGTGTGGGAGCGGGTCGGTTGCCATGTCTGGTTTGAGAACGCTGGTCTCTCGATCTGAGAATTGTGTTGCCAGTCTCGACAAACTTTGGAGTCACCCCTGCCACTTCCCGGAATCCGCACCGTTCGGTTGCATCCGATCACTGGCCCTGCGTGACGTGGGTCGCCGCGACCTTCGATCACGATCCCAAGCCCTTGCGACTCCGTGGAGGGTCCGCGGCGTGCCGCTAACCTCGCGCGTGATCGACTCCTCGACGACGCGAACACTCCGGAGGACCGCCATGAAGACCCGCACCGAGACAGACACGATGGGACCGATGGAGGTCCCGGCCGACCGCTACTGGGGCGCGCAGACAGCGCGGTCCATGCACCACTTCAAGATCGGTGGGGAGCGATTCCCGCGCGAGGTCGTGCGCGCGCTCGGGCTCGTGAAGAAGTCGTGCGCTCTCGTGAACATGGACCTCGGAGAGCTGAAGCCCGACATCGGGGCGCTCGTCGTGGCGGCGGCCGACGAAGTGATCGACGGGAAGCTGGACGAGCACTTCCCGCTCGTCGTCTGGCAGACGGGCAGCGGCACGCAGACGAACATGAACGCGAACGAGGTGATCTCGAACCGCGCGATCGAGATGGCGGGCGGCGTGATGGGCTCGAAGAAGCCCGTACACCCGAACGATCACGTGAACCGCGGGCAGTCATCGAACGACAGCTTCCCCACGGTCATGCACGTGGCGGTCGCTGAGCAGTGCGTGAAGCGCCTCGTCCCGGCGTTGCGCCACCTCGCCGACGCGCTGCAGGTGAAGTCGGACGCGTTCGCCGACATCGTGAAAATCGGTCGAACGCACCTGCAAGACGCCACGCCGCTGACGCTCGGGCAGGAGTTCTCCGGCTACGTGGCGCAGGTGCGGCAGGGTATCGCCGCGATCGAGGCTGCGCTTCCGCGCGTGTTCGAACTCGCCCTCGGCGGGACAGCCGTCGGCACCGGGCTGAACGCACACCCGGAACTCGCGACGCGCTTCGCGACCAAGATCTCTGAGCTGACAGGCCTTCCGTTCGTCACGGCGCCGAACAAGTTCCAGGCTCTCACGGGTCACGAACCCCTC
This sequence comes from Planctomycetota bacterium, assembly GCA_021414065.1. Classification (GTDB taxonomy): domain Bacteria; phylum Planctomycetota; class JAJSAM01; order JAJSAM01; family JAJVHW01; genus JAIOPE01. The sequence goes on from JAIOPE010000052.1 coordinate 30,315, forward strand.
GTCGCTCTCCAGGGCGCGCTGAACGCCACGGCGGCGGGGCTCAACAAGATCGCGAACGACGTGCGCTGGCTCTCGTCCGGGCCGCGCTGCGGCATCGGCGAACTGGTCATCCCGGAGAACGAACCGGGCAGTTCGATCATGCCGGGCAAGGTGAACCCCACGCAGTGCGAGGCGATGACGATGGTCTGTGCCCAAGTCGCCGGCAACTCCGTTGCGGTCCAGATCGGCGCCATGAGCGGCAACTTCGAGCTGAACGTGTTCAAGCCGCTCATCGTCCACAACGTTCTGCAGTCGGTCCGGCTGCTCGCGGACGCGTCGGACTCCTTCGTGGAGCACTGCGTCGAGGGCATCGAGGCGAACCGCAAGCGGATCGACGACAATCTCCGCAACAGTCTGATGCTCGTGACCGCGCTGAACCCGCACATCGGATACGACAAGGCAGCGCAGATCGCGAAGAAGGCGCACAAGGAGGGCACCACCCTCAAGCAGGCGGCCGCCTCGCTCGGCTACGTGAAAGAAGAGGACTTCGACCGGCTCGTGCGTCCCGAGGACATGATCCACGCGGGTGGGTAGGAGCCGAGCAGCCGTGACGGCGCGTCCGGCGATCAACTCGCCGGACGCACGCGGACGATCGTCGTGAGCATTGCGGTTGCGGCCAGCGCGATGGCGGCCCCGGTGACGAAGGCGGCGCCGGGGCCGGCGGCGTCCCAGAGGAAGCCGAAGAGGAGCGACGCCGGCAGCGCCGCCACGCCGAGCGACAGGTTGTACCAACCATACGCCGCGCCGCGCCGGTCGGCGGGGACCAGGTCCGCCACGAGTGCCTTCTCCGCCGGCTCGGTGAGACCGTGGAAGACGCCGTACGCGCCGAAGAGCGCCCAGACCTGCCACGGTGACGTCGCGTAGGCGAATCCTGAGTAGACCGCGGCGTAGGCGATCCAGCCGGCCGCGATGAGCGGCTTGCGCCCGACACGGTCCGAGAGCGCGCCGCCGGGCCCGCTCATCGCCGACTTCACGACGTGGAGGACCACCCAGAGCAGCGGAGCCATCGCCACGGGGACTCCGAGGGTTGACGCGCGAAGCAGAAGGAATGCGTCGCTCGAGTTGCCGAGCGTGAAGAGCGCAATGACGCCGAGGAACCGCACGAACGTGCCGTCGAGCGCGGAGAACGCTCCGAGGCGCTTCGCGGAAGCCGTTGCACGCGGCGGTTCACGTACGCCGAAAACGAGCGTCAGCACCGCGAGTGCGCCCGGGATGACGGAGAGCAGGAACACGGTCCGGTAGTCCACGCCACCCCAGCGGAGCAGTGCGATCGCGATGAGCGGGCCGACTACGGCGCCGGCATGGTCTGCAGCGCGGTGCGCTCCGAAGGCGCGCCCGCGGATCGCGGGGTCCACCGAGTCCGCGAGGAGTGCGTCGCGCGGCGCGGTGCGCAGGCCCTTGCCGGTCCGGTCCGTGAGCCGCACGGCCAGCACGTGTGATGCGGTCGAAGCGAAGGCGACGAATGGGCGTGCAAGTGCCGCGAGTGCGTAGCCGGCGACCACGAGGGGCTTGCGGCGGGGCAGTCGATCGGACCACCATCCGCCCACCATCTTCACGAGCGCGGCGGTCGTCTCGGCGGCTCCCTCGATGAGTCCGAGCACCGCCGCGCCCCCGCCGAGAACCGTCGTCACGAAGAACGGCAGGAGCGGGTAGACCATCTCGCTGGAGACATCGGCGAAGAAGCTGACGGCGGCCAGCGCGCGGACGTTCGGCGGGAGCGGCGCTTTGGCTGGCTTGGGCATCGTCGAGCCGCTACTTCGTGGCGGGGTCTGCCGCCTTGCGCCTGCCCTTCGGGATCAGGCGCTCGCTGAGGTGCTCGATCGTCGTGGGAAGGTGAGCCTCGAGGGACTTCGGATCGATGTGGTGGGCCCCGGGCATCACGACGAGCTTCGCGCCGCCGTATGCCTCTGCGAGCGCCTGTACGGTCGGGAGCTGGACGATTTCGTCGAGCTCCGCCGCCAAGAGGAGGATGCCGCCCTTCCGCTCCTTGCGCGCCCATGTGGCCGGGTCGAGCGCTCGCATCTGCTCCCGGACCTGCGCCTCGGTGACGCCCTTCGCATCGAAGTCGGCGCGAACGTTCTTCGTGAGGAAGTTGCCGTTGAACACGACCGACGCGACGTCTCCGCCCGCGATCTGGATGAC
>JAIOPE010000050.1 GCA_021414065.1 Planctomycetota bacterium
GTGAACAGTCTCGCCCAGGCCGCGCGCGCTCGTGCCCGCGGGTACCGCAACGCGGACACCTTCATCACGATGATCTACCTGATCGCCGGCCGCCTGCGGTTTGACCTACCCGCCCTCACCCATTCGCGGTAGCGAGGAGCCGTTTTTGGGGACCGTCCCCGGTCGCGTCCCAATCCCGCCGCGTGAGCGGATCCCGCGCCTCGAACACGGTCCTCGAGACGCCCACGTCATCGACCGCGGCGGCGACGTGGCGCAGCGGTGGGCGGCCACCGCGAGCAGCGAAAATCTGGCAGCCTGTCGGTTGACGCCCTCGACCTCGCAACCGACTCCTCCGACAGGCTGCTAGGCTCTAGCCCATGCCCCGGTTTGCGATCCACGAGCGCGGTTCCATCCGACACGTCGAGCTCGGCGATCGGACGGTCCGCATCGGCGCGGACCTCGGGTGCGACCTCACGCTGCTCGGCGACGGGGTCGAGCAGGAGCACGCGGTCGTCGAGCGGGGCAAGACGGGCTGGCACGTCCGCACGGCGGGCGGGGCCCGGATGCTCGTCAATGGGATGGACCTGCCGGACCGGCGGCTGCGCGATGGCGACCGCCTCGAAATCGGCGACGCGGTGCTCGTCTTCGAGAACCCGCGGCCGCCGGAACGCGACATGGCGGCGGCGTCCGCCGGGGCGGCGTCGCGCACGCCGGCCCCGGCGCGGGCCACGGTCGTGCGGGCGGAAGACCTCGACCGTCTCCGTTCGACGCTGCGGGCCCTCGCGGCGGAGCCGGACTTCCGCAAACTGCTCCGGACGATCGTGGACCAGGTGGTCTCGCTCACGAAGGCCGAGCGCGGGTTCCTCGTCCTCCGGCAGGGCGAGCGCGACTACGAGATGGTCGCGGCCCGGAGTCTCGACGGCGAAGACGTGCAGCGCCCGGCCGTGAAGATCAGTCGCGCGGTGGCGGAGGAGGTCGCGAAGACCGGCCGCCCGCTGCTCACGACGAACGCCCAGGCCGACGCGCGGCTCCGCGAGAGCAAGAGCGTCGAAGGAATGCGGCTGCGTTCGGTGCTGTGTCTCCCGCTGACGGGCCGCGGCGGGTTCCTCGGGTTCCTCTACCTCGATCACCGCTTCGAGGAGGCCGCGTTCCGCGACACGGACCTTCCGCTGCTCGAAGCGTTCGCAGACCAGGCGGCAGTGGCGCTCGAGAACGCGCGGCTCGTCGGCGAGTTGCGCGAGCGCACCGGCGAACTCGCCCGCAGCAAGGCACGCGTCGAGGAGCTGAACCAGCGTCTCGAGGAGCGCGTGCAGGCGCAACAGCAGGAGCTTCACGAGGTCCGCAGCCTGCTCCAGTCGCGCTCGGAAGCCCCGCTGCGCCACGAGTACAAGGCGATCGTCGGCCGCTCCGGCGCGATGATGGACGTGTTGCGCCTGCTCGATCACGTCGTCGAGACGGCCGTGCCGGTGCTCGTCCTCGGCGAGAGCGGGACCGGCAAGGAACTGGTCGCCCGCGCGGTCCACGATCTGTCGCCTCGGTCGGGGAAGAAGTTCGTCTCGGAGAACTGCGCCGCGATCCCCGAGTCGCTCCTCGAGAGCGCGCTGTTCGGCCACGTGCGCGGTGCGTTCACGGGCGCCGACCGCGATGCGTCGGGCCTCTTCGAGCAGGCCGACGGCGGCACGCTGTTCCTCGACGAGATCGGCGAGCTGCCGTTGTCGATGCAGGTGAAGCTGCTCCGCGTGCTTGAGTCGGGCGAGATGCGCCGCGTCGGCGGCAAAGACGTCACGAAGGTGGACGTGCGGATCGTCTGCGCCACGAACCGCGACCTCGGCGCGATGGTCGAAGACGGCCGGTTCCGCGAGGATCTCTACTACCGGATCAACGTGTTCGCAGTGCGCCTGCCGCCGCTGCGTGAGCGGCCCGAGGACGTGCCGGCGCTCGTCGCTCACTTCCTCGCGGACGCCGCGGCGTCGTCGCTGCCGAACGCGCCTGCGAAGACCGTCACTCCCGAGGCGATGGACGTGCTGGCGGGCTATCCGTGGCCCGGCAACGTGCGTCAACTCCGCAACGAGATCCAGCGGGCGTGCGCGCTCTCCGACGGCGTGATCGCGCCGAGCGTGCTCTCCGACGAGGTCCGCCGCCGATCGGTGCCGGTGTCGCCGGCGGGCACGACCAGCGGCCGCGCCTTGAAGGACGTCGTGCAGGAGGCAGTGGGCGTCGTTGAACGGCGCGCGGTCCTCGAAGCCTTGATCGAGGCGCGCTGGAAGAAGACCCTCGCCGCCGAACTGTTGCAGGTCTCACGTCCGACGCTGGACGCTAAGATCAAGCGACACAAGATCCGCCGTGCGGGCGGCGAGATCGAGGAGTGAACCGGTCGATGCGTTGTGACACCCCCCGCGTCGCGGGCGCCATCCGAAGGTCCGCTGCGTCGCTGCTGGCGGCCTGCCTGGTCGTTGCGGCTTCGGGCGCGTGCGGGCCCGGCGGTCCCGTACAAGCCTCCGTACGCGATGCCGAGATCAGCGAGGCCCCGTGGGAGGCGGCGTTCGACGCGAGCGAGTACACGGAGATGGTCGCGGGCCGCGTGTTCCGCCCGGCGGAGACGGTCAAAGTGTCCGCGGCTCCGACCGCGACGCCGTCGCCGGATCTCCGTGTCGCGCCGTACCCGGGAGCGAAGATCGAGGTGTTCACTGCGCGCCCCGACGGGCGGGGCCCGCTCGTCCCGGTCGTCACCGGCACGGCCGACGCCGACGGTCGCTTCGTGCTCGGCCCGGTGCCGCCGCTCGTGAACGGGTTCCGCGCTCAGATGGACGGCATGCTCGGTGCGCTCATCTCGCGGGGGCTGCGCGTCGGCGGCGCGGTGAACCTCGCTCCGAGCGAAGAGCGGCGCTGCGGTCTGCGGGCCACGCGGGAGATCCGGGGGCGTGTGCTCGGGCGTGACGGTCGCCCGGCGGCCGGGGCGCACCTGACCGTTGAGGATCTCGGCTTCTTCGCCGACCTGACGACCGCGCCCGACGGCAGTTTCTCGGTCCGCGGACCCGAGGACCCCGTCGTCGTCACGCTCTCCGACCCCGCCTGGGACGTCGTCCGCGCCACGGTTCCGGCCGACACGGGACTCGTGACCGCCGCGCCGATCGAACTCCGGAGCACGGCGACGGACCCGCTCGCCGGGACGGTGCTCACGGCCGCCGACTCCCGGCCCGTCGAAGGCGCGACGGTCCTCTGGATGGACGACCCCTCGATCCGCACGCGGAGCGGACCAGATGGCCGATACCGCCTGCCCGTGCCGCGGATGGGACGGATCGCCGCGTTCGGCGCCGGTCTCGCGTGGAAGAGCTACGAAGTGCTCCGCGCGGGGGAACACGAGATCCGGCTCCGCCCAGCGGTGGGCGTCCGGGGGCGCGTGGTGGACGCGGATGGGAGGCCCGTCGCGTCGGCCCGCATCATGGGTGTGTCCACCGCGCGCGAAGGCGGACGGGAGCGGGTGCTCGGACCGCTGACCGCCGCCGACGGCACGTTCGACTTCTCCTGGATGCCGTCCACGCCGCGAGGCGCGGAGCACGCTTCGTTCGTCATGGCCTGGCACCGGCGCCTCGGCGCGAGCGCCGCTGCGGCTGTGCCCGTCTGGGGCGCCGACGCGGATCGCGCCGCGCCCCCGCCCGCGGTCCAGCTCAAGCTCTGGGGGAACCGCGACATCGAGTGCGTCGTGCGGGACCACGCCGGGGCCGTCGTCCCCGGGGCGCGCATCGCCGCAGAGTGGACGGGGGATCATCTGGATCCGGACGATCCGGGTGGGTTCTCCGTCCTCGGCGTACCGCTCCGCTTCGACGCGAAGACCGATGCGACCGGCTCGGCCCGCATGGTCGGTGCGCCGCGCGACCGCCCGGTCACGGTGATCGTCTCCCTTTGGGGACTCGACGTCCGGCGGGAGGTGCCGGCGGGCCCTGCTTCGGTGAAGATCGACGTGCCGATCCCGGCCGGAAAGTCGCTCGCGGGGCACGTGGTGGACCGCAACGGTTCCCCGGTCGCCGGGGGCGGGCACGTCACCGCCCGCCTGCTCGACACGCCAGGCGTGGAACTCCTGCGGTCGGTTCCGATCGGCGCCGACGGTCGGTTCCAGTTCGACGAACTCCCCGACGGTGAGTACGCGCTGGTGGCCGAGGCCGAGGGGTTCGACCTGCGCGGGGGCGGTGGGAGTCGTGCGGGGCGGGACGACGCGGTGCTGCGGGTCGAGAAGTCATTCCGGCTCTCCGTTCGTATCCGTTTCGACGGGGCGCCCGACGATGCCGCCCTGCTTCCGGTCACCATCGCCGCCGAAGACCGCGACGAGCCGAGCCTGCCCCCGAAGCGACTGACGCTCCCGGCGGGCCCCGACGGCCGCGTCGTTCCGGTCGGCACGTACCATCCCGGCACGTGGATCGTGAACGCAGACGCCGGCGACTGGCGCGGACGGGCCGAGGTCGTCCACCCCGAGGACGGCGGCGACGCGACGGTGGACGTCCGTCTCGAGCGCACGCTCCGTTTCCGTGCGTTGGTCGAGGATGACGACGGATCGCCGCTGTCCGGCGTTCCCATTGTCGTGACGCCGATCGCGCAGGGCTCGACCGTGACCACCGCCGGCGGCGCATCGCAGCGGGTGTCGGGTTGGACCGGCGACGGAGGGGTGGTGGATCTCGCCGGGCTGCGTCCGGGGCTCTGGGAGGCACGTCTGATGCCGAAGGACCGCGTCCCGCTCGTGCAACGGATACAGGTTCCCATGGAGGGCAAGCTCACCCTGCGTCTGGCGCCGCACGGCGAACTTGAGGTGCGAGTGCGTTCGGCCGACAAACAGGGAGCGCCCGGCGCGATCGTGTCGCTGATCGACGGGGCGGGCGCCGACGTCTACGCGTGGGGCCCAGACGGCTCGCAGCTCTCATCGCGATTCCGGACCGGAGCCGACGGCGTCGTCCGCATGCGGGGCGTGCCGGTGGGGCGCATTCGATGCGAGGTCGCCCTCGGCGCGACGCGCCTTCCGTCGCAGACGGTCGCCGTCGAACCGCGGAAGACGGCCGTGCTCTCGTTCGGAGAGTGAGAGGGTGTCGCGAGATCAACCGGGGCGCGGTCGCTCGGGTTGCTGAGGGCCCGGCGACTCCACGCGCAGCCCGCCGTGCAAAGCGCCGCAGGACGCGGCAACCCGCCCTGGGGCCGGCTCCGCAGGACGAAACCGCGGTTCCGCTTGATCTCGCGACACCCTCTGAGCGACTCGCTCTGAACGGCGCAGACAAGCAACATTGACCGCGGGACGTGGCCGCGGGAGCATCCTGCTTCCATGCCCCAGCTCCACGTCCTCACCGGCGACGGCCAAGAGCGCACCGTCGATCTCGGCGAGCGCCCTGTCTCGTTCGGCCGTGCCGACGAGAACGACGTCGTCCTCGCCGAGCAGAAGGCCAGCCGCCGACACTGCACGTTCCGCGGACAGCGCGGGGCCTGGCGTGTGGTGGACGAACAGTCGTCGAACGGGACCTGGCTCGGCGGGAAGCCGGTGCTGTCCGCCCGGTTGCAGTCGGGCGACGAGGTGGAGATCGGCGACACGATCATCACGTTCGTCGCGCAGCCGAGCGAGATGCCGAAACCGGACCTCGCGCGGCCCCGCCGCGTCCGCACCATTCGGATGCCCTGGGAGGCGCTCGTCCTCTCGATCGGTGTTGCGGTCGCAGCGTGGTTCGGACTCGGCGCGCTGCAGGCCGAGCAGTGGGCGCGCGAGACATCGGCCTGGAAGCGCATGGCGGTCGCGGAGATCGGCCGGGCTTCGCTCGGCCGCGACGAAGCAGCGTTTCGCAGTTCGCTGACACGCATCGCGTCCGACATGCGCGCCCGCCCGAACGGCGGCGACGCGGCGCTGATCATCGACGGTGCCATCGCCCGCGGTCTTCCTGCCCCCGAAGTGGACACCCGGAAGCCCGAGTGGCAGCGCACGCTCGAGTTGCTCGACGCGGCTCGCGCTCGGACCACAGCCGGCGAGCGGCGCTCCCGCCTCCGCGACATCCTCTCTCGCAACACGGGCGACCCGAAGGCGTCGGAGGCGGTGGCTGCCGTGCTCCGTGCCGACGAGACGGCCTCGCGCGAACTCGGGACCGCGGAGGCCGCGCGTCTGCTCACCGACGCCGACAAAGCCGTCGCCGAGGGCCGTTTCGCTCACGCGATCGAAGACTGGGCCGCGTGGCTCGCCGTCGCACCGGACGTCTCGAAGGACGAGGAGCGCGCGGTCGCGAAGCGCATGTCGGAGGCCCGTGAGAAGGCGCGCCTCGACGCGGGCGTCGCGCTGGCGCAGTATGAAGAGCAACTGAAGGATGGCCGCGTCACCGGCGCGAACTCGCTCGCCGACGCGGCGATGGACCGGCTCCGGGGCACCGGCTGGGACGCATGGCTCGCGGCGCGCACGCGCCGGTTCGACCGCGGGGGCGACGCCGGAGGCACGCCCGTCGCGGGCGGCCCGCGGGAGTCAGACGCGGCGCGAACCAAGCGATTCGCCAAGGAGAAGCTCGATCGCGCGATGCGCTCCGCCGACGCGCTCGCCCTGCGCCGACGCTACACCGACGCCGCCGCGGCGCTCAACGAGGTGGCGGGCGATGTAACCGACGCCTCGCTCCAGGCATCGCTCAGGGGCCGTGTCGAAGACCTCTCGGCGGCGGCCGACGTCGTGTCGAAGCTGCTCGCGCAGGCCCGCGACGACCCGAAGTCGTTCGGCAGCGTGCCGGTCCAGGGCAACGCCCAGGGCCGCGTCACGGGCGCCACCGACACCGCGTTCGTCCTCGGCGATGCGAAGGGCGCCAATCCGCAGCCCGTGGGAGTGGACGCGTTGCTCTCCACCGCGTTCGTGGCCCTTCTCGAGAAGGCGAAGCTCGAGCCGACGTCGTTCGTCCCGGCGGCGCTCCTCCTGCGCGAAATGGGGGAGACGGCCGGCTACACCGCGTGGATGCGCAAGGCGCTCGCAGTCGAGACGATCCGCCTCGACGCGTCTGCCGTGCACGCGCGGACGCTCGGCGCGCAGTTGCCCACGGGCGGCTACGTGCCGCACCCGACCGACGGCAAGTCGATCCTGACGTACGACGAGATGAAGCGCATCCAGAACGCCGGGAAGATCACGGCGCTCATGGAGCAACTCGCGAAGGTCTGCGAGAAGATCGACGCCACGAAGCAGGCCAAGTCGCTGGCGCCGGTTCGCGCGGCGTACGTCAAGCTGGAGGCAGCCCGTCAGCACGCGCTCGAGCTGATCTTCGACGAGGTGAAGTACTTCTACCCCTACCGCAACCGCATGAAGGAGTACGTGCCCGTCCAGCGTGAGGTGGACGAGCGCGTGCGGGTCGTTCGCGAGGCATGGGACGACGCGACCGTCGCGAAGGTGCGGATCGATGCCACGATCGACAAGCTCTTGAAGCAGGCCGACGATCTCTCGGTGGAGGTCTCGTTCCTCGGCGGCGAACCGGCCCCGCTGATGGACCGCGTGGAGGCGGTGCGCCGCTACCTCGGCAAGGATCTCACCGTGCAGTCCTGGTTCGAGACGCCCGCGGACGCCACGCTGCTCGAGTACAACGACGCGATGCTCACGTACAACGCCAAGCTGAAGGGCGTCATCAACGACAACGAGCGCGAGCAGGTGCGCATCACGAACGAGTACCGCCGGATGTTCGGCCACCGCCGCATTCTGCGCCTCCACGAGAAGCTCGTCCTGTCGGCGCACGGGCACTCGGACGACATGGGGAAGCTCGGATTCTTCGACCACTTCTCGCCGGTCGAGGGGAAGAAGACCCCGTGGGACCGCATGACGCTCGCGGGGTATCCGAACTCGCCGTGCTCCGAGAACATCCACGCCGGGAGCGGCGACCCGAACGGCGCCCACGAGGGCTGGATTCACTCGTCGGGTCACCACCGCAACATCCTCATGCCCAACTGGAGCGAGATGGGCACGGGGCAGTCCGGCAAGTTCTGGACGCAGAACTTCGGGTTTGCGATGGGTGATGAACAGGCCGGCGGAGCCGGGCCGCAGTAGTCGAGCGACAGCCGACGCGGCCGACACGGCCGGGTCGCAGTCACACGCAGTCGAGAGGACAGATCCGATGGCGCAGCTTCTCTACTCCGCGGGCGGTGCCCCGCGGACCGTCGGTCTCGATGGCAACCTCGTCGTCGTCGGCAGCGACGCGGCGTGTACGTTGCGCCTCGAAGGCGGCGACGTCTCGCCCGTCCACTGCGAACTGCGCCGCGGACCGGAAGGCTGGCGCGTCGTGGATCTCGAGTCGCGCACCGGCACGTGCGTGAACGGCGAGTTCGTGAACACGAAGGCGTTGCGCGACGGCGACGTGCTCGACGTCGGCGGCGTGCAGATGCAGTTCCGCGGCGACGCCGCGCCGCCGCGGCCGTCGGCTCCAGCGTCTCAGTCTGCGTCACAGTCAGCGTCGCAGTCAGCCGCGTCCTCAGCGCCTGCGCTCGATTCCCTGGCGGCGACACCGTCGCGGGGACCCGCCGCGCCGAAGGCGCCGCAGCGTGGCGCGCCGCGCCGCGCCGGCGGTCGCGACCGGGGCAGCGACAACGACCGCGACGAGGAACGCGGCGGGGCGGCCGACGCGAAGCGGAACCGACGACTGGCGAAGAGCGCCGACAAGGCCACGACGACCATGTACATGGTCGCCGGCGGGATCGGGATGCTGTTCGTCATCTGGCTTCTCTTCCACTTCGTGGGCGCAGGAACCGCGAACCACAACCTGCGCGTGCGCATGGCGGACGCGAAGGACAAGCTCAAGTGGCAGGAGGTCATCGATCTGGGGGCCCAGGCGGACCACGACGGCAGCTTCGACGACAAGGAGATGACGGCGCTCGTCGAGTTCGCGAAGAACGCCCAGAAGGGCGTGGCGACCGGCGTGCAGGTGGACCAGTCGATCAAGGACTGGACCGCGATCCGCGTCTGGCGTCAGGAGAACTTCAAGGAGAACGACGAGTTCCTGCACCGGATCGACGAGTACCTGACGCGGTACGCCGGACTTGAGTCGGAGGGCACGAAGCAGGCGAAGGCCGACCGGGTGAAACTCACGGGGACATCCGCGGTCGGCGGTGCCGTCGCGACCGGCGACGCCGCGTGGCGCACCGCACTCGACGACGCTCACGCTCGCGAGCAGGACGGTCGCTTCGCCCAGGCGGTGGAGGCGATCGACGCGTACTGGAAAGCGAACGAGCGTTCCGCTCCGACGATGATCACGCAGGTCGAGGCGGAGAAGAAGCGCATCGTCAAGGCCGCCGAACTCTGGTTCGCGAAGCAGGTCGCGATGGCTGCGCACTACATCGACAACGGCGAGAAGGTGAAGGCCCGCCGCACGCTCGAAGCGGCCGCGCAGAAGATCGGACTGCCCGGCTACGCCGACCGCGCGAGCGAGGAACTGACAAGGCTCCAGTCCGGCGGCAAGTAGTTCCGGCGGTCGCTCGCTCGACGGTTCTCAGGCCAGGTAGATGCGCTTCCCCATGGCCGAGAGGATCAACTCCATCGCGAGTTTCCCCGTGCGGTTGTGTTCGTCGAGCACCGGGTTCAGTTCGACGACGTCCATGGAGCTCATCCGGCCGGTCTCGGCGACGAGTTCCATCGCGAAGTGCGCCTCTCGGTACGTGAGCCCGCCCTCGACGGCGGTACCGACGCCCGGCGCGTAGTCGGGGTCGATCCCGTCCACGTCGAAACTCACGTGGAATGGGCCCGCCTCGGGGCCCGAGACGATCCGCACCGCGTCGCGCATGACGGCGGCGATTCCACGCTCGTCGATGTCGGTCATCGTGAAGACGTGCGCACCGACTTCGCGCAGCGTGTCGCGTTCACCGGGGTCGAGATCTCGGATGCCGACGAGCGCAACGCGGTCGGGATCGACCTTGCGGAACGCGCCCTCGATCCGCGCCAGTTGCTCCGGCGGCAGCCCGACGAGCGCCGCGAGCGGCATCCCGTGGACGTTTCCCGACCGAGTCGTCGCGGGGGTGTTGATGTCGCCGTGCGCATCCACCCAGAGCAGGCCGATCGACTGCTTCCGCTTGCGAAAGTGCGCCGCGACGCCCGAGATGCTCCCGACCGCGAGGCTGTGATCTCCGCCGAGGACGACGGGCACGCGGCCGCGGTTGAGCACGCTCCGCACGCGCTTCGCGAGGGCGCGGCACGAGGTCGCGATCTCGTCCACGTGCTTCGCCTTCTCGTCGCGCACGGTCAGCGTCTCGACGGCCGGAACGTCGAGGTCGCCCAGGTCCTCGACGTCGTCGAACCCGGCGCGCGCGAGTTGCTTGTGGAGCCCCGCCAGCCGCACGGCCGAAGGGCCCATGTCGGTTCCGCGTCGGCCTGCTCCGAGGTCCATCGGCACGCCGATGATCGAGACGGGACGCCGCGGGAGGTTCTTCATGCCCCGATGTTCGGGGGGCGCGGCCTCCGGCACAACTCCCGCTCGGGGCTACGCGGCGCCGAACAGATCACGGAACGTGGCGGAGCGCGCGACCACGTCGGCCGGCGCGCCCTCGGCCTCGACGAGCCCGTCGCGGAGCACGACCACGTGGTCCGCGGCGAGCACCGTTTCCCTCCGGTGCGCGACGACGATCGTCGTGCGACCGCGGCAGAGTTCCTGGAGCGCTTCGCGGACGAGGCGTTCGTTCTCCGGGTCGAGGGCCGACGTCGGTTCGTCGAGGAGGAGGACCTCGGGATCGCGCAGGACGGCGCGCGCGACGGCGATCCGCTGACGCTCACCGCCGGAGAGACCGGCGCCGCGCTCGTCGAGTTCCGTCTCCCAGCCCTGCGGCAGGCGCTTCACGATCTCGTCCACGCGGGCCGTGCGGGCGGCGGCCTCGACGGCTTCGTCCGACGCGCCGGGCGCCCCGTACGTGACGTTTTCGCGAAGAGTCCCGGCGAAGAGGCGCGGCTCCTGCGTGACGATCGCCATCCGCCCGCGGAGCGACGGAAGCTTCGCCTCGCGGACGTCGCGACCGTCGAGCAGCACCGTGCCCGTCGCGGGGTCGAGGAGTCGCGGCAGCGTGTGGAGGAGCGTCGTCTTCCCGGCGCCGGACCGGCCGACGAGAGCCGTCGTTCGGCCCGCGGGGGCTCGAAGCGTCACGCCGCGGAGGGCCGTGCGGCCGTCCGGGTAGACGACGGTGACGTCGCGCCACTCGATCGCATCGCGCACCGGCGGCAGATTCACCGCGCCCGGTCGCTCCGTCACCTGCGTCGCTAGGTCCATCGTGGCGAAGATGCGAGCCGCGCCCGCCATGCCGCCTTGCAGGCGGTTGCTCGCGCCGACTGCCTTGCGGAGCGGGGAGTAGAACGAGAGCAGCGCGACGAACACGCCGAGGAACTCGGCCGCGGGGAGCTCGCCCGTCCGGATCACGAGATGGCCACCGTAGAGCAGCACCGGCGCGAGGCCGATGACGCCCGCGATCTCCAGCGCGGGCGAGTTGGTCGCTTCGAGGCGCGCGAGGCGCGAGGCCCAGGCCCGCACCCGCGCTGTCAGAGCGCGGAACCGCAAGCGCTCGGCCTCTTCACGACCGTACACCTGCACGATCGGCGTCGCGGCGACGGTCTCCTGCACTCTCGAGAGCAGCATCGCGCGCTTCTCGAGCATCCCCTCCGCCGACTTCCGCGTGCTGCGACCGAGCGTGCGGGCCAGGATGAGCATCGCGGGTACGACGACCGCCGCGACGAGCGTCAGCTTCCACGAGAGCGCGAGCGCCACGCCGAAGTAGGCGATGCACGTGAGCGGTTCGACGACGAGCGTGTTGGCGATCGTGTCGGCGGCTTTCCCCGCCATGTCGAGGTCGTACGTGAACCGCGCCGTCAGTCCGCCCATCCCGACGCGCGAGAGTGTGGCTTCGTCCTGCACTGTGAGCCGGTCGAACAGGTCCTCCGCGAGTTCCAACTGCACGCGCTGCGACAGCGCCGACGCCGCGACGTCGTGCAGGAACTTCGCCAGCCCCGCGAGTGCGGTCATCACGACGAGCAGGACGATCACCGCGACCAGCGCGTCCCAGCGGTCGGCGGGGATGTGGGCTTCGATCGCGTCGGCCGCGCGGGCCGCCGCCGGGCCGAGGCGGCGGAAGGGTTCGAGCGGGGGCTTCCCGCCGTCGGCGAGGAGCACGTGCAGCACGGGCAGGACCGACGTGATCGTGAATGCCGACGTCACGGCGGCGCCGGCGCCGAGCGCGATCACGCCGACGATCCGCCCGCGGTGGCTCGTGAGCCGCCGCAGGAGCCGGTGCATCGTGCCGGGGGGCACGTCGGGGTTCGTGGGGGTCATGGTTCTGTCTGCGGGGCGTGTGGCCGGGGAACGGGACGGCACCGGGCGCGAACCCGGCATGGCGATTGCGATCAATTCGCCGCGCCTCGGCGCGGCGGAGGTGTTATCTACGACAACCGGACGCCGGATCCACCATGCGACTTCAGCGCTACATCCTCGCAGAACTGCTCGCGGCCTTCGCCCTCATCGCCCTGATCATCACGGGCGTGCTCTTCGCTGCCATGATGCTGCGGTTCCTGCACCAGCTTCCCGACCTGAGCCTCTTCGCGGTCCTCCGGGCCGCGCCGTACATCGCGCCGGTGGCGTTCCCGATCACGCTGCCGCTCTCGTTCCTCGTCGCGTGCCTCCTCACGTACGGCCGGTTCAGCGACGACAACGAGTTCCTGGCGCTGCAGATGGGGGGTATTCACCCGTGGCGCGCTGCGGCGCCCGCCGTGGCCGTCGGGAGCATCCTCGCCGTCGCGACAGTGCTCCTGAACACCGACGTGATCCCGGTCGCCACGCTCGCCCAGAAGGAGATCGCGCGCGGCGAGATCCGTCAGATCCTGAAAGCGGTGGACGATCCGGGGCGGGACAACCTGCTCCTCGGAGGGTTCCAGATGAGCTGGCGCGGGCGCGACGCAAAGGGCCTGAAGAGCGTGCTCATCACCTGGAGCGCGGAGCGCCTGAACGACGCAGGCGAACTCGTCCGCACGTCGCAGCGCGTGGCGGCGGGCCGTGGCCGCGTGGACGTGTCCCGGATCGACGACGACCAGTTCTTCCTCGATCTCGACGACGTCGAGATGACGTCGCACGAGGGCGAGCAGATCACGCGGATCCGCGAGGCGAACCGCGTCGTGGCGGTGTCGATCGACGAACTCGCGGGCGTGGCGCCCATGCTCAAGTCGAAGCGCTCCGACGAGATGAGCGGCGACCAACTCTGGTACCGGGCGCGGCGCCTGCGCGAGATCGCGGCTGCCGACGGAGCGACCCGCGGCGACCTCACGCAGATGCGGAGCTACGAGGCGGAGTACTGGCGCCGGATCGCCCTCGGACTCGCGCCGCTCGCCTTCGCGTGCGTCGGGATCGGGCTCGGCCTCGCGGGCGGCAAGGGCTCGCGCACGGCCGCGTTCCTCACGGCGATCCTGATCGCGCTGCCCGTCTACTATCCGCTGCTCTACACGGGGGCGAACCTCGCTCGCAGCGGCGCGCTCCCTGCGGGGATCGCCCTCAACCTCGGCAACATCGTCATCGCCGCCGGCGGCATCTGGAAGTTCAAGCGGGTGATCGGATGAACGGTCTCGGCGGCACTCTCGACCGGTACGTCTTCCGTCGCATGGCGTCGGTGTACGGGCTCTGCCTCGTGAGCTTCGTGTTGCTCTTCCTCGTGGTGGACGGGTTCTCGCGTCTCGACGAATTCATGCAGAGCTCGAAGATCCTCGAGGCGCAGGGCGAGAACGTCTGGAGCGTGGCGCTGCGGTTCTACGCGACGAAGATCCCCCGCATCCTCTCGCTCGTCGGCCCCTATCTGTCGTTGTTCGCCGGGATCGCGACGCTGCTCTCGCTCGCGCGATCGAACGAGATCGTGCCGATGCTGAACGCCGGCCGCGGGGCGCACCGCGTGCTGGTTCCGGTGTACGTCTTCGGCATCGCTGCCGCGGGGATGCTCGTCGTGCTCGAAGAGCGCGTCCTGCCGCGCGCGATCCGCGAGAACGAGATCCTCGACCGC
>JAIOPE010000021.1 GCA_021414065.1 Planctomycetota bacterium
CCCTCTGTCCCAGGGCTTCGACCCGCACCGTCTCCGGCACGAGCCGCCTGGTAGCTACCGAGTCGAACCGTCAATTCCTCGGACAGGACTCTCACCTGCTGGATGTGGACACCCTCGTGGCGCACTGAATGATCCGGGTTAGCCCGAGTCCTTCGTGGGGTGCCACGACGAGCGCGCCGGCTCGCTGGAACGCAGCCGAATGTGCCGCTGGTTTCGACACGGCCACTTAGTCTCCCCTTGTGGCCGAGCGCGACGACGACCGGTTTCTCGAGGAGGCCGTCTCCCGCGGACTCCTGACCCGCGAGCAGGCGGAGCACTGCCGCAGGATCGCGGCCGCCATCTCCGAGGTGGACGTCGCGCTCACGCTCGACGAGATCCTGGCGCGCAAGGGTTTCCTCGCGCGGGAGCGCTCGGCGGAGCTCCGGCGATCGCTCGCCCGGCAACGGGTGGGCCGGTACGAGATCCTCGAACGACTCGGCGAGGGCGGGTCGGGCGTTGTGTGGAAGGCGCGCGACGTCGTGCTCGATCGCGTGGTCGCGCTGAAACTCCTCTCGCGCGAGGCCCGCGACGACCCGGCGTGGCGCGAACGGTTCCTGCGCGAGGCACGGACCGCCGTGACGCTGAACCACGTCGGCCTCGTGCGCGGTCTCGACTGCGGCGAAGCCGACGGCTACCTGTACTTCACGATGGAGTACGTCGCCGGCGAGAGCGTCGCTGCGCGCCTCCACCGCGAAGGGCGACTGCCTGAGCGCGAAGCGATCCGCATCGCTGCGGAGGTCGTGCAGGTGCTGCGGTACGTTTCCGGACTCGGGATCGTCCACCGCGACATCAAGCCGGAGAATCTCCTGCTGGCGACGGACGGACGCGTGAAGGTCTGCGACCTCGGACTCGCGAAGCCGACACGTGAGGAGAAGGACCGCGCCGGCGCCGCGTCGCTCGTCGCCGGGACACCGCTCTACGTGGCCCCCGAGCAGATCCGCGACGGCGATCGCGTGGACTGGCGCGCCGACGTCTACTCGCTCGGCGCCACGCTCTACCACCTGCTCGCCGGGCGCCCGCCGTTCCCGTGGGAGAAGGGCAAGGATCTCCTCGCGCGGCACTTGCACGAGTCGCCGCCGAGCCCGAGGGAGTTCGCGCTCGACGTGACGCCCGCCGCGGCTGCCGTGGTGCTGAAGATGCTGCGAAAGGACCCGGCCGATCGCTACGCGCGGATCGACGACCTCGACGCCGATCTGGCGTCGGTGCTGGCGGGACGTCCGCCACTCCACACGACCACGTTCGCCCAGCGCGGCCCGGTCGTGAACGCCGCTGCGGCCCGCGCGACCGCGACGGCGTCGTCGAATGCGGCCGTGGCGGCAGACCGCGTGCGATCCAGGTGGATGGCAGCGGCGGTGCTGCTCGCCGCAGCGACAGCCGTGGCGGCGGGAATCGTCGTCGCGTCGCGCTCGGCCGAGCCGCGGCGGGCATCGAGCGACGCGCCGGGTGTCGCACCCTCGAACGGGACTCCGATCGCCGACGCCCCACGGAACCCGCCATCGGCCCCGCCCGCCCCGCCGGCTCCGCCATCGGAGCACGAGCGCGATGCAGCGCAAGCGCTGGAGACGGCCCGGCGGTTCGCTGTTGAACGCGCCGACGGACTGCGCGCAAAGCGCGACGCGTTCGTGTTCGTCGTGGAGAAGTACGCGGGCACGACCGCGGCGGAGGTTGCCGCGGGAGTCGTGGCCGACCTCGGAATGGAGATCGACCGGGCTGCGGCGGCGGATCTTGCCGCCGCGCACGCGGAAGCGGCCGAGGCCGAGGCGGGCGGACGTCTCGGCGACGCGCTGCGCCTCATGGAGGCGGTCGCGAGCGCGTCCGGCGACACCCCTTCCGCAGCGGTCGCCGCGACGGAGGCGAAGCGACTGCGGGGCGAAGCGGACCGGCGTCTGCGCGAACTTCTCGCCGCCGTGGCGGACGACGTCGCCACGCGCGACGTCGGGGCGGCACGAGTACACATTGCCGCGGCCCGGGCGCTCGGGCTGCCCTGGGCGGCGCTCGAGATCGCGCAGGCCCGGCAGTCCGTCGATGCCGCCGACGCGGCGATCACGGAGGACCGGAACGCGACGCGGCCCGCGTTCGAGCGCGTCTGGGGCGAGGCGGTGCTTGCGGCTCACGCGGACGGCATCCGCGCCGCGCTCGCGGCACTCGACAGCACGCGGACAGAGCTCGCCGCGTGGGCGCGGGAACTCGACGTCCTCCGCGTGGACCTGCTGGAGGCGGAACGCACCCGCACCAAGTCGGCGCCAGGCGCCACGACGATCGACCTGCGAGCCGCGTTCTTCGCGCACCTTTCGCGGCGGGAGTTCGCGCTCGCAGAGTCGTTGCTGCCGCGCATCGAGACGGGCGGAACGCGCGCCGACGACCTTCGCGAAGGCTTGCGCCGCGTCCAGTCCGTCGTCGTCGCCCGGGCGGACGCGCTGCTCGTTCTCGCAGAAGAGGCGCGGACCGAGCGCCGGACCGCGGACCTGGCGCGTCTCCTGGAGCAGTCGTTCGCCGAGATTCCCGAGTACCCGAGGGCGCGCGTGCTCGCCGCGCGGGCTCTGTCGGATCGCGGGAAGATCCCCGAAGCCATCGCCGAACTCGAGCGGGTGCTGGCGCTGCCCGCGCCCCCGCCCGAGGCGCACCTGAGACTCGGGCAGATCGTGGCGACGCAGCGACGCGACACGACCGGACGCGCGGCGCGGGAGATCGAGATGTTCCTCACGCTCTCCTCGGAGTCGGACCCACTTCGCGCCGAAGCGCTCGCAGCTCTCGAACGCATCGCGACCGCCGAAGCCGCAGACCGCATCGCGGACCTGCAGCGGATGCTGTCGGCGGCTGTCGAGAGCGCCGACCACGCGAAGGTCATCGAAGCGGCGCGGGCGATGCTCGCGCTCAGCGGCGGCGACGCGAAGACGCTGAAGGCTCTGGGTGACGCGTGCGCCGAGACCGGAGCCCCCCACGAGGCGTACCGCGCGTACATCCGCGCGGCCGGTGGACCGGTCGAACGCAGATCGCCGCAGGCGCTCGATGCAATCCGCAAGCTCGAGCGGCGCTACGCACCCGCCGCGGCCGACCGCGACGCCCTCGGCGCGGCGAGATCGCTCCTTGAGCGCGGCGACCTCGCCGCCGCCCGCGACGCATTCGGCGCTCTCCTCGTGCGGACGCCCTTCCTCGAAGACGCGCTGGCGGGGGCCGCCGAGGCCGCGCTCGCCCGCAAGGGCTCCGGCGCCTACGCGCTGAGCGACGATCCGGCGCGCGCGGCGGAGCTCACGGAGATCCTCGCGTTCAAGAACCCGGACCACCTCCGGGGGATGGAACTCCGCGCCGAGGCCCTCCTGCGGACCGGCGCCCCGAAGGAAGCGCTCGCGCTCGCCGTGCGCGCCGTCGCACTCGACCCGTTGCGACCGGACCCCGCGCTGACAGCGGGATTCGCGAGTCTCGCCCTCGGCGACCCGTGGGGCGCCGCGGACCACTTCAAGACATCGCTCCAGCGGCGACGCACGCCGCATGCGTACTACGGACGCGCGATCGCGTTCGAGAAGGCCGGCCGCCGTCAGGCAGCGAGGGAGGAAGCGCTGATGCTCCTCGAACAGTTCGGTGTTCCCGACGACCTGCGCCTGGAGGTCGAGGGTCTGAACGCGCGTCTCGAAATCGAGCCGGTCGAGTCGCCGCGGTAGCCTCGTCCCGTGAACGACCCAACAGAGAGCGGCACCCTGTTCGACGACGCGCCCCGGGGCGACGCGGACCCCGACCGGGTCCAGGCCCCGCCGGAGCCGCAGAACGAACGCCTGTTCCTGCTCGACGGAACCGCACTCGCTTACCGCGCCCACTTCGCGTTCCTGCGCGCCAACCTGACCGACCGGCAGGGCCGCCCGACGGGCGCCGTGCACGGGTTCACCGCCACGCTGTTCAAGTTGCTCCGCGAGGAGAAGCCGCACCACATCGGCGTCGCCTTCGACCCGCCGGGCCCCACCTTCCGCCACACCATGTACGCGGACTACAAGGCCACGCGCCAGAAGATGGACGAAGACCTGGTCGCGCAGATGCCGGTCCTCCGAGACGTCGTCCGCGCTTGCAACATCCCGGTGCTCGAAGTACCTGGATACGAGGCAGACGACGTGCTCGCAACCGTGGCGCGCCGCGCCGCGGCGAAGGGGATCGAGACGTTCATCGTCACCGGCGACAAGGACCTGTGCCAGGTCGTCGGGCCGCTCGTGAAGATCTACAACATCCTCAAGCCCGGCCAGGACACGCTGATCCTGGACGAGGCGGGCGTCGAGAAGAGCTGGGGCGTGCCGCCGTCGAAGATCACCGACGTGCTCGCGCTCATGGGCGATGCGTCCGACAACGTCCCGGGCGTGCCGGGCATCGGTGAGAAGACGGCCGTCAAGCTGGTGCAGGAGTTCGGCGGCGTCGAGGGCGTTCTCGCCGCTGCGGCGGCTGAGCCGTCGCCGATCAAGCAGCCGAAGTTGCGGGACAATCTGCGCAGCTCGGTCGAGGTCGCGCGCCTGTCGCACGAACTCGTGAAGGTGGACTACGAAGTCCCGGTGAACGCGGACTTCGAGAGTCTCCAGCTCGGACCCCGCGACGAGCGGCGCCTGGCAGACATGTTCCGCGAACTGAACTTCACGACGCTCCTCGCGGAGGTCTCGACCGTGGCGGCGGCGAGCAGTTCACACGAGTACAAGGCCGTGAGCACTCCCGAGGCGCTCCGCGAACTCGTCGCGAAACTCGCCGCGGCGCGGCTGTGGGCGCTCGACACGGAGACGACCGGTCTCGATCCCCTCCGCGCGGACCTGGTCGGCATCTCGGTCGCAATCGACGAAGCAACGGGCTGGTACGTCCCCCTGAACCTCGATCCGCCGATGTTCGCCGCCGAGGGCGCGACGGCGAACGCCGACGACCGGAAGCGGATCCTCGACACGATGCGGCCCGTGCTCGAAGGCGAGTCGCATCGCAAGTGCGGGCAGAACGCGAAGTACGACCTTCTGGTGCTCCGGCACGCCGGCGTGCAGGTCAGCGGCTACGCGATCGACACGATGATCGCCTCGTTCTGCCTGGATCCCGAGGCCCACCAGCACAACTTGGACGCGCTGGCGCTCCGTCATTTCGGCTACCGCAAGATCCCGACGAAGCAGCTCATCGGCAGCGGCAAGACGCAACGCACGATGGCCGAGGTGCCGGTGGACGAGGTCTCCGAGTACGCATGCGAGGACGCCGACTTCACGCTCCGTCTCGCGCGCAAGTTCGAGCCGCGGCTGACCGACGAGCACGTCGGCGGGCTCTTCCGCGACGTCGAGATGCCGCTCGTCCGCGTGCTGGCCGACATGGAGTGGGAAGGCGTGCGGGTGGACGTCGCGCTGCTCGATCGGATGTCGAAGGACCTCGGCGAGCGCGCGGCCGCGCTCGAACGCGTCGTCTGCGAAGTCGCCGGTTCGGCCTTCAACTTGAACAGCCCGCGTCAGCTCGGCGAAGTGCTGTTCGAGAAGTTGAAGATCCAGGGCGCGAAGCGCGTCAAGCAGACGAAGACCGGCTGGTCCACCGACGAAGGCACGCTCTCCCAGTTCAGCGATCACGAGATCGTGCGGAAGCTCCTCGAGTACCGCCAGCTCACGAAGTTGCGCGGGACGTACACCGAGGCGCTCGTTCGACTCGTCAACCCGGACACAGGACGCGTCCACACGTCGTACAGCCAGACGGGCGCGATCACGGGGCGACTCGCGTCGTCGGACCCGAACCTCCAGAACATCCCGATCCGCACGGCAGAGGGCCGCGAGATCCGGCGCGCGTTCATTCCCCGCGCCGACGGCTGGACGATCGTGTCGGCCGACTACAGCCAGATCGAGTTGCGCATTCTCGCGCACCTCTCGGGCGACGCCGACCTCTGTGCCGCGTTCGCCGCCGGGGAAGACATCCACCGGAACACCGCGGCGCGCGTCTTCGGCGTGGCGCCTGCGTTCGTCACGCCGGAGCTCAGGAGCCGCGCGAAGGCGATCAACTTCGGCATCGTCTACGGCATGGGCGCCGTTCGGCTCGGGCAGGACACCGGCCTGTCTCGCAAGGAGGCGCAGGAGTTCATCGACGCGTACTTCCGCGCGTATCCGGCGGTCCGGGGCTGGCTCGACCGCACGCGCGACGAGGCCCGCGTGGCCGGCGAAGTGAGCACGCTCCTCGGGCGCCGACGTTCGCTCCGCGAGATGTACGAGTCGCAGGAGATGCGCGTGCAGGCGCAGGCCGACAACGTGGCCGTGAACACGCCGGTGCAGGGCAGCGCCGCCGACATCATCAAGGTGGCGATGATCGCCATCCACCGCGACCTGCGCGAGCGAGGGTTCGCGTCGAAGATGATCTTGCAGGTCCACGACGAGCTCGTGTTCGACGTCGCCCCGGGCGAACTCGACGCGATGAAGACGCTCATCCGCGAGCGGATGGAAGGGGCCGTGTCGCTGCGCGTGCCGCTCCACATCGAGATGGGCTCGGGCCCGGACTGGCTCTCGGCGCACTGAGCCTCCGTGCGGTAGCATCACCGGCATGAAGCGCAAGGATGCATCCGCCGACGCTCGCGCGGTCACGAAGGCCGCGAAGCGCATCCTGCTCGGCATCGGTCTCGACCATGACGCCGACGAGAGCGGCGAAGGCGGCATGCGCCGGATCACACGTGCTCGCGACGCCCTCCTCGTGGGTGGATCGAAAGAGACGCACGAGCGCATGCAGGAAACGACGATCCGGTTCAACGAGGAGCTGGACCGGCGCGGGATGCGCCTCTCCGACGTGCGTTGCGCCGACGAGTTGCGCGAGATCGCCGACAAGGCGGGCATGTAGGGCCTCTCCCTCGCGGCGGCGTTCCCGGGTAGGATCGGACCTGTGCGCTCCACACGAATGCTCCCGGTCGCCATTCTCACCCGCGTCGGGGCGGTCGCCGCGTTCGCAGCCGCCGCCGCACTCGCGGGAGAGCCCGCGCGCGCCGATCTGACGGGCGACCTCCGCCCCGGGCAGACGTTCGCCGGCGACTGTCCGGCCGGCGAGACGATCCGCCTGAAGGTGGACCTGGTGCAGGGCGCGCTCCTTCGGATGCAGATCGCTCTCAAGGTCGCGAGCGTCGATCAGTACCTGCCCGCGAACTTCCAGCGCATTGCGGTCTACGGCCCGGACGGCAAGCCGGTGGCGTTCGACCGGACGTTCGCCGACGCCCGCTACCTGCCGAAGGCCCGTCTCAGCACCTTCTACATCCGCGACTGGCCGGTCCCCGCGAGCGGCACCTACACGTTTGCCGTCTCGCACCTCACCCGGGTCGCGACGAAGTGCTCCGGCAAGGTCTCGACGGTGCGTACGACGCGCGTCCCCTTCAGCGGCGACGAGACGAACGCCACGTTCTCGCTCCCGCTCGCGCCGGACGACGTCACGACCGTCACGGTGCGCAAGGTCAGCGGCTCGGCGCCGTTCGTCGCGGGCTACCTCCAGTCCGGCGACATCGAGTACGAACCGCGGCAGAAGCGGACGAAGAAGGGCGCCACGTCGAAGGCCATCGGCGCGTTCGCCTTCGCGACCGCCACGTACCGGATCGGATACCAGGACGACACCGCGCCGACGGGCGCGTTCACCGGGACGATTTTCGTCCGCCCGTACGCTCGCTACGGCCGCGCGGCGCTGTCGATCGCGAACCCACCCGGCGTCCCCGTGACGATCCGCGACGTCTCCGCCTTCGTGGACGCGCCGTTCGCGGTCTCGGGCGCCGGCGTGGCGTCCGACGGCACCAACGTGCTCGTCACCGGCGAGAACAACGGACAGGTGATCGCGCGGTACTACGACATGAACCTGGTGGACGTGAACCCGTTGGGACAGAGCCGACTGCTCGCCAACGCGGGCGACCTTCCGACCGGCCAGACGCTCCGCGGGCACCGCCTTGCGTACTCGAACGGCTTCTACTACGTGGCGTTCAGCAGCACCGCAGGGACGAGCGCCGCGCTCTCCCGGTTCCCGGCAACGCTCGCCCGGAGCGGTTTCACGTCGATCGTGGACGGTTCGTCCGACCCCACGGGCGATCTCTTCCTCACGGTGACCGACTCCACCGTGTCTGTCGGTATGCCGAGGCCCCCGTACGGGCACACCGTGTACCAGTACGTCGCAGACGCGACGCTCCGGTCCGTCGGCACGCCGCTGCTGATCGGCGGCGCGTCGTGGCCGCAAGCACCGGGGTCGAGCGCGGTCTGGCGCACAGACCAGGGCGTCTACGAGATGTGGTCGCCCGACTCGATCGTGTACGGCGCCCCGAGCGACCTGCACCACGTCATCTACTCCCCGTCGTGGGGCGCGATCACAACCGACTCGAAGCCCGTCGCCGACCCGAACGTGTCGGAGACGTTCTGCACCTCGGTCGTGCTCGATGCCGACACGGGTGCCACGATCGTCCACTGGGTCGAGCCGTCGAACGCCCTCACCGGCCAGGGGCGCCTGCACCGCGTGCTCTTCGACGCGATCGGCGTGGAGATCCCGAACTCGCGCGCCACGCTCGGGAACGTCGAGCGCAATCGGCCCGCCGCGTTCATCTCCGGGAATGCGCTCTACGTCGCTGCGGAAGGCCCTTCGGGCGCCGTGGTGACGAAGTACTCGCTGCTCCGCAACTAGTTCCCTCGCTCCACCCGGAGGACGCTTGCGCATCTTCATCTCGTGCGACATGGAAGGCTGCACCGGCATCGTTCACAACGATCAACTCGTGCCGGGGAAGTTCGACTACGCCCGGGGACGCGAGTTCATGACGCGCGACGTCGTCGCCGCCGCATCCGCGGCGCTCTCGCTCGACGGCGTCCGCACCGTGACGATCTGCGACGGCCACGGCACGATGCGCAACCTGCTCCTCGAGAAGTTCCCGGTCGGTTGCGAGGTCGTCTGCGGGCCCGCGTCGTCGAAGACGCTCTGCCAGAGCGAAGGGCTCGACAGCTCGTACGCGGCCGTGCTCTACGTCGGGTTCCACTCGCGCGCCGGCACACGAGACGGGCTCCTCTCGCACACGTGGATCGGCTCACTCGTCCACGAGATCCGTGTGAACGGGAAGGTCTTCGGCGAGACGGCGCTGAACGCAGCGATCGCCGGCGCGTACGGCGTGCCCGCGGTCTTCCTCTCCGGCGACGACGCCGCGTGCCGCGAGGCGAAGGCCGACCTGGGCCAGCAGCTCGTCACGGTGTCGGTGAAGCGCGCGACCGGCCCGAAGGCGGCGATCTGCAAGCCGTCCGCGCAGACGGAGGCCGACATCCGCCTCGGCGTGCTCACCGCGTTGCAGGAACTGAAGCAGCACAAACCGTTCGTGGTCGAAGGGCCCGTGGAGTTCGCCATCGTGTTCCACCAGAACGCGCAGGCGGATCGCGCGGCGAAACGCCCGGGCGTCGAGCGCTCCGGCGATCGCGAGGTGCGGTTCGCCCGGGCCGACTACCTGGCCGCAGTGCGCGAAGCGTGGCAGGTCCTGGAAGCGACTGCGTCGGAGAACCCGGAGTGGCTCCAGTGAACGCTGCACGCGTGACGCTGCTCGTGGCCGCCGTGGCGGGCCTTGCGTTCGTCGCTTTCTGGAGCGTACGCGACGCCTTCGCGCCGCCGGTGGACGACGACTTCGACGCGGCTTCCCTGGAACCCACCGTGGATCTCGCCCGCGGCGAGCGGTACGAGCGCGTGCGCTCGCTCACGCGCGACGAGTACGAGACGTTCGGTGGGAAGATCGTCCTCTCGGGCAGCCTTCCTGTGCGCGCGCCGCAGGGCATGCGCGCCCCGGTCATCGAGATCGTGCATGAGGAAGGCACCTTCGTGAAGAAGGGCGACGTGCTCGTCCGCTTCTCGAAGGAGTGGATCCTGCGAGAGATCGAGAAAGCGAAGAAGGACGGGCGCGACGACCTCGTGAAGATCGGCGAGTCGTGGCTCGAACACGTGGAGATCCGCGCCGAGCAGGACGGCGTCGTGACGGACATCTACACCGAGCTCGGTCGCGTCCCGGTCGATGTCGGCATCCCGCTCATGTACATCGCCGATCGCACCGCGTTCTCGCTCCGCGTGCAAGTGCCTTCGACTCTGACGAAGACGGTCGCGCACCTCGGCGCGCGGCTCACCGTGGACCTCACTGCGAACCTCGGGAAGACCACCGGAACGGTGAGCGGCTACGAAGACGCCGCGGAGGGTTGGATCGTGCTGCTCGTGGCCCTCGACCCGAAGGAAGGCTACGAGCGCGACCTCGACGCGACGGTGCGCGTGCCGGCGTCGAAGGCCGAAGTCGCGCTCGTGCCGAAGTCAGCGGTGACGAAGCGCACAGACGCCACGACCAACCAGAGCGTGAACGTGGTCCGCGTCTACGAGCCGTCGGACAAGTCGATCGTCGAGCGGACGATCCTGACCGACGGCGACCAGGGGTCCGATTGGATCGTGACCGCGGGCGTGGGCCCCGGCGAGAGCATCGTGGTCCCCGACGGCACGACGAACCGCTGACGCAAAGGGGCCGGGGAAAAGCGTCGGTGGTCGCGCCGTGCGGCGCGATAAACGAACGCGTGGCTTACGAGCTCTTCCTCTTGCCCCTGATGCCGGGCGCCGACCTCGAAGAGGCCGGCGAGGCGCTGCTCGCGCTTCTCGAGGGTGCCGTTGAGACACAGGCCCCGTCGCCGCCGGACGCCGCGTCGGCGGCGCTCGTCGGCGCCCTTCGAAACGCCGACCCGACCTTCGGCCCCGCACCGACGCGCGACAACGAGTCCGAGAGCCCGGCCGGCAGCGGCCCGCTGAAGGTGCCGGTCGTCGAACTCCGCGACTCGATCGGGATCGAGGTCTCCGCAGCGCGGGGCTTCGCCAGGTTCCGCGTGCCGTTCCACCATCGCGGCGACGACGCGCACGAGGTGTTCGATCGACTGTTCCGGTTGGTCGCCGTCGCTGCCGCCGCGACCGGGTGGCGCGCGTACGATCCGCAGGAAGCTGAAGCCGTGTCTCTCGACGAAGCCGGGTGCGAGGCGACGCTCGAAATCTACCTGACGGTGATGGATCAGTTGCGTCCGTCGTCGCCCGGCGATCTGCCGCGCACGACGGGCACCCGCTGACGACATTCCCGAGTCCGAACGAGTCGATGTAATCTGTGACCTTCCGGCCGAGCCGGGACATCGAGGAGAGAAGAGCATGTTCATCGTTGAAGCGGCCTCGACCCTGACGGGGACAAACGTGTTCGCCGCGGGACGCCGCAAGAAGGAACCCGACGAAGACGCCGTGCCGGAGGTCCCCGAAGAGGACGCCGATGAAGACGACGCGGGCGACGACGAAGAGTCCGACGACGACGACGAAGAAGTCGGCGACGACGAGGAAGACGGCCCGGACGCCGACGAGGGCGACCTCGAAGACGAGGATGACGACGAGGACGACGAGGACGACTTCGACTGGGACGAAGACGACGACTACGACGACGAGGATGACGACGAAGACGACATGCTCGACGACGACGACGAGAGCGACGAGTAGGCGACGTGGCCGCCGCCGGGAAGCGTCAGATCCTCATCCTGTCGGACGCCACCGGCGACACCGCATCGCGCGTCGTGAAGGCGGCCCTGAAGCAGTTCGTCGGTGAGGACGTCCAGATCCGCCGCTTTCCGAACCTGCTCCGGCCTTCCGAGATCCGGACGGTCCTGAAGGAGGCGGCGAAGCGCCCCACGCTCATCGCGCACACGTTCGCCGCCGGACCGCTCCGGTCCGTGATCCAGGACGAGTGCCGCGCCCTCGGCATCGAGACGTTGGACCTGCTCGGCCCGCTGCTCGACCGGCTGGAGAGCTTCCTCCACAGCCGCGCGCAGGAGACGCCCGGCCTCATGCACCGGATCGACGAGGACTACTTCCGGCGCATCGACGCCGTGGAGTTCGCGGTGATGCACGACGACGGGAAGCACCCCGAGGGGCTCGTCCACGCCGACATCGTGCTGACCGGCCTGTCGCGCACCGGGAAGACGCCGCTCTCCGTGTACCTGGCGCTCGAAGGCTGGCGCGTCGGCAACGTCCCCCTCGTCCACGAGCAGGGCATCCCGGACGAGGTCCTACGGCTCCCCAAGGGGAAGGTCGTCGGCCTCGTGCTCGACCCCCGACGCCTCTCCGACATCCGCCGCTCGCGACTCGAGTACATGGCGCCCGGCCAGGGGATGGACTACGACGACGAGTTGAAGGTCCGCGAAGAGGTCCAGTGGTGCCGACGCCAGTTCGCGCGGCACGGCATCCAGTTCATCGACGTCACGGAGAAAGCCATCGAGGAGAGCGCGCACCAGGTGCTCTCGCTGATGGCGCCGACGAAGACCGGCGGGGCGCCCGATACGGGGAAGAAGCGACTGGGCAAACGGGCGTAGTCATCGTCCCGGAACTCGTGGCTACCTCGTCGGGTGCGTCTCCACGAGCGCGGAGTCCTCGGCTCCTCGGTCCGCCCCGGTTCCTCGGAGTTTGCGTCCCGGAACTCGGAGCTACCTCGTCGGGGACGCCACCACGAGCGCAGCGTCCCCAGGTCCTCGGTCCGCCCCGGTTCCTCGGATGTGAGTGGCTTCGGGACACGTCCAGCTCGTTGACCGCGGCGTGTGTTTCGTCCCGGAACTCGTGGCTACCTCGTCGGGTGCGTCTCCACGAGCGCGGGGTCCTCGGCTCCTCGGTCCGCCCCGGTTCCTCGGATGCGAGTGGTTCAGGGACACGGCCGGCTCGTTGACCGCGGCGTGTGTTTCCGCTCGCCTGGCGCCCCAGGATCCGAGACGACCCCGTCGAGCGTCGCTCGCCCCTACTTCAGGCAGCGCAACTGGCCGGCGTCGAGAACGAACACGCGGCCGGCGGCGACGACGGGGGACGAGCACTCGCGGCGGTCCACGTCGATGCGCCACAGGAAGTCGCCCGTGGCGGCGCTGCGGCAGCCGAGGCGACCGCGCGACCCGTAGCACACCGCCTCCGCAGTTGCCGCCGGCGCGCCCATCTCGATGAAACCCTCGCACCGGTTCCACAACTCGCGGCCGGTCGCCGCGTCGAACGCGCGCAGGAACCCCGCAGTGTCGGTCGTGAAGATGCGACCGGCGGCGGCGGAGATCGACTCGGACGGGCTGAGCGTCCCGGATCGCACAAGCCAGATCCGCGCGCCGTCGGACGCCCGTAGCGCCTGCATCGTGCGGTCCTTCGACATCACCAGGATGACCCCCGGCGCAGCGAGCGTCGGGCCCATCACCGGCGCGCCGCCGAGATCCACCTTCCAGCGGTCCTTGCCCGACTCCGGATCGATCGAGCGGAGATCGCCGTCTTCCCCGCCCGTGACGAGCAGGTCGGTGTCTGCAAGGAGCGCGCCCTGCGGCGCGAACTTCCGCTCGACGAACGTCTCGCCGGTGCGCAGATCCACGCCCTGGACGCCGTGATTGCGCAGTGCCAGGTACACGCGATTCCCGACGACCGCGGGCGCCGCGCGGCAGCCGTACTCCGATGTCACCTTCCACACCTCGTGCCCGTCGTCGGCCGACAGCGCCGAGACCCCGGCTTCCGTCGGCACGATGACGCGTCCCCCGGAGAGAACCGCCGACGCGGTGATCTTCGCGTCGAGAACGGCGATCCACCGCCGCGCCCCGGCCTCGGCCCCGAGGCAGCGCACCGTACCGTCGGCCGAGAGCGTGACGACCGCGTCCGCCGTGGCGAGGAGTGCGCCCTGGAGGGGTTGCTGGTCCGGAATGTCCACCTTCCAGGCGAGCTCCGGCTGCTTCGCCGGGATCGTGCCACCGACGACCCCCGAACGCTGCGGCCCGCCGCGGAGCCCCGGCCACTGCTCCGACGACGCGGTCCGACGCGTCTCGTCCATCCTCGCGAGCAGCGAGTCGATGCGCCGCCGCTGCTCGCCCTTCGACGCGGTGCGCGACGCCTCGAGCAGTCCGCGCGCCCGCTCACCCAGCTTGGCGATCTCCGCCTCCGCCTGGGCCCGGTCCGATCCGGAATCCGCTTCGAGGAGCGCGATGTAGCCCTGAATGCGCGCCCGCTCCTCGAGCGAGAGGTCGTCACCTGCGATGCCGGGCCCGGCGAGTGTCAAAGCGAAGGCCGCCGAAAGCGCCACGGCTGTCACCAGGGTCGCGATCGATCTCGCTCGCATGCTGCGCTCCCCGCGGCGGGGCCGCGCGTGGTCCGTTTCAACCCTTCGGCGTGAGATCCGCCCGGAGCGCCTTCACTCCGGAAGCGAGCTCGCGGACGACGTCCTCAGCCGACAAGTCGAGAAGATACGCGACATCGTCCGCCGGAAGGTCATCCAGAAAACTGTGTACCACGACCCGCCGGGTCGTCTCGGACAGCCGGGCGAGCGCGCCGTCGAGTCGCTCGAGCAGTTCGGTCTCGGCCAGACGCGACTCGACGTTGCTCACGGCTTCGTCGGCGGCGATCGAGTCGAAGGGGAGGCTGTCGTCGCCGCCTTCGCTCTCCAAGAGCTCCAACCGGCGATCTCGCTCCTGGTCGTCGGTCAGGAGCTCGCGGGCCAAGATTCGGCTCTCTTCGAGGCGCTCTTCCGCGCGGCTCTCGGCCGCGAGCGACTCGGTGTCGAGCGACTCGTCGAGGAGTTGCAGGGCCCGCTTCCGGACCCACATCTGGGGCGACGTCGCGTGCGGCTTCGACCTCCACTCCTCGAGGGCCCAGGCGTACGACTCGTCTGCGAGGTCGGGCGGCGAGATGTTCTGGAGACGCGCCTTCGCAGCGCGCGGGTCGTGGATCATCCGCCGACGCAGGAGCCGCTCGAGGTCCTTCCGGATCGTCTCGGCGTCCTGGCGGAACTCGTCCCACTCCGGGCCGTCTGCGGTGAAGGAGCCGTCGAAGGTGGTGTTGCGGTCTTGGTTGCTCATGGTCGTCATTGTAGTCCTCCTTCGCCCGGGGCGAACGAGCCCCGGGGCCTTGTTTCTCATCGGGATTCCACGGTCCAGAATCCTCGGAATCACGGCGTTCCGACGGGGAGACAGCGTGACGAACGTCGCTGCGCCGCGCACGCGTCTGCTTGCTCCCGGCACGGGACGTGCGATGCTCTGCGGCATGTCGCGCGAGATCCGCCCCGGAGTTCCGTTCCCAGAGCATCTGGTGAAGCTCGCGTTCGCGCGCAGCGGCGGGCCCGGCGGACAGAACGTGAACAAGGTCGAGACCAAGGTCCTCGCACGACTCGCCCTCGACGAGATCCCCGGGCTCTCCCCCGGCGACGTGGACCGGCTCCGCGAGAAACTGAAGTCGCGCCTCGATGCCGCGGGCAGTCTGCTCGTCACATCCACGGTGACCAGGTCGCGCGAGCAGAACCTCCAGGACGCACTCGATCGCATGTGCGAGCTGATCGTGTGGGGCCTCCACCGCGACAAGCCCCGCCGGGCCACGAAGCCAACGCGCGGCTCGAAAGTGCGCCGACTCGAAGGCAAGCGCCAGCGGTCCGAGACGAAGCGCGGGCGCCGGTCCACCGGCGACTGATGCGCGTCTGATGCGCATCGCCCGAGTGATCGCGCGGCTCAACGTGGGCGGCCCGGCACGGCACGTCCTCGACGCTGCGCGCGGCCTGGCGCCGGAGTTCGAGACAACCCTGTTCGCGGGCGGCGTCGGCGACGACGAGACCGAGGCGACGGAGTGGATCGCGGCGTCCGGCATCGTTCCGGAGCGGGTGCCGGGCCTCGGCCGCGCCGTGCGTCCATTCGACGACGTCCGCGCGTTGTCGCACCTCACGCGCCGGTTCCGAGAACTCCGCCCCGACATCGTCCACACGCACACGGCGAAGGCGGGCGCCCTCGGACGTCTCGCGGCGCGACGCGCCGGTGTGACCTGGGTCGTCCACACGTTCCACGGGCACGTCTTCGACGGCTACTTCGGCGCTGTGGGGACCACGGCCGTCGTCGCGGCCGAGCGTTGGCTGGCACGCCGGACGGACCGGATCGTCGCGGTGTCGGACGAGGTGGCGCACGACCTGGTCGAGCGTTTCCGGATCGCTCCGCCCGAGAAGGTGGTCGTCATCCCGCCTGGGATCGACGTCGCACCTTTCGCGGCAGCCACCGCATCGCCGGAGCGTCGCTCCGCCGCACGTGAGACGCTCGGCGTCGCGCGGGCCGCGGCGGTCGTCGTCTGGGCCGGGCGCCTCGTCCACGTGAAGTGTCCGGCACTTGCGATGGATGTCGCGCAGCGCGTCGCCGCAGAAGTGCCCGGCGCGGTGCTCATCATGGCGGGCGACGGCCCGCTGCGCGCCGCGCTCGAACGCGACGCTCCGGCGAGCGTCCGCTTCGTCGGCAACGTCGGCGACATGCCGTCGCTCTACGCCGCCGCAGACGTCGCGCTGCTCACGAGTCGCAACGAAGGCACGCCGGTCGCGCTGATCGAAGCCGCGGCCGCGGGCGTCCCAGCCGTCGCCACCCGCGTCGGCGGCGTGCCGACGGTCGTCGAAGACGGCGTCACCGGCCTGCTCGCGCCGAGCGGCGACGCTGCCGCGCTGGCGGCGGCTGTCATCGCACTCCTTCGCGACCCCACACGCCGCAGCGCACTCGGACAGGCCGCCGCGCCCCGCGCGGCCACGCGGTTCTCGACGGAGCGGATGCTCGACGATCTGCGGCGGATGTACGCGTCGCTGGCCGTCGGATCGACTCGGTAACTTGGGGCCATGGTCCTCCCCGTGCAGCACGGCCTCTTCCACACCGAACTTCCGGACACGCAGGCCGTCGCGAGCGATTGCGTCGAGTTCCTGCGCTCGCTGCCCGACGGCGCCGCGCGGCTCGTGGTGACGTCGCCGCCGTACAACGTCGGGAAGTCGTACGAGTCGGCGATGACGGTGGACGACTACGTCGCATGGCAGGAAGCGACGATCCGCGAGAGCGTCCGCGTTCTCGCCGACGACGGCAGTCTGTGCTGGCAGGTGGGCAACTTCGTCCCGCCGAAGGCGAAGGGCGCGAAAGCCGTCAGTGGCGCCCGAATCATCCCGATCGACTGCCTGCTCTGGCCTGTGTTCGAGCGTCTCGGGCTGCAACTCAGGAACCGCATCGCGTGGACGTTCGGGCACGGAGAGCACTGCACGCTGCGCCTCTCGCCGCGGTACGAGACGATCCTCTGGTTCACGAAGACCGACGACTACCTGTTCGACGTGGACCCGATCCGCGTGCCGCAGAAGTACCCGGGGAAGAAGGCGTTCCGCGGGCCCCGCGCCGGGCAGTACGTCTGCAACCCGCTCGGGAAGAACCCGGGCGACGTGTGGGAGATCCCGAACGTCAAGAGCGCGCACCCGGAGAAGACGGAGCACCCGTGCCAGTTCCCGGTGGAACTGGTCGAGCGCCTCGTGCTCGCGCTGACGAAGCCGGGAGACTTGGTCGTGGACCCGTTCTGCGGCGTCGGGTCGTCGCTCGTTGCGGCGGCGAAGCACGGCCGACGGGCGGCGGGCTCGGACCTCAACCCGCGTTACGTGGAGATCGCGATGTCGCGGCTCGCCGCGCTTCGCGAGGGCACGCTGCCGCTCCGCCCGATGGGGAAGGCGATCCTCGACCCGCGGGACGCCGGGGCCGTCGGCCGGATGCCGGTGCGCGAGGCGACCACGTGAGCGCGTCGGACGGCGGCGGACGTCGCAACGTGGTGCTCATTGCAGCGGGCGTGCTCGTGGCAATCACCGCGATCGCTGCCGTCGTCGCAGACCAGTTCCTCGACCGCGTGACGGAGAAGCTGGCGAAGCAACCGGGCGTGCGCGCCGAGGACCCGACGTTCACCGTCGTACTGACGCGCGACGGCGCCGCGGCGCCGACGCACGTCACCGTCGGAGGGCGCGACCTCGGCGAGGTCGGTGCGCCCGCGACGTTGCCCGCCCTGGCGGCGGCGGCGAAGGAGTGGAATGCGGCGCACGCACCGCGTTCGGCAACGTCCGACGGCGGAGCCCCTGCGCCGATGGGATCGATGCGCAACTCCGCGCGCGCCGTCGTGGATGCCGGCCCCGGCGTTCCCGACGACGAGGCGGACCGGGTCGTTGACGTGCTCGTGGCGGCGGGCATCCGAGCCGTGACGTACTCGAGCGGACCGGTCGCGACGCCGAGGTAGCTATCCGCGCGGCGCCGCGCCGCCCTCCGCCTTCCGCGCTCGCTTGCGTTCCTTCTCGGCCTTCTCCTCGGCCTTCACCTTCGCCCAGATCCGCTCGACCTCCTCCGGCGTGTGCGCGGAGAGGTCGCCGAAGATGTGCGGGTGGCGGCGCTTGATCTTCGCCTCGGAGCCCGCGACGACGTCCGCCATCGAGAACCAGCCGCGCTCGCGGGCAAGTTCCGTCACGAAGACGAGGTTGAAGAGCACGTCGCCCAGTTCCTCGCGCAGTTCGTCGGGCTCGAGCGTTCCCGCTTCGACCTCGGCGCACGCCGCGGCGGACTCCTCCAACTCCTCGCGGAGGTACGGCCAGAGCGTCGCGAGCGACTGCTTCCGGTCCCAGGGGCAGCCGTCCGGCGCGCGGAGCTTCTCCATCACGCCGCAGAGCGCGGCGAGCCCCGCCGTGCGCGGGTCGAGGGACGCGGCGGTGCGAGGGGACGGCGGCGTCAGCGGTTCGGGCATCGCGACATCGTCGTCAGAACGGCGGCCCGTGCGGCGCTAACTTCGCGCGGCGCACGTTCGCCCGCGCTGCGCGGCAATCGCTTCCGGGAATGCGAGGGCACCGACGTCTACCGCCGCAGAACGAGCTTCGTCTCGGTGCCGTCGCGGCGGACGACCATCTCCGAGGGCGCGCTCATCGCCGGGCGCACGCGGTGGCGCTGGAGGAAGCGGCGCACGTCGATCCGGTCGATCGACACGTCCTCGTCGCCGACCTTGCCGCCGGCGGCTGCAGGCGATCCGTCCAGCGTGATCTCGCGGATCGACACGACCTGCGTCGCAGGGGACGCCTGAGTCTCGGCGAGCATGACGATCTCGAGGATCGCCCCGGGCAGCGGCGACGTGACGGGGAACCTGGGCATGGCGATCTCGTCCACCGTGGCCCGCAGCGCGACGACTGCATCGCCGCGGCGGACGTCCACCGGGAGAACGTCGCCCGGGCGGCGGCGGATGAGCACGCGACTGATCGCCGGCGCGTCCGCCACCGGAACTCCGGCGAGAGAGACGATCTTGTCGCCGTCGCGGAACCCGGCCAGCTCCGCCGGCCCGCCGGGAATCACCTGGTCCACGTGGTTCGTGTCGCCGTCGAGCAGCACGCCGAGACGCGCGTGGCGGACGCGGCCGTCGCGCAGGATCTCGGCGGCGGCGGCGAGGACGTCGTCGCCTCGGACGAACAGTGTCTTGCGACAGGCTTCGACGGCTCCCGACGCATTCATGTGCATCCCCGCCGACGCAACGGCGACGCCGAGCAGATGCCCGTCGTTCGCCAGGAGCGGCGCGCCGGCGGCGCCCTGCGGGATCACGATCGACGACGCGAGGAACCGGTCGTAGCGCGACTCGGCGCAAGACGCGGCGCGGACGGTCGCGAGCTGGACCTCCGGGCTCTCGGCGTCGGCCGAGGGGAACACGAGCCAGCCGATCGACCGACGTGCGGTGTCGAACGGCGCGGAGTCCACGATCGCGCGCACTGCGCCGCCGGCGGGTGTCGCAGCTCGCCCGGTCAGCTCGACCGGCTCACCGGCGAGCCGGAGCACCGCAATCCGGAACTCATCGTCCGTGCCGACGAGCTCCGCCGCCCGCGTCGAACCGTCGGCCAGCCGCACCGTGAACTGCGCCGGGTCGCGCGCCACCTCGATGGTGGTGATCAGCACCCCGCTCTCGCGAACGAAGAACCCCGCCGCCTCGAGCCGTTCCGGCGGGCGCTGCGGCGGCACGACGATCACGCCGGCGAAGAGCGTCCTGGCATTGTTCGACGGCCGCGTCTCCGCGGTGACGGCGACGACCGACCGCGCTGCGTCGGCCGCGATCTCCTGCGTGCGCCGCTCCAGCGCGTCCACCGCGTCGGCAGCAGACTGAGCCGCGTCCTGCGCACCTGCCGGACGCGCCGGGATGACACAGAGGGCGACGGTCAGCAGAAGGGGTGCGAGGCGGTTCATCGGGGATGGGTCGGGATCGGAACGAACGTGGAACGCGGCTGCGGAGCCGTCAACCGGAGCGCCCGGTTCACCGAGTCGGGGCAGACGTGCGATCAGCGAGGCGAGGCGAACACCCCGCCGTCGCTGAACTGGGCCGCGGGAACAACGCGAGGGCGCGTGAGCTGGTTCGTGCCGGAGTCCGAGCGGCGCACGCCCTGGAGCCATGCGTTCGGGTCAAGATGTACGCGCTCATAGCCCGGGTAGAGTCCGTCCGCCAGCATGGCGCGCGATCCGCTAGGCGAGGCAATCGCGCTCGCCGCGACGGGTCCGGCGCCCGGCACCCGCGCGGACTTGGGCGCGCGGTGCTCTGTGCCGACGAACGCCACCACCACTGCGGCGGCAGCGGCGACGGACGGCACGGCCCAGCGGAGGATTCGGCGGTGCGTCGGGGCGACGTTGCGCCGTGCGTTCCGCGCGGCCCCGCGTTCGAGCGTCTCCGGGGGAAGCGCCTGGATCTTCGCCATGATCTGGTCGAAGCACGCCGACGGCGGGTCGAGGTCGCCCCACACCGCGAGCGACGTGGACGCCGCCTTCGACGCAGCGGCGGTCTCGCGGCAGTCGCGGCACGTATCGAGATGGTCGCGCACGCTCTCGGCCTCCTCGGCGGGCAGGAGGCCATCCACGTGGTCGTCGATGTTCCGGAGGACGCGTTCGCAGTTCATCGGGTCGTCATCCGTTCGAGGTGTGCCACGGGATCGCTCACATGCCCACGGCCGGGGCGAGGCCGGCTTGCTTCAGTCCGAAGTACAGCTTGTCTTTGGCCCGCCGCAGGCAGTTCTGTGCGGTGCGGGCCGTGAGTCCCAGGATCTCGCCGATCTCCTGGAAGGTCATGTTGTGGTACTGGCGGAGGACGACCACGGTGCGCTCGCGCTCGGGCAACTCGTCGATGAGTCGCCGGACGCAGATCGCGGCGTCGCGGTCCGCGATCTCGGTCGCGGGCTCGACTGTGTCGGACGGCAGCACGGCGGCCCACGTCGTGGCGGAGCCGTCGGCGGCCGCCGAGGCCGCCTGCGCCGGCGCGTCGAGCGACGCCGCCATCCGGTACTTCCGGGCGCGCAGGTGGTCGTAGCAGAGGTTCATGCAGATGCGGTACAGCCACGTCGAGACCTGGCCGCCCTCGCGGAAGGTGTCGGCGCGTGTGAAGGCGCGGACGAACGTCTCCTGGAGCACGTCCTCCGCCCACTGCCGGTCCGACAGGAGTCGGAACGCGAGGTTGAAGAGGCCCTTGGAGTGGGCTTCGTACGCCTTGCGGAAGGTCTCTGGATCGCGAAGGTTCATGGGGTGTCGCGAGGTCCCGACACCGGGTCCTCGCCCTCCTTCTGACGGACGGGCGGCTTCCCGACGAACAGAAAACCGCCGATGCCCGCGTTGGTGATTCTACTTCACGTTGGTGCAGCACGTTGCGGGCCGAGCCGAAGCGTCGGCGGACGGCCGCCGCCGCGTCAGGCTCGCCAGGCTCAGCGCGGGGCGGTCGGCCAGGCTCGCCGCCGGTTCTTGCCGCGCCCCGGCGCCCCCGACCTGGGAAGCTCTCCCCCATGCCCCGGAAGCTCGCCTACGACGTCCTGACACTGGTGGAAGAGGGCGACATGCTCGCCCGGGACGCCTTCGCCGGGCTCCCGTCGGCCCAGCGGATGCCTCCGCGCGACCGCGGACTCGCCCAGGAGCTCGTCCAGGGCGTGCTACGACGTGGCGCCACGCTGGACGTCATCTTGGCACTCCGGCTGAAGCGCGGGATCGACCAGCAGGACGCCCGCGTGCTGCGCGTCCTCCGGATCGGCGCGTACCAACTCCTCTTCCTGGACCGCATCCCAGCCGCCGCGGCGGTGTCCTCCGCGGTGGACCTCATCCGGACGGTCCGCCGTGAAGGGACTGCACCGCTCGTGAACGCCGTGCTCCGGGCCGTCGGCGGGCTCGTTGCGGGCGTCCAACCGGACGAGGGCGCCCCGCGGCGGTCGATCCCCCGCGGCGACGGCACCTACGTGCGCCTCACCGAGGACGCCTTCGCCGACCCCGCCGCCGACCTCGCGGGGAGCCTCGCCGCGCGGTACTCCGTGCCGAGGTTCGCTGTCGAGCGGTTCCTCGCGCAGCACGGCGCCGACGGCGCCCGGAGCATCCTCGAAGCGTCGATCGCGCGGCCGCCGGTCTCCGTGCGGCCCCGGCTCGGTCGCGAGGCCGATGTCGCGGCGGCGTTCACGGCGGCGGGCGTCGCGTTCGAGCCCGAGGGCGTGTGTCTGCTCGTCCGCGGCGTGGGC
Source organism: Planctomycetota bacterium (assembly GCA_021414065.1). Classification (GTDB taxonomy): domain Bacteria; phylum Planctomycetota; class JAJSAM01; order JAJSAM01; family JAJVHW01; genus JAIOPE01. Next base: position 22,304 of record JAIOPE010000021.1, read on the forward strand.
GACGTGCGGAAACTCCCGCTCTGGGACGCCGGCGCGTTCGTCATCCAAGACGCCACCGCCGCCGACGCCGCGCTCGCCTTCGCCCCCGCCGACGGCCTGCACGTCCTCGACGTCTGCGCCGCGCCGGGCGGGAAGACGCTCGCGCTCTCGGAGGCCGTCGGGCCGACCGGGTCCGTCGTCGCGGTGGACATCCCGGGTACGCGTCTTCTCCAGTTGATGGAGACCCTGGCGCTCCGCGGCATGGGGAACGTCGAGGTCTACGGCGCCGACGCGACCGACGCCGCGGCGCTCCCGCGCGGCCCGAACCCGGAGTCCGCGGACGCCTTCGACGCGGTGCTCGTCGATGCCCCGTGTTCCAACACGGGCGTCCTCGCAAAGCGCGTCGAGGTCCGCGGTCGCCTCACCGACGGCTCGGCCCTGGCGTCGCTCGCCGGAGTCCAGGAGCGACTGCTCGAGGCCGCCGCGACGCGCGTGAAGCCGGGCGGCCGTCTCGCGTGGTCCACGTGCTCGATCGACGACCAGGAGAACGGCACCCGCGTGCGCGCCTTCCTCGCCGCCCACCCGGAGTTCGCGCTCGTCTCCGAGCGCCTGACCCTCCCCGTCCCCGGCCGCCGCGACGGCGGGTACGTGGCGGTGATGCGCCGGTCAGTGCTTGCGACCGGGGACGTGCGGCCGGGGACGTGAGCCGCTTCGCCCTCGCGAATCGGGGACGGGCTCGGCGATCAAGTTCGCGTCGGCACGGGGCCAGTCTCGTCGCCACGAGATGCCACCTCCGGCTGAAAGCCGGTACTCCGAACGAGGGCACGGCTTCCGCGAGGTCGCGGCCGGGGGACACTCCGAACGAGGGCGCGATCCCGGCGAGGTCGGCGCGTCGATGGAGTTCTGCGGTTCGTTCGTAGTACCGCCTTCAGGCGCACCGCTGTCCGGTTAGTGACTCGGATCCTCCGGCTTCAGGTCGATGAACTCTCGGGGGCTGTTCCCCGGAGGTGCCCATGGCCCGGAAGCATGTCGACCTGATGGCTGCGATGCTGCTCCTTCAGCGCCACCTGACCT
>JAIOPE010000105.1 GCA_021414065.1 Planctomycetota bacterium
GCTCTCCGCGTACGTCGCGAGCACGTTGCGTCGCTCGTCCTCGGTCCATCGTCTCCGCCTCGCCATCGCACGACCTCCTGGTCGCGCGACATCGTCACGCAGCTACGCGCCGGCGCCAGATGGGGTCCAGCGAACGCTTACAATGCAACACCTCGGTTGGTTGCGGTGGAGGTGCTGGAGGACGCGTCGCACTCGGTGCCGCTGTCGCGACCAGCTGAGTTCGAGGTGTCCGTGTCGGGGTTCACGGTTCGCGTGCCGGCGGACTTCGACGCGGCCGCGCTTCGCAGCACGAGGGCCTCGCGCTCGGATCTCCTACCCCACCTAGAATCCGCGCCGCCGCCCTGAGGCTTGACCTCGCGCGTGCTACGCTGAAGTCTCGGGCTGATTGCATCGACGACCAGCCCGGGACGGAGGACGAGATGGTGCTCCCGGTGGAATTGACGATCAACGACGTGCAGGTGGACCTCGAGTTCCGGGACCTGTACCCGAAGCTCCGGCCGGAGGAGTACGAACAGCTCCGGAAGAACATCGCGGCCGAAGGATGCCGCGACGCGCTGATCGTCTGTGAACGGCAACCCCGGGGACGGTCCCCACAAACTCACAAACTCCAGCCCGCGGTGACACGACGGAGGACTTCGCGTACGATGCTCTCAACCGCCTCAGCCAGGCGAAGGACGACGACTTGATCGTGAACCTGACCTACGACAGCCTCAGCCGGGTGCTCACGGACGTCCAGGGGAGCAATCTCCCGGGCGCCACGCTGCGCGCGAAGCGTGCCGGCCGTGGGCGGACGTCCCGACGCCGAGCCATGCGCAGCGAGTTGCGTAGCGGGACGCGTGCGCCAGTAAGCCAGTGAACGAGAGCGGATGCGAGAGCCGTACGAGGAAGGCGTAACGAGCCACCTCGACCCCGAGTCATGCGCGGACGGTCGCGAGGCCGCACGTGAAGCGTTGACAGGGGCGCAGGCAGACACGGTATTGAGCTGTGAAGATACGAAGTTCGGGGTGCCGAGTCCATGCGTCCGGACGAAGGCCACGCCGTGGGAGACGGACATCGCGAGTCTCCACCGGACCCCGCGCAGTCACAGATCCGGCGTATGTCTGGAACTCCTTCGCATGGAACCTGGGAGATCCCACGGGTGCCCGGCGGCGCGAGCCGTCCGGGCCGGTCGGGGAAGGCCAATGGCCGGAATCCCGACATGAACGCCCGCGGGAAGTCGGATGGTCGTGTCGCCTTGCGGGACGCTCTTCACTATTCACTTTCTCGGCTCGCGTCCACGGAACGCGGGCAACCGGGCGGACGACCGTCACGGACACTCGCGTCCGTGCCACCTCGTCAGACGCGGAACCGGCGTCGGCGGTGACACGGCAGACGACTTCGCGTGCGGCCTTGAGCTGCGACAACTGGAAGACCGGGGTGCCGAGTCCGTCCGTCCGGACGGACGAAGGCCACACCGGTGCGCACGACACACGCGAGGGCTCGCCGGACCCAGAGCCGTCCAACGCCCGCGCTACGCGCGGAGCACGTCCCCCGGCTCTTCCGAGCCTGCCGCGGAACTTGTGAGTTTGTGGGGACCGTCCCCATCGCTCAACATCGTCGGTCATGAGCAGAGCCACAGCCGTCGCGTTCCTCTTCGTGTTTGCCGCGCCGCTCGCGTTTGCCGGGGACCCGCCAGCGACCCCGGTGCCTCCGCTCGCGCGGCTCGCTGACGCGAAGGACGTCGCCGAACGCGACGCCGCGTCGAAGGCACTCCTCGATCTCCCGGCTCCCGCGCTCGAGACGATCCTCCGCGGCGGCTTCACGTATGCGGCCGACGCGCCGACCGGGTGGATCGAACGCACGATCACCTGCGCCGACGGCAAGACGCGGCCGTACCTGCTGCACGTCCCCGCGAAGTACCGACCGGACAAGAAGTACACGTTCGTCGTCGAGATGCACGGCGGCGTCTCGCAGCCGAAACCGCTCACGCACGCCGAGCTCGCGGAGATGAAGGAGCTGTGGGGCGAGACCGCGGAGCAGCGCGAGTGGATCATCGCCTACCCGGCGGGCGAGGCGACGGCTCGCTGGTGGGACCCGGTCGGCTCGGGGATGGTGCTGTCGATCCTCACCGACGTGAAACGCACGTGGAACGTGGACGAGGACCGCGTCTTCGCGACCGGCTTCTCCGACGGCGGCTCCGGCTCGTACTTCCTCGCCGCCGCGCACCCGACACCGTTCGCCGGGTTCCTTCCGTTGAACGGACACCCGGGCGTGGCCGCGATGGGCGGGTTGCAGTTCCACACGCGGTCGCTCTCGAATCGTCCGATCTACGCGATCAACACCGAGGAGGACTCGCTCTACCCGTCGGCCGCGCTGCGTCCGCTCGTCGATGCGATGAAGGCCACCGGCGTTCCGATCCAGTGGAAGTCACTGCCGAAGTTCCGTCACGAGCCGACGTACCTGCCCGCCGAGCGGCCCGCGATTATCGCGTGGATGGACGGACTGCGCCGCAGTCCCGCGCCGAAAGTGGTCGTGTGGGAGGGCGCAGACGGCGCGCCCGGCCGTGCGGACTGGATCCGCGTGACGAAGGTGTCCGGCGGCTCCGGGAAGGAACCGTTCGCCGACGTGAACCCGATGGAGCGCGAAACGCGCGTGCGCCTCGGTGTGCAGATGGACGAGACGTTCGCCGGGCCCGGCGCGCGCATCACGCTCGTCGTCGCCAACTCGCTCGCGGAGTCCATGGGCCTCGCCGCGGACGACGTGATCCTCGCAATCGACGGGACGGAGCTCTCACCGACGCCGACCGACGGTGGGACGGCCGGCACACCTCCAAGCGCACCCATTCCGGCATCCATGGCCTTGCGACGAACCCTGGCGAAGAAGACGTTCGGAAGTGCAATCAAGGTGCGAGTGCTGCGCGGCACCGAGACCGTCGAGAAGACTGCTGACATCCCCGTCCCGCCCGAGGAGCCGACGTTCGCCCGTGACAAGCCCTGGGGCTCGCTCCGCGCCGAGGTGAAGGGCAATCGAATCGACGTCACGTCGCTCGGGATCGCATCGTTCGAAGTGTTCCTCGGCAACGGCCTGACCGACCCGTCGAAGCCCGTCGAAGTCGCGGTGAACGGCAAGGTCGTCCACTCGGCCGTTGTCGGCACCGACACGAAGTTCATGCTCTCGCAGTGGCTCGAGGATCGAGACCGCTCGCTCGTCTACACGGCGAAGCTGAGCGTCGAAGTGAAGTAGCGCGAACTCGCGTTTACTTCGGACGCGGCAGCGCGGCGATGTCCTTCGGCACCCGAGCGATGGCCACCGCGCGGATGCGATCGGTGAGCGGGTACGTGTCGGTTCCGGCGTGGATGACGTCGATCCGGTCGAGCCGGAGGTCGTCGAGCGCGATGCGCATCGACTTCGTCACTTCGGGCGCCGACGTGCGTTTGATCTCGAACCCGACACGGGTCCGGCCGCGGACGACGAGAAGATCGAGCTCGGCGCCTTGGTGCGTCGCCCAGAAGTGACACTCGTCCGGCCGCGCTCCGAGCGCGTCGGCCACGACGTCCACCGCGAACCCCTCGAACGATGCGCCGAGCTTGGGGTGCGTGGTCAGGTCGTCCATCGAGCCGAGGTCGAGCAGTGCGTGCAACATGCCTGAGTCGGCCACGTACACCTTCGGCGACTTCACTTGGCGCTTCGCCAGGCTCTCGCTCCATGGAGCGAGTCGGCGCACCGCGTACGTCGCGACCAACGTGTCGAGGTAGCGCCGTACGGTCATCTCCGACACGCCGAACGATCGCGCGAACTCCGCTGCGTTCCAGACCTGTCCGTGCCAGTGCGCGAGCATCGCCCAGAAGCGCCGCATGGTCTCGGCGCCGGTCGAGACGCCGAGCTGGGGGAGGTCGCGTTCGACGAACGTCTGCAGGAACGCGCGCCGCCACGTCAGACTCGCGTCGCCGCTCGCAGCGAGGTAGGAGCGGGGGAAACCTCCGCGCAGCCAGAGCTTCGCGACGTTGCGCGTGCCGACCTCCGGCAGGGAGAACCCGCGCAACTCGTGGAAGACGATGCGGCCGGCCAGCGTCTCGGCGCTCTGTCGCAGCAGGGCCGGAGAAGCACTGCCCAGCACGAGGAACCGGGCGGGCGTGCCCGGCCGATCCGCGAGCACGCGCAGCGCGGAGAACAGGTCCGGTCGGAGCTGGACTTCGTCGAGCACCACGAGACCGGTCAGGGGCTCCAACGCGAGCATCGGGTCCGCGAGGCGACTCAGTTGCCGTGGATCCTCTAGGTCGATGACGGTCGCCTCGGACTTCGCGGCAGCTGCGACCTGCCTGGCGAGCGTCGTCTTGCCCGTCTGGCGCGCGCCCAGGATCGCGACGACCGGGAACTGGCGCAGCAAGCGAGTCACTGCCCGGACGTGAGCGTTGCGAGCGACCATAGCGGCACGCTACCATGAAAAGACATCATGGGGTGATGGAAAATCATGGTACGAGCCCGGCCGACCCGTCGAACCGCTGCGCGCGTGCTCCGGGAGGTCGTGATCTCCCGCTGGGCGAACAGTACAGCGCGACACATGCGGGAACTGCTCGGCCACGTGGATCGGCTCCTCCGCGGCGGCTACACGCGCCGCGAGGACCTTCTCGAGGGGCGCGTCACGGTCGCGTCGCGCACGCTGGCGACGGCCGGACTCGTCCTCGGTGCGGTGTACGGCTTGTTCATGGGCGTCTTCGCCGCGATGCGCACGGAGCACCCGAGTTGGCCCCAGCTCCTCGCCACGATGGTGAAGGTGCCCCTGCTCTTCCTGCTCACGCTCGTCGTCACGTTCCCGTCGCTCTACGTGTTCTCCGCGCTCTCGAACTCGCGCCTGCGCGGTCCGGACACCTTGCGGCTCCTGCTCGCCGCCGTGACGGTGAACCTCGCACTGCTCGCGAGCTTCGGTCCCGTGACGGGGTTCTTCACGCTCAGCACCGACAGCTACCCGTTCCTCGTCATCTTGAACGTGGCCTTCTTCGCGATCTCCGGCTTCGCGGGTCTGACGTTCCTGCGCCGCGCGCTGACGACGCTCTTCGAAGCGCCGCAGGTCGATGAACCCGAGCGCGACGCACCGCCGCCGCCCCTCGCTGCGGACCTGTTCGCAACGTCGCCGCGTGAGTCTCCGCTGCCGCCGATGCCGACGCCAACGCCGTCGCGGAGCCCGTCGAACGTCGCGCTCAGCTTCGCACCGCCGCCGGACGACCCGGGGCGCCGCGTGTTCCGCGTGTGGATCGTGACGTACTGCGTCGTCGGCGCCCAGATGGCGTGGATCCTCCGCCCGTTCATCGGAACGCCCGGCCTCGAGTTCAGCTTCTTCCGCCCGCGCGGTTCGAACTTCCTCGAGGCCCTGTGGCACACGCTCCAACGCCTGTTCAACTAGCGTCGGTTCCCCCACGCCCGGCGTCGCTGATCGGCGAGGTGGACTCGCTGCTCCGTGCGCGCGGCCCCTATGCGGCCGGAAGCGACGTCGTTCCGTGGGCGCGGCTGGCGCTCATCGTCCTCGCGGGCGGCTTTGTCTACGGCGCAGCGATGGGGCTCTTCGGCGTCCGCGGGTTGCAGGCGCTCTACTCCGCGGCAAAGGTGCCGGTGTTGCTCGGCGCCGCGACGATCGTCTGCCTGCCGAACTTCTACGTCGTCAACACGCTTCTCGGCCTGCGCGACGACTTCGGAGCCGCGTGCCGTGCGATCTTCGCCGCGCAGGCGACGATGGCCGTGACGCTCGCCGCATTCGCCCCGATCACGTTGCTCTCGTATGCGTCGAGCGACGACTACGACTTCGCGATCCTCTTCAACGGCCTCGCGTTCGCGGTCGGCACGGGCGCGGCACAGTTCACGATGCAGCGTCACTACCGCGAACTCATCGCCCGGAACCCGCGTCACCGCATCGGCCGCGTCGCGTGGGGCGTGCTCTACGTCTTCGTCGCGATCCAGCTCGCGTGGGTGCTTCGGCCGTTCATCGGATCGCTTCGCGCGCCGACGCAGTTCTTCAGGAAGGACGCCTGGAGCAACGCGTACGTCGTCGTCTTCGAGATGCTGGGCGAGTTCGTCTCGGGTCGATAGCGAGTCCCCGACGCTCTGCTGACGACCGGAACTGCCATCGCCTGCACCGCATACCCGTGTATGCACCGACAAGTTGCGCACAGGGCACGACTTGGCGCTCGTGGACCCAGCGGCCGCCGTCTTCGCAATGCAGTGAGCGCAATCGACCGACGGTGGCCGCGATGCGATGGACCCGACGTAAGCGACGCCTGAGCGGCGAGTTGCGGTGCTCCACTGTCGGCTCGGTGCGGCGACGGCCGTGCGCGGCACGTCGGTCGCTCTCCGTTGGGCCATGCGGACCAGAACTTCTCTCGCCCGGATTGGCCTCGTTGGTGCGCTCGCGTTCGCGGCGCCCGGCCTCGTCGCGGAGGCGCTCGCCCAGGACGTCGCGGTGACGGAGCCGGTCTCCGAAGAGACGCTGGCGTACTTCAAGACGAACTGCACGAGCTGCCACACGATCGGCGGCGGCGCGCTGGCGGGCCCGGACCTGAAGGACGTGACGAAGCGCCGGACGCGTGAGCAACTCACGAAGTACATCCAGGACCCGAAGGCGGCCATCGACTCGGGCGACGCGTACTGGGTGAAGCTCTGGAACGATGCGCGCGGCGTCTACATGCCGACTCCGCCGGGGATCACGCCCGACCGAATCGCGAAGATCCTCGCGCTCGTCGATGCGGAGTCGGCGCTGCCGAAGTCGCGATTTGCCGGCATGACGATGAGCGACCGGGCGCTGACGCCCGCCGATGTCGAGCGAGGGAGGCGCCTCTTCGAGGGCGCCGACGCCATGAAGCTGGGAGCGCCCGCGTGCATCGGGTGCCACACAGTGGAGGGCGTCGGCGGCTTCGGGGGCGGACGCCTCGGGCCGGACCTCACGGACGCGTTCTCGCGTCTCGGCGGGCGCAAGTCGGTGGGTGCGTGGCTGACGTCGCCGCAGTCGCCCACGATGGCGCCCGTCTTCGCGAATGCAGCGCTCGCCGACGACGAGATCCTCTCGCTCGTCGCGTACCTGCAGGACCGGTCGCTCGTTGCCGGCGGTCGCGCCGCAGGCGGCGCCGGGATCTTCGAGTACCTCGCGGCGGGCGTCGGCGGACTCGCCGCGCTGCTCGCCCTCTTCGACTTCTTCTGGCGCGGACGCCACACGAGCGTGCGCCGGGCGATGGTGGAGGCCTCCCGCCGATGAGCACGCGCGACAGCAATCCCCACATCCAAGACACGGTGGACCCGAAGTTCCGGGCGTGGGAGGAGTTCTATCGGAACCGCTGGCAGTACGACAAGGTGGTGCGCAGCACGCACGGCGTGAACTGCACGGGCTCCTGCTCGTGGCAGATCCACGTGAAGGACGGCATCGTCACGTGGGAGATGCAGGGGCTCGATTACCCGCTGCTCTCCGGCGAGATCCCCGGATACGAGCCGCGCGGCTGCCAGCGCGGGATCTCGTTCTCCTGGTACCTCTACAGCCCGCTGCGCATCAAGTACCCGGCCATCCGCGGCGCACTGCTCGATTTGTGGCGCCAGGCGCGTGCGGAGCACGACGACCCGGTGGATGCCTGGAAGTCGATGGTGAACGATCCGGTGAAGCGCGCTCGGTGGCAGCGCGCCCGCGGCAAGGGCGGGTTCCGCCGTTGCGACTGGAAGACAGCGCTCGAAATCGCGTCGGCGTCGTGCGTCCACACGATCAAGCAGCACGGTCCCGACCGCATCGCCGGCTTCTCGCCGATCCCCGCGATGTCGATGGTGAGCTACGCCGCCGGCGCGCGGCTCATGCAACTCATGGGCGGCATCAGTCTGTCGTTCTACGACTGGTACTGCGACCTCCCGAGCGCGTCGCCCGAGACGTGGGGCGAGCAGACCGACGTCAACGAGTCGGCCGACTGGTTCAACGCCAAGTTCCTCGCCGTCATGGGCAGCAACCTGAACATGACGCGCACGCCCGACTGCCACTTCGCGGCGGAGTCGCGGCACAACGGCACGAAGATGGTCGTCTTCTCGCCCGACTTCAGCCAGGTGAGCAAGTACGCAGACGAGTGGATGCCGCTCAACGCCGGACAGGACGGCGCGTGGTGGATGGCAGTCAATCACGTCATCCTGAAAGAGTTCCACCACGAGAAGCAGACGCCCTTCTTCCTCGAGTACGTGAAGACGTACTCCGACTCGCCGTTCCTGGTCGAGTTGACGGCGAAGGACGGACACTACGAAGCCGGGCAACTCCTCCGCGCGGGGCGCGTCGCGCCGTACGCCGCCGAGGAGAACGGTGAGTGGAAGTTCCTCGTCTGGGACGCCAAGGATGCGCGCCCGAAGATGCCGATGGGCAGCGTCGGGCACCGCTGGGGCCAGGCGAAGGGCAAGTGGAACCTGCTCCGGAAGGACAGCCTCGACGGCAGCGAGATCGACCCGGCTCTCACGTTCATCGGTGCGGGCGACGGCGTGGCGAGCGTTCGACTCGACGACTTCGCGGGCGGCCGCTCGGTCCACCGCGAAGTCCCGATCCGGCGCCTCGCGCTTGCCGACGGCGGCGTGGTCACCGTCGCCACGGTCTACGACCTGATGATGGCGCAGTACGGTGTCTCCCGCGGGCTCGGCGGCGAGTACCCGAAGGACTACGACGACGAAGACGGCACGTTCACGCCCGCGTGGGGCGAGAAGTACACGGGCATCGACCGCGCCACGATCATCCGCTTCGCGCGGGAATGGGCCACGACCGCCGAACTCACGGGCGGCAAGTGCACCGTCATCATCGGCGCGGGCATCAACCACTGGTACCACGCGAATCTGATGTACCGGGCGGCGATCCACGCGCTCGTGCTCTGCGGGTGCGTCGGCGTGAACGGCGGCGGTCTTGCTCACTACGTCGGCCAAGAGAAGCTCGCGCCGATGGAGCCGTGGTCGGCCATCGCGTTCGCGAAAGACTGGTACCCGCCCTCGCGCCTGCAGAACGCGCCGAGCTGGCACTACGTCCATTCGGACCAGTGGCGCTACGAGAAGAGCTTCCGCGACTACCACACGGTGCCGGAGTCGCAGCCCGAGGGGTCGATCGCAGAAGGACACACGATCGACGTGAACGTGCGCGCCGTGCGGAATGGCTGGCTGCCCTTCTATCCGCAGTTCACCGAGAGCTCGCTCGACCTGTGCGCCGAAGCGGAGACCGCCGGCGCGAAGGACGAGGCGGGTGTCGTTGCACACGTCGTGAAACGCTTGAAGGGCAAGGACCTCAAGTTCTCGATCGAGGACCCGGACGCCCCCGAGTGCTGGCCGCGCGTGTGGTTCATCTGGCGCGGCAACGCGCTGCTCTCGTCGGCGAAGGGTCACGAGTACTTCCTCGATCACTACCTCGGCACGCACACGAACAAGATCTCGAAGGACCTCGCGGAAGACGCAGTTCGCGAGGTGGTCTGGCGCGACGCACCGAAGGGGAAGATGGACCTCGTCGTGGACCTGAACTTCCGCATGGACACGTCGGCTCTCTACAGCGACCTCGTCCTGCCCGCAGCCACTTGGTACGAGAAGGACGATCTGAACTCGACCGACATGCACAGCTTCATTCACCCGCTCGCGGCCGCCGTGCCGCCGTGCTGGGAGGCGAAGAGCGACTGGGACATCTTCAAAGAGATCGCGAAGGAGTTCTCGAAGCAGGCCGCGCGGCACTTCCCGGCGAAGGTGAAGGATGTCGTCGCCATTCCGCTCCAGCACGATACGCCGGCCGAGATCGCGCAACCGCAGATCCGCGACTGGCACCGCGGCGAGTGCGAGGCGATCCCCGGCAAGACCATGCCGAGCTTCAAGGTGGTCGAGCGCGAGTACGCCAAGGTCTACGAGCAGTACATCACGCTCGGTCCCTGCGTCCGGGCGAACGGACTCGGCGCGCACGGCACGAGCTACCGCGTGGACGACGTCTACGACGCGATGCTGAAGTCGCACCCGGCCCGGACGATGGACGGTGTCCGCCGCCCGTCGCTCGAGCTGGCGAAGGACGTCGCGAACGTCATCCTCCACATGGCCAGCGTGACGAACGGCGAGCTGGCCTGGCGCTCGTACAAGAACATGGAAGAGAAGGTCGGACTGCCGCTCGCCGACCTCGCCGAGCCGTACCGCGCAGTCCGAATGCAGCTCGCCGACCTGCAAACGCAGCCGCGGCGGCTCATCAACAGTCCGATGTGGTCGGGCCTCGTCTCGGGCGGCCGGGCCTACGCGCCGTTCACCTACAACCGCGAGCGCATGGTGCCGTGGCGCACGCTCACCGGCCGTCAGCACCTGTACCTCGACCATCCGGGCTACATCCAGTTCGGCGAGCACCTGCCGACGTACAAGCCGAAGCCGCTGCCGATGCACTACTCCGACCTCGTCGTGTCGCGCGAAGAGGGGCCGACGCTTCAGCTCAACTACCTCACACCGCACGGCAAGTGGCACATCCACTCGACGTACGGGGACAACCAGCGGATGACGACGCTCTCGCGCGGATGCGAGCCGTTCTGGATCAGCGAGAAAGACGCCGCCAAGATCGACGTGCAGGACAACGACTGGGTCGAGGTACACAACGACCACGGTGTCGTCGTCACGCGCGCCGCGGTGTCGGCCCGCATTCCGCAGGGCATCTGCATCATCTACCACTCGCCCGAGCGGACGTACGGCGTGCCGAAGTCGCCGCTCCGCGGGAACCGGCGCGCCGGCGGACACAACAGCCTCATCCGCACGCGGCTCAAGCCGAACCTCATGGTCGGCGGCTACGGCCAGTTCACGTACCACTTCAACTACTGGGGCCCCGTCGGGTGCAACCGCGACACGCACATCCTCGTGCGCAAGCTCCCCAAGCTCGTCTGGTGAAAGGAGACCTCCCATGGACGTCCGCTCGCAGATCGGGATGGTCTTCCACCTCGACAAGTGCATTGGGTGCCACACGTGCTCCATCGCGTGCAAGAACGTGTGGACCGATCGGCCCGGCACGGAATACATGTGGTGGAACAACGTCGAGACGAAGCCGGGCACCGGCTATCCGACGCGTTGGGAAGATCAGAAGGCCTTCAAGGGCGGCTGGGAAACCGACGGCAAGTCGCTGCAACTGAAGAGCACGAGCAAAGCTCGGATCATCCCGAACATCTTCCACAGCCCGTCCATGCCGAGCATGGACGACTACTACGAGCCGTGGACGTACCGCTACTCGGATCTGTTCACCGCCCCCGAGGGCGACGACCAGCCGACCGCCGTGCCCATCTCGATGGTCACCGGCGAGCCGATCGCAATCGAGTCCGGTCCGAACTTCGACGACGACCTCGGCGGGTCGGCCGTCTATGCGAGGAACGACCCGAACCTCGAAGCGCTCTCGCCGGATCAGCGCGAGCAGATGTTCGCGATCGAACGCCTCGTCTTCTTCTACCTCCCGCGCATCTGCAATCACTGCCTCAACCCGGCGTGCGTCGCGGCGTGCCCCTCGGGCGCGCTCTACAAGCGCGGCGAAGACGGCATCGTACTCGTCAATCAGCAGCGGTGCCGCGCCTGGCGCGCTTGCGTTGCGGCCTGTCCTTACAAGAAGGTCTTCTACAACTGGAACACGGGCAAGTCGGAGAAGTGCATCCTGTGCTACCCGCGACTCGAGACGGGCCAGGCGCCGGCGTGCTTCCACTCGTGCGTGGGCCGCATCCGCTACCTCGGGAACGTCCTCTACGACGCCGACCGTCTCACCGAGATCGCGAAGCTCCCGGACCACGAACTGGTCGAAGCGCAGCGCTCCATCCTGCTCGATCCGAACGACCCTGCGGTGATCGAAGGCGCACGGAGGAACGGCATCCACGAGTCGGTGATCGACTCCGCCCGGCGCTCGCCGCTCTGGAAGTTCGTGAAGGTCTGGAAGATCGCGCTCCCGCCCCACATCGAATACCGCACGTTCCCGATGCTGTTCTATGTCCCCCCGCTCCTGCCGGTCATGTCCACGAACGTCGGCGGCAAGGTCAAGAGCGACCTCGACGCGCTGTTCGCCGACACAGAGAAGGGCCGCGCCCCGATGGAGTACATGGGGAAGCTCTTCGCCGCCGGCAACGAGGGCAAGCTGCGCTATGCGCTGAAGAAGCAGATGGCGGTTCGCATCGCGCGGCGCCACCTGACCGTCGGCGACGTCACGAAGGAGGAGGCGGAACGCGCTCTGGCGCAAGCCGACTGCACGTGGGACGAAGCCGACGCCATCTACCGCCTCACGGCGCTCGCGAACTTCGACGACCGCTTCGTCATCCCGCCGTCGCAGCGCGAGATGGCGATCGAGATGCTCGAGGATCCGCACGAGCACCGGTCCACCGCCGGCTTCGGGTTCCGTGACGCACCGACGCGGGGGGCGTGAATGCGCCCCTCGGTCGCTGCACACGATGCGCTTGCGGAGTTGCTCGAGTACCCGCGCGACGGCCACGCCGCGCGAGGCCGAGCCCTGGCGAGCATCGTCTCCGGTGAGGTTCCGGAAGCGGGCGCCGACCTGGAGCCATACATCGCGTTCCTCGAGGCCAACGACCTCGGTGAGTGCGAGGAGTTGTACGTGCGCACCTTCGACGGAAACGCCGAGCGCGCGCTCGAAGTCGGATGGCAGGTCTTTGGCGAACAGTACGCCCGCGGCGCGTTCCTGGTCCGGCTCCGCGAGGAGATGCGGATCGCAGGTGTGGCGGAGACGACGGAACTGCCGGACCACATGACACAGGTTCTGCGTCTTCTCGGGCGGATCGCGCCCGAGAAGGCGCTCGTCCTGACCGAAGCGACAGTGATCCCGTCGATCAAGCGCGTTCTCGCCGACCTCGGCGCGTCGCACCCGTTCAGCGGCGTACTCGAAGCGGTCGCGAAGACGGTCCGGAGCCACGGTGCGGTCGAGTCCGCGGCCGGTGCTCCCGCCGCAGGAGGCATCGCACCATGAACCAGGGGTTCCAGTTCTTCCTCTTCGGCGTGCTGCCGTACCTGGCGCTCGCCATCTTCTTCCTCGTGACGATCCAGAGGTACCGCCAGGAGAAGTTCAGCTACTCGAGCCTCTCGTCGCAACTGCTCGAGAACAAGAAGCACTTCTGGGGCACGGTGCCCTTCCACTACGGCATTCTGCTCGTGCTGGCCGGGCACGTCGTCGCCTTCCTGATTCCCCGCGCCGTGCTCGCGTGGAATGGCACGCCGTGGCGACTCTACGTGCTCGAATCGACCGCGCTCGCGTGCGGCCTGCTCACGTTCTTCGGGCTCGTCAACGTGATCGTGCGGCGGCTGACGGATGCGAAGACCCGCAAAGTCACGACGCCTTCCGACTGGATCATCTACCTGCTCCTCGCGGTCCAAGTTACGAGCGGGATACTCGTCGCATACCTGCACGGGTGGGGCTCGTCGTGGTTCGCGTCCACCGTGACGCCGTGGCTCTGGTCGCTCGTGCAACTCGCCCCGGAGCCCGCGCGCCTCGAGACGCTCCCGCTCCTGGCGAAGGTCCACATCGTCAACGCGTGGGTACTGATCGGGTTCTTCCCCTTCACGCGTCTGGTCCACGTGCTGGTCGTCCCGAACCCGTACCTGTGGCGCAAGCCGCAGTTGGTCGTGTGGAACCGCCCTGCGCCGTCGTCGCGAACGGAGGTGTGAGCCATGTCGGGCATGATCGAAAGGACACGCGCCTTCCTGAAGTCGGGCCACCCGGGGACGCTCTTCACGTCGCTGCTCTACTTCGACTTCTGCTTCGCAGTGTGGGTGTTGAACGGCGCGATGGCTCCGTACATCGCGCAGGAGTTCAACCTGTCGCCGTCGGAGAAGGGCTTCATGGTCTCCGTGCCGGTGATTGCCGGCGCGTTCATGCGCTTCCCCCTCGGACTCCTGTCGCAGTACATCGGCCGGAAGAACGCCGCCCAGGTCGAGATGGGCATGATCTGCATCGGGCTGGCGTTCGGATACCTGTTCGTCGATACGTACGCCGGAGTGCTCGCGATGGGCGTGATGCTCGGCATCGCCGGTGCGAGCTTCGGCGTGGCGCTTTCGCTCGGATCCGGCTGGTTCCCGCCCAAGTACAAGGGACTGGCGATGGGGATCGCAGGGGCCGGCAACTCGGGCGCGGTGCTCGCAGTGCTCTTCGCGCCGCCGCTCGCCCAGGCGTACGGATGGAAGTCCGTCTACGGCCTCGCGATCCTCCCGATCGTGCTCGCGATGGTGCTGCTCCAGATCTTTGCGAAGGAACCGCCGGACCGCGAGCACAAGTCGTTGAGGGACTACCTGAAGATCCTCGTGGACCGCGACGCGTGGGTCTTCAACCTCATGTACATGCTGACGTTCGGGGGCTACATCGGACTCACGAGCTTCCTGCCCACGCTCTTCCACGACCAGTACGCGATCCCGAAGGAGAGCGTCGGCAAGTACTCGGCCGTGATCATCGTGATGGCGAGTTTCCTGCGCATCATCGGCGGGTGGATGGCCGACCGCGTGGGCGGGCTGCGTCTGCTCTACGGTCTCGGCTTCGTGATCGTAGGCGCCACGGCACTCGCCGCGCTCCTCCCAGCGAACCCGTGGATCATGGTCGCGATCCTCGTCGTGTGCTTCTCGGCCATGGGCGCGGGGAACGGCGCGGTGTTTCAACTCGTGCCGCTTCGGTTCCGGACCACGACGGCCGTCGCAGGCAGTCTGATCGGCGAGATCGGCGCACTCGCGGGCGGCATGCTTCCGAACGCGATGGGCATGGGCAAGCAGCACCTCGGCAGCTTCGCGCCAGGCTTCCTCTCCGGAACGGTGCTGGCGGTCCTTGTGATCGTCGCGCTCGTTCTCGTGGCCAAGAAGTGGACCACGACGTGGGTCGGCGAAGGCGGACGCGCGAAGGACTACGACGATGACGTTGCGACCACCGCACCGTCCACAGGGAGAGTCTCATGAGCGCTGAATCTGCGCCCGGACCAATTGCGCGTCGTGGCTGGCTGGAGAAGTGGACCCCCGAGGACCCCGAGTTCTGGCGCACGACCGGCAGCAAGATCGCGTGGCGCACGCTCTGGCTCACGACCATCAGTCTGATCCTGTCGTTCGCGTCGTGGTTCACGATGTCGGCCGTGGTCGTGCGGTTGCCGAACGTGGGCTTCAAGTTCGACACCGGTCAGCTCTTCTGGCTCGCGGCGATGCCAGGGCTCGCCGGCGGCACGCTGCGCCTGCTGCACACATTCCTCGTCCCGATCTTCGGCACGCGCGCGGTCATCGGCACCGCGACGCTGCTGAAGCTCATCCCGTGCATCGGCCTCGCGATCGCCGTGGCGAACCCGACCACGCCGTTCTGGATGTTCATGCTGCTCGCGTTCCTCGCGGGCATGGGCGGAGGCGACTTCTCGTCGTACATGCCGAGCACCAGTCTCTTCTTCCCGAAGCGCCTCCAGGGCGCGGCGCTCGGCATCCAGGCGGGCATCGGGAACTTCGGCGTGTCGATCGCGCAGTTCGTCACGCCGTGGATCATCGGACTCGCTGCGTTCAGCGGCGCGGCGCAGACGTTCACGAAGGGCGACGTCCACAAGCCGATGGCCCTCCAGAACGCGTTCTGGGTGTACGTGCCGCTGCTGCTCGTCCTCGGTGTCGCGTGCTTCGTCTGGCTCCGGAGCGTTCCGGTGCGCGTTTCGTTCAAAGACCAGCTCGACATCTTCAAGAGCAAGCACACGTGGTTCTGCACCATCACGTACCTGATGACGTTCGGCTCGTTCTCGGGCCTGGCGGCAGCGTTTCCGCTGCTCATCAAGATGGTCTACGGGAAGTTCCCCGACGCTCCGGACCCGCTTGCATGGGCGTTCTACGGACCGCTCATCGGCTCTGCGAGTCGCGTGATCTTCGGCTTCGTCGCCGACAAGACCGGCGGCGCGATCCTCACGCACATCTGTGGACTCGCGCTCATCGGCCTCTCGAGTGCGCTCGTGATGACGGGTTCGCTGACGCCGGAGTCCACTGCGAGCTTCCCGCTGTTCGTCACGCTCATGCTCTCGATCTTCTTCTTCACGGGGGTCGGCAACGCCGCGACGTTCCGCCAGTACCCAGTGATCTTCTCGCACTCGCCGCGGCAGGGCGCAGGCGTGCTCGGGTTCACCGGCGCCATCGCGGCGTACGGTCCGTTCCTCGTGGCGACCCTCATCGGCACGTCGATCTCGAACACCGGATCGGCGGGGTCCTTCTTCATCGGAGCCATTGCGTTCTACGTGGTCGCGACCGCCATCAACTGGTGGTACTACACGCGGAAGGGAGCGGAGAAGCCATGCTGATGCGCTCCGGCCCCATCGCTCTCGGCGGCGCGGTGCTCGTGCTCGGCGGGGCTGCCGTGCTCGGCGAGGCGAATGCTCATCTTCCCGGCAACCAGCAGGGGTACCAGCCGGACCAGCCGATCCGCTACTCCCACCGGATGCATGCGGGCGAGATGCAGATGGACTGTCGTTACTGCCACTTCGCCGCCGAGACGGGCCGCCACGCCGGCGTTCCGCCGGCGCAGGTCTGCATGAACTGCCACGGGCAGGTCACGGCGGGTGCCGACGTCCTTCTCGCCGAGCGCAAGGCGGCGCTCGACGAGAAGCGGGACCCGCGCCGCATCGTGTCGGACCGGCTGCGCCCTCTCTACGACGCGCTTGCGATCGGCGACGACGGCAAGCCCGATTCGAGCCGCACGCCACGGCCGATCGCGTGGGTCCGGATCCACGATCTCCCCGACTTTGTCGCATTCGACCACTCGGTCCACGTCACGCGCGGGGTTGCCTGCCAAGCGTGCCACGGTCCGGTGGAAGCGATGGAGCAGGTGCGTCAGGAGGCGCCGCTCACGATGGGCTGGTGCGTCGAGTGCCACCGTGCGAACGGAAGAGAGGGCGGCGTGGCGATCCCGCCGGTCGCTGCTCGTGCGCCGGATCACGTGTCCGTCGATTGCGCGGCCTGTCACTACTGAGGGCAAGATGAACGAACGCCTTCCACCGTCGGAGCTCGTCCCCACCTCGTCGGGAGCACCGTCACGAAAGCGGGGCTCCGCGCGCCTCGTGCTGCCCGTGGAGCGCGACGGCACGTCGCGGCGCACGTTCCTCAAGCGCGCCGGATACGGCGTCGCCGCGGCAACGCTCGCCGGCTGCTCCCGGGCGCCGGTTCGCCACGTCGTTCCGCGACTCTCGGGCACCGAAGGCGCGCCGGCCGGGAAGCCGGTGTGGATCGCGACGACGTGCGGCGGATGCGCGGCCGGGTGCGGCGTCCTGGCGAAGTGCGTGGACGGCCGTCCGGTGAAGCTCGAAGGACTTCCTGGGCACCCGGTGTCGCAAGGCGGCCTCTGCGCGGTCGGGCAGGCGCAGGTGTTGTCGCTCTACGACTCGCATCGGTTCGGGGCTCCGGTTGTCGCCGGAGTGAAGTCCGACTGGGCGACGCTTGACGCAACGGTTGCGAGCAAACTCGAGTCGGCGCGCGGGCGCGTGCGTCTCCTCACAGGCACCATCAGCGGTCCGTCCACCCGCGCGTGGATCGCCGAGTTCTGCTCGAAGTTCGATGCGAAGCACGTGGAGTACGACGCGCTCTCGGCGTCGGCCATCGCCGCGGCGCACAGTCGGACGCACGAAGTGCGCGCGGTGCCGGGCTACCGCTTCGACCGGGCGCGCGTGGTCGCCAGCTTCGGCGCGGACTTCCTCGGAACCTGGATCTCGCCGGTGCAGTTCGCAGCGGACTGGCGCAAGGCTCGGACGTTCGAAGCGGCGCGTCCCGCGGTCGCGAAGCACTGGCAGATCGAGGCACGTACATCGATGACCGGTCTGCGCGCCGACCGCCGAGAGGGGCTCGCGCCGTGGGAGACCGGGGATGCGCTCGCGGAGCTCTGCGACGCGCTTGCGACGCGCCGCGGGACGCCGTCGCGGCTCGCCACCGGGTCGTCTCGCGCCTGGATCGCAGAGCTTGCAGGAGAACTGTGGGAGGCCCGCGGCGCGGCACTCGTCGTCTGCGACGACGCCGATCCCGCCGTGCAGATCCTCGTCAACCAGGCCAACGAGCACCTCGCAAGCTACGGCGCGACGGTGGACCTCACGGCGCCATGCCGTGCTCGACTCGGCGACGACGCCGAACTCCGCACGCTGCTGTCCGACATGGCGGCCGGCACGGTCGGCGCGCTGGTCGTAGTGGGCTGCAATCCCGCGTACGACCTCGTCGCAGCGAACTTCGGCGCTGCGGCGGCGAACGTCCCGTTCATCGTCGCCGTCGCGCCGATGGCCGACGAGACGACGGCGGCCGCTCACGCTGTCGCTCCGCAACTGCACGCGCTTGAGTCGTGGGACGACGCCGAGCCGACGACTGGGACTCTGTGCCTGACGCAGCCGGCGATTGCGCCGCTCCGCGGTGGTCGCACGGCGCGTGAGTGCCTGGCCCGATGGTGCGGCGACGCGCGCCCCGACGCCGAACTGCTCCGCGACCACTGGAAGACGGCGATCCTCGTTGGACCCGGGTTCGAACCAGCGTTCGATCGCGCGCTCGAGACGGGATGGACGAACCGCTGGGGCGTGCGCACGACCAAGCCGCGGTTCGTCGCGGCCGCAGTGGCCGCGCCGCTGCACCGTTCGGAGCCGGAGGCCGGGGCGCTCGCAGTCGTCGTGTATCCCAAGGTGGCCATGCTCGACGGCAGCCAGGCGCACAACGCGTGGCTGCACGAACTCCCCGATCCCGTGACGAAGACGACATGGGACAACTACGCGTGCCTCTCGCCCGCGACCGCTGCGCGACTCGGCGTCACGACGGGCGACGTCGTGCGGGTGACGTCGGCCGGAGTGGGCCCGGTCGAGTTGCCTGCTCATGTCCAGCCCGGTCAGCACGACGGCATCGTGGCGATCGCGCAGGGATACGGGCGTCGTGGCACGGATCGGTTCGCGTTCGTCGGCCCGCAGTGGCTCGAGTCGAAGCCGACGGTGGATGTGGGTGGAGCCGTGGGGAAGAGCGCCGCGGCGTTCCAGGTGCTCGACGAGCGCGGGCTCGTGTCGAGCGGGCGAACTGCGACGGTCGCCCCGATCGGGGGACGTCACCCGCTGGCGTGTACGCAGGACCACCACTCGCTCCACGTGCCGGAGCATCTGGCACCGCCGGACGGGAAGGTGCGGCACGCGGTGCGGACCGTCGCGCTCGCCGACTGGCGGAAGGACCCCGCGCACGCGGTGCCCCGGCACCACGAGCCGGCGGACGTCGATCTGTGGCCGGCCGACCACGAAACGAAGGGCCACCGATGGGGAATGGTCATCGACCTCGCGCAGTGCAACGGGTGCTCCGCCTGCGTGGTGGCGTGCCAGGCCGAGAACAACATCCCGGTCGTCGGGAAGGACGAGGTTCTGCGGCACCGCGAGATGCAGTGGCTTCGCATCGACCGCTACTACGAGGGCGAGGGCGGGAGCGTCTCCGCTTCGCAGCAGCCGATGACGTGTCAGCACTGCGCGAACGCGCCGTGCGAGACGGTGTGTCCGGTGCTGGCGACTGTCCACTCCTCCGAGGGGCTGAACCAGCAGGTCTACAACCGGTGCGTCGGAACGCGCTACTGCGCGAACAACTGCCCGTACAAGGTGCGACGCTTCAACTGGTTCGACTATCCGAGAGATGACGCCTTTCAGAACCTGGGGTTGAACCCGATCGTCACGGTGCGAACGCGCGGCGTGATGGAGAAGTGCTCGCTCTGCGTGCAGCGCATCCAGGACGGCAAGGCGGAGGCGAAGCGTCGCGGACTTCCCTACGCCGACGGCGACGTCACCACGGCGTGCCAGCAGTCGTGCCCGGTGCGCGCGATCACGTTCGGCGATCTGAACGACGCGAAGAGCGAAGTCTCGGGACGTGCCGCCGACGGCCGCGCGTACCAAGTGCTCGCGGAGCTGAACGTCAAGCCGGGCGTCTCGTACCTCGCAGACGTGCGCGACCGCCCCGCGGGCGGAGAGGCGGGTGACCATGGCGGGTAGTCACGCGGCATCGGCGGCGAGCGGCGCGGGCCTCGAGGTCCACATTCAAGCGGCGCCAGCCCACGGTCCCGCGGAACCGGCGACGATCGACGGCGACAAGTCGCTCACCGAAGTCACGCGCGACGTCTTCATGCCCCTCGAGAGCGGCCCGACGACGCTCTGGAAGGTCGCCTTCGCGACGTCGCTCTCCGCGCTGATGCTCGGGTTCGTCGCCATCGGCTATCAGATGGCCACGGGCATCGGCACGTGGGGACTCAACCGCACAGTCGGCTGGGCGTTCGACATCACCAACTTCGTGTTCTGGGTCGGTATCGGCCACGCCGGAACGCTGATCTCCGCGGTGCTGCTCCTCTTCCGGCAGAAGTGGCGCACGTCGATCAATCGATCCGCCGAGGCGATGACGCTCTTTGCCGTGGCGTGCGCCGGCATCTTCCCGCTGATCCACATGGGCCGCCCGTGGCTCGCGTTCTGGGTGTTCCCGTACCCGAACACGCGCGGTTCACTGTGGGTGAACTTCCGGTCGCCGCTGCTCTGGGACGTCTTCGCGATCAGCACCTACTTCACGATCTCCGCGGTGTTCTGGTACGTGGGGCTCATTCCGGACCTCGCCACGGTGCGTGACCGCGCGAACGGGCTTCGCAAGCGCATCTTCGAGTTCCTCGCCCTCGGTTGGAACGGGTCCGCACGGACCTGGTCGCGCTACGAGGTCGCGTGCACACTGCTCGCGGCTCTCGCGACGCCGCTCGTCGTGTCGGTGCACAGCGTCGTCTCCACGGACTTCGCCACTGCGGTGATCCCCGGTTGGCACGCGACGCTCTTCCCGCCGTACTTCGTGATCGGAGCCGTGTTCTCCGGCTTCTCGATGGTGCTGACGCTGATGATCATCGCCCGCAAGGTGATGCGCTTCGAGCAGTACATCACGCCGCGGCACATCGGCGCGATGTGCAAGGTGGTCGTGTTCACGGGTTCGATCGTCTCGCTCGCGTATCTCACGGAGGTGTTCAACGCCTGGTACTCGGCGAACCCTGACGAGCAGTTCGTCTTCCTGAACCGTGCGCTGGGACCGTTCGCGTGGGCCTACTGGACCATGGTTGCGTGCAACGTCGTCTCGCCGCAACTGCTCTGGTTCAAGAAGGTGCGGTCGAGTCTGCCCGCGGTGTTCGTGCTGTCGCTCGTGATCAACGTGGGCATGTGGTTCGAGCGGTTCGTGATCATCGTGACGTCGCTCAGTCGCGACTACCTGCCGTCGTCGTGGTCGGGGTACACGCCCACGCTCGTCGAGATCGCCACCCTCATCGGCAGCTTCGGCCTGTTCTTCACGCTGTTCCTGCTGTTCTGCCGGTTCGTCCCGATGATCGCCGCGAGCGAGGTCAAGGGCGTGCTCGTGAGGCGCGAGGCCGATCGGAGGCTCCCGTGACGCGCAGGATCGACGTGGCCGTCTTCGACAGCGAGGCGTCGCTGGTCGATGCCGCGCGCTCGTGCCGAGCGCACGGGTTCGAGGTGGTTGACGTTCTCTCGCCGCATCCGGTCCACGGGATCGACGAGATCGTGGGCATCCGTCGCACGCGACTCCCGGTGGTGACGCTCACGGCCGGGGCGATCGGGTTCGGACTCGGCACGTGGCTCCAGTTCTGGACCGCCTCGACCGACTGGCCCGTGAACGTCGGCGGGAAGCCGTGGGACTCGATGGCCGCATTCCTTCCGGTGACGTTCGAACTGACGGTTCTGTTCGCAGGCCTCGCAACAGTTGCCGCGTTGCTGATCCGTTGCCGGCTGAAGTCCGGCGCCCGAGTCCGGATCGACGGCCTCGGCGTGACCGACGATCGCTACGCCCTGCTCGTCGCGAGCCCCGCCGGCTCGCGCACCGCGTCGGAGATGGACGTCCTCTGGACCGGACTCGGCGCGGAGCGCAGCTTTGCGACGTCGGAGGAGGGCCGATGAGCACGGCCGGTCGTCTCACGTTTGGGCCGTACGCAGTGGCCCTGCTCGCGGCGGGTGCGTGCGTGTTCGCGCTTCGACTGGCCCTGGTGACGGACCACTCCGCGCCGAACACCGAGATCCTCCCCGAGATGGTCCGCTCGGCGGCTTGGGTCTCGCAGATCGACGGGGCGCCGACGCCCGACGGATTGTCCGACCGACCGCTCGTCGCGGGCGTCGTCCCCCGCGGGATGCTGCCGTTCCGCTATGGCACGACGCCCGAGGAAGCGGTGCGCGCCGGTGCGGAACTGACGAATCCGTTTCGTGCGGACGACACGGCGGCGCGCGAGCGCGGTGCCGTCGTGTTCGCCCGGTTCTGCGCGGTCTGCCACGGTGCCGACGGTGAAGGCGAGGGCCTCGCGGTTCGCCACGGCATGACGCGCCCGCCGTCGCTCCGCGCCGACCGCGCCCTGCAGATGAAGGACGGCCAGGTGTTCCACGTCGTCACGAAGGGGCAGGGCAACATGGCTTCGTACGCAGTGCCGATCGCTCCGGACGATCGCTGGAAGGCGATCCTGCACCTGCGCGCTCTGCAAACGACGGGGACACGCTGATGACGCCGGCCCACCACGAGTCTGCCGGACATCCCTACGTGCTCGAGCCCCGCGTTGCGAGAGTCCTCGGCTTCACAGCGGCGACCGGCGCAGTCGCTTTCGTCGTCGGAGCGATCATCGTCCCCGAGCGCGCGTGGGCCGGGTTGCTCGTCGGGTTCCACTACACACTCGGGGTCGCACTGGCCGGAGGCGTGTTCCTCGCGTTGCTCGCGTGTTCCGGGTCACGCTGGGCCGCGGCGCTGCGACGCGTCCCGGAGGCCATGAGCGCCGCGATCCCGGTTGCCGCGATCCCGGCGATCGTGCTGCTGTTCGGGTTGCAGATGCTCTTCCCGTGGGCGCGGCCCCACGGGCCCGACGATCCGCACGCTCACGTCATCGCTGCGAAGCACGCGTATCTCAACCCGCTGTTCCTGTGCATCCGCACGATCGTCGTGCTCGTCGTGCTGACGTGGGGCGCGCGAATGCTCCGGAACGCCGCGCCCGGTGCGGCGCGCGTCCGATGGGGCGCTGCGTTCATGGCGATGTTCGGGGTCCTCTACTCGATCGTCAGCGTGGACTGGCTCCAGTCGCTCGAGCCCTGGTGGTCGAGCACCGCGTTCGCGATCATCACGCTCGCCGGCCTCGTGCTGTCGGGTCTCGCGGCCGCGATCGTTCTCGCCGTACACCTGCGCCGCCGCGGCGCGTGGCGCGGCGTCCTCCACGCCGACCACGTCCACGATCTCGCGAAGTTGCTCTTCGGCTTCAGCCTGTTCTGGAGCTACGTGCAGTACTGCCAGTTCATGCTGATCTGGTACACGAACATCCCCGAGGAGACGGTCTGGTACGCGGCACGGATGCGCGGGATGTGGTGGAGCACGGGGCTGGTGAGCTTCGCCCTGAACGGCGTGATCCCGTTCGTGGTGCTGCTCTTCCGGCGCGCGCGCCGCGACGAGTCCACGGTACTCCGCGTGGCCGGCATCGTGCTGGTCGGTCGCCTCGCCGATCTCTCGTTCCATGTGGGCCCGCCGCTCCTCGGGCCGTCGCCGTGGCCGTCGCCGTGGGAGGTGCTCCCGGTCGTCGGGCTCGTGGCGCTGCTGGCGCTGGTCGTGCTCCGCGCGATTTCGCGCGGTCCGTCCGTCCACGCCGACGAGCCCGGCCTCGAGCAGAGCCTGCACTACCACCAGTGACGCCTAGCGACGGATTGGCAACCGTTGCCAAGTCCGTTACGATCTCGGAATGGCCAACGTCGTCACCCTCAACGTCTCGCTCACGGCGCGACATCGGAAGATCATCGATCGTGAGGTCGCGCGCGGGAACGCGGCGTCGGCCAGCGAGGTGGTTCGCGAGGGGCTTCGGCTCTACGAAGAGCGTCGCTTGCGGACCGAAGCGGTCGCGCGCGTGCGCGCGGAGATCGAGGCCGGCATCGCGCAGCTCGACCGCAGGGAGGGGCTCGACGGCGAGCAGGTCTTCCGCGAACTGAAGGCTCGATATCCGGCGGCGCCGCGCGCGAAGCGCAAGCGGGGATGAACCGCTTCACCCTGTCGGCGCTCGCTCGCGACGACATCGAACGCATCGCTGCGTTCATCGCGCGCGACAACCCCGCCGCCGCCGCTCGGGTCGTGGGCCAGTTCCACATCGCGGCACGACGACTCGCACAGATCCCCGGGATCGGCCACTCGCGTGCGGACCTGACGGATCGTCCTGTGCTTTTCTGGATCGTGGCGGGGCACCGGATCGTCTATCGGCGCACACGCGGCGGCATTCAGATCGTGCGCGTCATCCACGGCGCTCGAGACGTCGGACGGGTGCTCGAGGAGGAGTGACGTCGCCAGTCGAGTAGCATCGGGCGCTCACGAGGAGGTTTCCCATGCACATCCGATCCATGGTGTCCATCTCAGTCCTGTCGCTTGCGCTGTCGGCCTGCGCGTCGCTCGGCGGCGAGGCGACGCTCGAGAGCTCTGTCGTCCTCGGCCCCGGCGGCCGCGCGGAGGGTCACGTCGCGGTGCCCGCGGGCGTCGAGACCGAGGTCGAGCTCGAGAACAAGGGGCCAGGGCGGGCCGACTACGTCATGCGCACGGCCGACGGCGTGAAGCTCGCGACCGGCGCGCTCCACGAAGCGTCGGTCGGCCTGAAGGTCAACACGGCCACGGTGCTGACGATCGTCATCGAGGCCTACGAAGACGCCGGCACCACCGTCGAGTACGAGATCGAGTCCGGCGACGGCGTGAACGTCGAGTGGGACCTGTCGCGCGCGTTCCACAAGGTCGCGCCGAAGTAGCCCCGCAGCGTATCGTTCGCCGATGCCCACGATCCGCTGCCGACCCGACGACGTCGCCGTCTCCGCGGAGATCGGCTGCAGCCTGCTCGACGCGCTCGTCGCTGCGGGCGTTCCGATCACGCGTGCGTGCGGCGGGAACGCGAAGTGCTCCACCTGCCGCATCGCGGTCGAAGACGGAGCCGACGCGTGCGGGGCCCGGCCGGACGACGAACAGGCCATGGCCGTCCGCCTCGGCTTCGACGGGGCCACGCGTCTCGCGTGCCGCACCCGCGTGACCGGCGACGTCTCCGTACGACGCCTCGTGCTCGACGCGCTGGACCTTCGACTCGCGAGTCGGCTGACCGCGTCTGCGGGTGCCGTCGGACGCGAGGCGCACGCGGCGATCCTGTTCGCGGACGTCGTCGGGTTCACCCCGCTCTCCGAGGCACTCCCGCCCTACGACATCGTTCACTTGCTCGATCGGTGGTTCGCGCTGGCCGGCGAGGCCGTCGCGGCAGCCGGCGGTCGGATCGACAACTACATGGGCGACGGACTGATGGCTGTGTTCGGCGGTGGGCCCGCTGCGGTCGGCGCGGGCGCCCAGGCCGGCAACGCCGGGGAGGACGATCCCGCGGTCTGCGCCGTCCGCGCGGCGCTCGGTCTCGTGGACGCCGCCGCCGAGATGGACCGCTACGCGCGCGAGTGCTGGGGGCGGTCGTTCGCCGTGCGGGTCGGAGTCCACCACGGAACGGTCGTGGTGGGCACGCTCGGCGCGGCCCACAACCGGAGGGAGACGGCGATCGGCGACACGGTGAACATCGCGGCCCGGATCGAACCCGTGAACAAGGACCTGGGAACGTCGATCCTGGTCTCCGACGCCGTCGCGTCGCGGCTGGGCGGCCGGTTCGTCCTCGGACGGACCACCGACGTGGCGCTCAAGGGGAAGCTCGGCACGCACCGTCTCCACGAGGTGGTCGGTCCCGCGCCTGCTGCGCTGTGACGGGCATCACCCGCGCGAGCCGCGCCGGAGGCTGCCCGGTCCGCCCCTTCCGATCGGCGCGCCGACGGGATAGGCTCGACGTGAAGAGACGGCGGTCCCGCGGCGATTCCGCAGGCGGCCCGCACATTCCCCGATCGTCCGGAGCGAAATGACCCCTTCCGCGAGTGCCCCCGCCGCCCGGCCGCGTGTCTCCTCGTTCCCGGAACCCCTCGACTACGCCGCAGTCGGCCTGATCTCGGGGCTCGAGGTGCACCAGCAACTCCTCACGGAGCAGAAGCTGTTCTGTCGGTGCCCCGCGGGACGGTTCACGAAGACGCACGACGGCACGGTGCTCCGGCACATGCGGCCCACGCTGTCGGAGCTGGGCGTGTACGACGGCACGGCGCTCATGGAGTTCCGCACGCGGAAGCACATCATCTACCTGCTGAACCGCGAGAACACCTGCACGTACGAGATGGACGACACGCCGCCGTTCCCGGTGAACCAGACCGCGGTGGACACGGCGATCGAGCAGTGCCTCATGCTCGGCTGCGACATCGTGGACGAGGTGCACATCGCGCGGAAGCAGTACCTCGACGGCTCGATCCCGACGGGCTTCCAGCGCACCGCGATCGTGGGCGTCAACGGCGTGCTGCCGTTCCGCGGGCGATCGCTGTCGATCGTGCAGGTCAGCGTCGAAGAAGACTCGTGCCGCGAAGTGACGGACCGCGGGCATCTCATCGTGTGGCGCACGGATCGCCTCGGAATGCCGCTCATCGAGACGGTGACCGGCCCCGACCTCCGCACTCCCGATGAGGTCGAGGAAGCCATCCTGCTCGTCGGCCGCGTGTGCCGCTCCACGGGCCACGTGCGCGTCGGCATGGGCGCGAGTCGCCAAGACGTGAACGTGTCGGTCCGCGGCGGGCGTCGGGTCGAGATCAAGGGTGTGCCGAAGGCCGGATGGGCGCCCGCGCTCGTCCACGGCGAAGGCTGGCGGCAGGTGAACCTGCTGCGGCTCCGCGACGAACTCCACCGCCGCGGGCTCGCCACGCCCGAGTCGATCCGCGTGGAGACGACCGACGTCACCGAGATCGCGCAGCGGGGGAACGTGCCCGTGCTCCGTCGCGAGGAGTGGGAGCGCTGGGTGCAGGACGGCAAGCGACGCCGCACGTGGGAACTCGGCGAGGGCCCGCTCACCGTGCTCGCAGTGCGTGTGCGCGGCGCCGCGGGAACGCTCGCGTGGCCCACGCAGCCGCAACGCACGTTCGCCGACGAGCTGAAGGGGCGCGTGCGCGTCATCGCGGGTCTCGACCAGCAGCCGATCCTCCTGCACGGTGAGGCGTGGCCCGGCGACGCGATGCCGCTCCTCGCCGAGATCCGCGCAGCCGCGCACTGCGACGACGCTGATGCCCTCGTCGTCGTGTGGGGCCCCGAGCGCGACTGCCGTACCGCAGCCGACGACATTCGCATGCGGTACGTCGCCGCGACCGATGGCGTCCCGAACGAAACGCGCCAGCCGTTCGAAGACGGAAGCACCGACTTCGAGCGCATCCTCCCCGGCGCCGATCGCATGTATCCCGACACCGACAGCCCGCCGACGCGAGTGACCCGCGAACGCGTCGAACGACTGACCGCCTCGCTGCCCGAGCGGCCCTGGCTCCGCGAGGCGCGCTACGCCGCGGCGGGCGTGGCGACATCCACGGCGCACTACCTCGTGCGACGCGGCGGCGCGGCCCTCGTGGACCGGATCGTCGAGGAGTGCGGCGCCGACGTGAAGTTCACGGCGTTCTTCTTCGGCGAGCGCGTGAAGGGGTTGCGTCGGAGCGGCGTGAAGACGGGCGCGATCCCGTTCGAGCGCTGGGCCGAGTTGTTCCGTGCGTTCGAGACGCGCCCGCCGCTGCGCGACGCCTGGGCTGTGATCGTCTCGCGCATGGCCGTGACGCCGACCGAGCCGGTCGCTGACATCGTCGCCGCTCTCGGTCTCGACACGCCGGCCGTCGCGTGGCGCGAGCACGTCGCCGCCCGCGTGCAGTCCGCCGCCGGTGAGACGTACGACGCCGACCCGGGCCGCGTGCTGCGTTATGCGTCGGGACGTGTGACCGACCCGCTGCGCGGCCGGGTGCCAGCGGTTGAAGTGGTCGAAGCGGTGCGTGCCGCCGCGGGAGCCGTCCGATGAGCGACAGCAAGCCGCAGACGCCTGTACCCGCGACTCCCGCCGTCGAGACGAAGGACCCGTTGCGCGGCTATCGCGGACGGGCCCGCGCGACACTCGAGCGGTTCGGAGCGCGCGTGTGGGGCGACGTCAAGGCCACGAACGACGCAGGCAGCGTCTTCGAGGGCGTGATCCTCCCGCGCAGCGAAACGTTCGACGACGAGCACATCGTCCTCAAGCTGAAGACGGGCTACAACGTCGGCATCCACTACGAGCGCCTTCGTGCGATCGAGGAAGTGGGCTATCGGGAAGCGGTCTACAAGATCCCGGAGCAGGCGTTCCCGTCGCGACCGCACCTGCCGAGCGTCACGTTGCTCGGGACCGGCGGCACGATCGCGTCGCGTCTCGACTATCGCACGGGCGCGGTGATCCCGGCGTTCACGCCGGGGGAACTCTACGGCGCCGTCCCGGAACTGGCCGACGTCGCGAATCTCACCACGAAGAAGCTCTTCGGCGTGTTCTCCGAGAACATGGCGAGGGAACAGTACGTGGTCCTCGCGCAGTCGATCAAGGACGAGATCGAGGCGGGTGCTGCCGGAATCGTGATCGGCCACGGCACCGACACGATGTCGCACACCGCGGCCATTCTCTCCTTCATGGTGCAGGACTCGCCGGTGCCGATCGTCGTCGTCGGCTCGCAGCGCTCCAGCGATCGCCCTTCGAGCGACGCCGCGCTGAACCTGATCCACGCGGTGCGCGCCGCCGGCACGGGCGACATCGCCGAGGTGCAGATCTGCATGTTCGGCCCCACGTCGGACCGCTACGCGCTCCTGCACCGCGGCACGCGTTGCCGGAAGATGCACAGTTCCTATCGCTCGACCTTCCGCACTGTCGGCGACGTTCCGATGGCGATGGTCGGCGACGAGATCACGTATCTCCACAACGACTACCGCCGCCGCGACCCGTCGCGACGCATCCGGCTCGACACCTCGTACGACGACCGCACCACGATCCTCTACTACTACCCCGGGATGAAGCCCGACCTCGTGGACGCGCTCGTCGAGAAGGGCTACCGCGGGATCGTCATCGCGGGCACGGGACTCGGCCACGTCAACAAGCCGCTGTATCCGGCGCTCAAGCGGGCCCACGCCGCCGGCGTACACATCGTCATGTGCGTGCAGACGCTTTGGGGCTTCGCGCAGATGTACGTCTACGACACGGGCCGCGACCTGCTCGACCTCGGCGTCGTGCCGCTCGACAACATGCTGCCCGAGACCGCGCTGATGAAGCTCTCGTGGGTGCTCGGAAGCACCGACGACCACGACGAGGTCCTGCGCCGCATGCGCGACGTCGTGAACCACGAGATGCTCGAGCGCGAGCCGCACAACGGCTACCTGATCCTCCAGGGCGGCCTGCCCGAGACGGACGAGTTCACGTCGTCGCATTGGAAGTGACGGCCGGTGATGCGCCTGGCGCATCGCGGTTAGACTTCTCCGCCTCGTCAACGACACGCACGGAGAACACCATGGCCGCGAAGGCGTCGAAGACCCCTGCGAAGACGAAGCCCAAGGCGACCAAGGCGGCCACGCCTGCGAAGGCCCCGAGAGCCGCGAAGGCGAAGGCCCCCGCGGCGCGGATGTCGCTCGCTGAAGCGATGTCGGCCCTCGAAAGGGCGGGCACGGCGCAGACGCGGAAGACGTGGCTTCGGCACGGCGCCCAGGAACCGCTCTTCGGCGTGCTCTTCTCGGAGTTCGCGAGACTGACGAAGCGGATCGGCGTGGACCACGACCTCGCCTGCGCGCTGTGGGCGACGCGCAACGCCGATGCGCGCATCCTCGCCGTGAAGATCGCCGACCCCGCGAAGGTCTCCGCCGCCGATCTCGATCGTTGGGCGTGCGACGTCGGCTGGCCGATGCTCGCGGACTACGTCGCGCAACTCGCGTCCGAAGGGCCGCACGCCCGCGCGCTGGCCGATGCGTGGACGCCGCTCGGCGACGAACCGCGCGGGCGCGCCGGATGGACGCTCGTGGGCGTGATGGCCCTTCGCGACACGGCCACGCCGGACGCTTGGTTCGAGTCGCGTCTTGCCGAGATCGAGGCGCGCATCCGCAGCGCCCCCAATTCGCTGCGCGCCGCGATGAACCACGCCCTCATCTCGATCGGCGGCCGGAGCCCCGCGCTCCGCGACGCCGCGCTCGCGGCGGCGAAGCGTCTCGGCAAGGTCGAGGTGGACCACGGCGACACGTCGTGCAAGACC
Organism: Planctomycetota bacterium; assembly: GCA_021414065.1. Taxonomy (GTDB): domain Bacteria; phylum Planctomycetota; class JAJSAM01; order JAJSAM01; family JAJVHW01; genus JAIOPE01. The sequence goes on from JAIOPE010000105.1 coordinate 30,075, forward strand.
CCCGACGCGAAGCCCTACATCGAGAAGATGTGGGCCCACGCGAAGGCGAAGGGCTTCGCGACGCCGGGGGCGCAGGAACAGGCCCGCGAGTCCCCGCGCTGTCGCTGCTAAGTGGCCGTGTCGAAACAAGTGGCACATTCGGCTGCGTTCCAGCGAGCCGGCTGCAAGGCGGGCGAGGCGGGCAAACTCCACGGAGCGAGTTGCGCGCCGAGCCCAACGCAACAGCAGGCCGCTGGAACACAGCGGCGAAGCCGGCGCGCGGCTTGCTCAACCTCGCAGCGGCTGGCAGACCTTCGACGGCGGCAAGCCGCGTGACCGAATGTGTCAGTGGTTTCGACACGGCCACTACGCCGTGTCGCGCTGAACCCAACGCGTCGCCGTACGTTCATCGGGTCTGAGGTGACCCCATGCGTCGGGCGATGATCTTCGGGCTGCGGGCGTTCGTTGCGGGCGTTGGCACGGTCGCGGCCCTTCTGGCGACTCAGGGCTGCGGCGAGGATGTCAGCCCGACGGTTGCGCCCGCCGCGGTGCCGTCACGCGAGCCACTGGACGCCCCACTGACGGTCGACGTGACGGCGCCAGCAGCGCCAGTGGCGGTGGCTCCCGCGCCGCCGACGCCGGCGCGCGCCATTCGCATGTCCCCCCGCTCTCGCGCGACGATGTCGGTCTTCGGATCGTCGGGCACGGAGTCGCTCGACGCCGTGGGGCGACTCGCGGAGGACGCGCAGGAACTCGACGTTGGCGAGGCGGCGGACGCGTCGGCCATCCTGCTGATCGGCGAGGAAACCGTCCTCCGTGACGTGCAGATCGAAGCGTTGCGCAGCGCCGTCGTCGGCGGCGCGGTCGTGTTCGTGGACGCGTGGGGCGGCGACGAAGCGTGGCTCACGTCGATCGCTCCCGACGGGAAGTTGCGGCCGATCATCGCGACGGACTCCCTGCTCGTGCGGCCGCACGCGCTGGCGGGCGTGCCTCCCGCTCACGCCGACCCCGACGCGACGCTCGTCGGCGTGGAGTCCCGGGGCGAGATCCGCGTCGTCGCGACGCGCCAGAACACTCTGTGTCACGATTGCAGTTGCGGGAGCGCCGCGGGGCGCATTCGATTCGGCGAGAACCTGGCGCGCCTCGCCCTCGACGTGGCCCTTCGGTCGCGCACCGCTCCGAGGGAGGAACCGGTTCGGATCGCCGGCGCGACGTTGCACGGCCGGAACCTCCGCGCTGAGGCGGTCGTCCGGAACGACACCGGTCACACTGCGACTGCGTGGCTGCGACTGATGCCGCGCGAGGGGCCCGTCGTGGCAGAGGCATCGAAGGCGCTCGTCGCGGGCGAGTCCGCGACCGTCGTGCTGGAGACCGAGCTCCCGGTGCCATTCGACGTCGTCGAACATCGCATCGTCGTGAGCCGCGAGGACGTCGCCACCGTGGACCGCGAGGTCGCTCCTCTCGTCGAGCTGGCCGGCGCGCCCGACCTGGTCCTGCTCCACGCGGGCGAGGTCGCGCCTGGGCTCCCGGCGACGGTCCGGGTCCTCGCGCGGAACTCCCGCACCGGTGAGGTGATCGCGGGCAGCCCGTTCGTGCTGACGTTCGTGGAAGAGAACCGCAGAGCGTCCACGGCGAAAGGGACCACCGACTCCGTAGGTACCGCGGCGCTCTCGGCGCAGATTCCCTCCGATGCAGGGCCCTGGAAGTCGAAGTGGACCGCGACCGTAGACGGCCCGCTCGGCCCCGAGACGGCGACATCGTCCGTGCGCGTCGTGGACGCGACCGGCGGGCACCTGTTCCTCGACTCCCCGATTCACCGGCCCGGGGATGTCGTCCGCTTTCGCCTGCTCGCGCTTCGCCAACCGACAGGCACGCCCGCCGCCGATCGCGAGGTCGAGGTTTCGCTGCTGCATCGTTCGTTGCACGAACGCGTCAGCACGAAGGTGACGACCGACGGCCGCGGCGTCGCGTCCGGCGAGCTCCGCATCCCCGCTACGGCTGCGACCGGCGACTGGGAGCTCCTCGCGACCGGCATCGCCGGCGGCATGCTTCGCGTCGAGCGGTTCGAAACGCCGCGGTTCCACGTCGTAGTGGACGCAGCGACGCGTCAGGTGCGGCCGGGCGGTGTCGTGTCCGGCGCGGTAATCGCGCGGCGCTTTGACGACACGCTGATCGCGAACGCGGACGTGAGCGTCGTCCTACGTTCCGGCGACTTCAGCGCGGCACAGCTGGCGCGATGGGAGGGCACGACCGACGCCTCCGGCCGCGCGACGTACCGCATCGACGTTCCGCGTGTGCTCGATGTGTCGCCCGACGCGCCGTCGCGCAGCGCCGCCGACGTCATGCTCGACGTGCGTGTGATGGATGCCGGTGGCCGATCCGTGCGCGACTCCATTCGCTTGGCGTGGGCGAGTGACGGCGAGGCCACCGGAGCGACGGTCCACACGCCGGGCGGCGCGCTGGTGACTGGCCGCCCCGGCACCGTTCTTGTGCGCACGGATCTCGCTTCCGGTGCACAGGTGCAGACCACCGTAGACGGCGGCGCGCCGCGGACGCACACGGTAGACGACTTCGGATTCGTGTCCGTGGACGTGGCCACGCCGACCGCGATATCGACGATCGTCGTCGGCGGTCGCGACGTGAGCCCGGGCGTGACGAAGGCTCCGTTGACGCTCTCGGTCGGGCACCGACTCGTGCAAGCCGGCGCGACGATCCCGGTGCGAGCCGTCGTGAGCGGCGCGTCGGATGCAGTGTTCGTGGACATCCTGTGGCGCGAGACGATCGTTGCCGCGCATCGCCTCCGCGTCGTGGACGGCGTCGCTGCGGCGTCGCTCCCGCTTCCGGCGGGCGTGACGGGCCGCATCGTCGTCCAGGCCTATGTTGCACCGACGTCCGGCGGCCTCGAACCGGCCGCGTGCGCGATGGTCGTCGTGCCGCCCGAGACGCTGCGCATGTCGATCGTGCCGAGCGCATCCGACGTACGGCCGGGCGACACGGTCGGACTCGATGTGCAGGTCTCCGACATGGCGGGACGCGGCGTGCCGTCGGCGTTCGCGTTGCGCGTGGTGGACGAAGCCGTCACATCGCTTGTCGCGCGTCCGATGGACGTCGCGCGCTTGGCTGTGACTTTGGGACAGAGGTACAGCGGCGCGGCGACCGACGCGTCCGGCCTCACCGTTGTGGATCTTGCGGCGGCGTACACCCGACGGGCGCTGACGACCAGCGAGGCGCGCCTCGCCGACGTCCTGCTGGCCGCGGGCGACCACGCTGTGTCGTATCGAATCGTCGCGCGGTCGCTGCCGGCGCGCCGCGAGGCACATCTGGTTCGCGTGACCGAGCAGTTCCGTGGGTTCTCGGCGGAACTCCGAACCCGGGCCGCGGCCGCACTGGAGGGCGAGCTCTCGCCCGCGCCGTCGGACGACATCCCCGACGTCGTGGCGGCTCTCCGCGTCGCGGCGGCGCGCGGCGCGTTCGGGCCGGACGGCCTCGTCGATCCGTGGGGCACCCCGCTCCTGATCAGCGGTGGCGTGCGATTGCCGCTCGACTCAGTCGCCGCGTTCGAGAACGACGCTTCGACGATCGCACGGTCGCCGATCCTCTTGCGCAGTCACGGGCCCGATGCCAGTTCGCGCGGTGGTCGTCGCTCGAAGCGTGAGTTGCTCGCGCTCGAGGAGGACGACGACGAGATCGCGTCGTCCGACGACGGTGACGATGACTGCGGAGTGGAGTGGTCGGCCGAAGCGACGTTGGAGCTTCACGCGCGTTGGGTCCGGCGCCACGGCCACCAATTCGACGAAGCCGAGTTCACGCAACGGACAGGCTTCGTTGGATCTGCTGGCGGCGGCACGTTCGGAGGCAGGCGGGGCGGACACAGGAGTCTCACGGCGGGCGGCGGCGGGAAGGCGTCCGAGCGCGCGGGCGACGCGCCGGAGCCCCGCACACGTCGGTTCTTCCCCGACGCGATCCTGTTCACGCCGCTCGTCGTCACCGACGCCGACGGCCGGGCCCGCGTGAACGTCGCCACGCCCGACTCCGTCACGACGTGGCACGCAGACGGCGTGGCGCACGACGGTGCGGGCGGGGTGGCGCAGGGCGAGGCGCGCTTCCGCGCGACGCTCCCGTTCGTCGCCGACGCCGACGCGCCGGCTCAGCTCTTCGTCGGCGATGAAGTCGAAGTCCCGGTAGTCCTGCGTTGGACCAGCGCAGCGCGCTCCGACGTCGCCGCGGAGGCCACCGTGACCGGGCCGCTGCAGATCGTCTCGCCGTCGAAGACGACGCTGCGGGCCGACGCGCGTGGCGAGGCCGCGCTCTTCGTCCGGGTCCGTGCGATCGGTGTCGGCGTCGCGCGGATCACCGTGCGTTGCAGGTCCGGTGGGGCGTCCGACGCCGTCGAGCGCGAAATCGACATCCGTGCGCCCGGCGTGCGGACGAGCGTCGTCTCCTCGTTCCGCGCCACGTCGGGCCCGACCGTTCTGACCGTTGCGCGGCCGACCGGCGCCGTCGCCGGAACCGAGCGAGTCGAGTTGCGCCTTCTCGACGGCCCACTCGCCGGCGTGCTCGACGGTGTGGAGGGTCTTCTGCGCACGCCGCACGGATGTTTCGAGCAGGCGTCATCCACGCTCTTCCCGAACATCCTCGCGCTGACGTACCTCGAGCGGTCGTCACGTATCCCGCCCTCGACGCGCGCACAGTTCGACGCTGCGATCCGCACGGGCACCGATCTACTCCTCACGTACGAGATCCCAGGAGGCGGGTTCGACTGGTTCGGTCACCCTCCGGCGAAACTGCTGCTCACGGCCTACGGTGCGCACGAGTGGTGGATGCTCCACCGGCTGCGGCGGGCGGACGGCCGCGAGGATCCGCGCGGAGCCGATGGCGCGGGCGCCGTGGCGATGCGCACTACGCGCTGGCTCGTCTCGCAACAGCGCCCGGACGGTTCGTTCCCCGCCGACGGCGTGCCGTATGACTGGCGCGGGCAGTCGTCGAGCGACGTCGCCGCGACCGCGTACGTCGGTTGGGCGCTGACGCACGGCCGCAAGTACGACGCCTCCTTCGACGAAGCGCTCACGAAGGCGCGCGCATGGGTCGTTGAGCACGCCGGAACCTGCAACGATCCGTACGCACTCGCGCTCGTCACGCTGTTCCTGACGGAGTCGGGATCCGACGGCGCGGCCGTCGAGTCGGCGACGCGCCTCGCGAAGCTCGTGCAGCGGTCCGGCACGCGCGCGTGGCTCGGCGGCGGCCGCGGGTCGGCCTTCTACGGGCGCGGTGCCGTGGCGTCGGTCGAGGCGACTGCGCTCGCGGCCCTCGCAGCGAAGCGCCTGGCGCGACCGGATCTGCTCGATCCGGCAGAGTTCCTGGCGTCGCTCGCGCACGATCGCCGCGAGGACGGCACCTGGGGAACCACGCACGCAACAGTGCTCTCGCTCTGGGCCCTCTTGGACGCCGCCGAGACGGCGGTGCCTGCCGGCACCGAGGTCATCGTCCGCGCGGCGGGTCTGCCCGATCGAACCGTCGCGTTCAGCGATGAGAGCGGAGTGAGCGGCGGCGTGACGCTCGATCTCAGCGGCATGCTCGCGACGCCGGGCCCGTGCCGCGTCACCGTTCAACGAGTCGATGGCGGGCCGCTGTCCGGGATGCTCGCCATTCCGCACGTCAAACCGTGGCTCGACGGCGGCGCGGCGAAGACCCCCTTCGTATCCACGCCGGTCACGGTTTGGGCTGACTTCCCGAAGTCCGCCCGCATCGGCGAGCGTTCGGTCGTCCTGGTCGAGATCCGGAACGTCGGCGTCCATCCGGTGGAGATGCCGATCGTCGTGATCCCGCTCCCCGCGGGGTTTTCCGCGGAGCGCGGCGCGCTCCGCGCGAAGGACCTGTCGAACGAGATCGCGCGCACGGAGATCGATGCCGAACGCGTCGTGATCTACCTGCGCACGCTTGCGCCCGGTGCGTCGATCGCCTTCAACCTCCCAGTGACCCCACGCCTCCGCGGCCGCATCACCGCCGCCCCGGCCGAGGCCCGCCCGTACTACGAACCCGACGCGACGTGGCGCGCGGCGTCGGCGGTCGTCGTCGTGGAATGAAGCCGCAGGCAGGTTGCCGTCGGCCGCGACACGCGAATGACGTATCGTGTCGCCCGAGAGCCGCGCGTGCGAGCTGACAGGAACGAGGGCTGGTTTGGATGACGGTTGACGACGAGGGCGTGACCCGCGCGATCCGGCGTCGATGGTTCGAGCGACTGCTCGCCTCACGTCCACCTCTGACCGACGAGGACGTGCTGGGCGCGGCGATCCGGTTTGAGTTCTACGAGTGGAAGCGCCGCCGGGACACGTCGCGCGCCAGTGCGGACCAAGGGCTCCGAGGGCTCCTGCCTCTGATCGTCCCCCGATTCCGTCGTTCGCTCCGACGGGCCGGCTGGGTGCGCAGTGCGGAGTCCGAGGTTGACGATGCGCTGCGCGGATACCTCAAGTGGGCCCGAATGCTCTCTGCCACGGCCAGGGAGCTCAATCGCATCGCGCGGACGATGCGGGGTGTGTCGATGCGCAGCGCCGCGTTCCGCCGGGCGTGGGGCGACTTCGCCGCCGAGCGCCCGGGGCTCATCTGGTTGATGGATCGTGAGCAGGCGTTGCTCTGCGGCGATGAGCGCCGACGGATCGTCGCGCGTGCTGTAGAGCGCCGCCGCAACTGGCCGAGTGAGTCCGCGGTCCTTCCCGGCGACCGCGACCGGTTTGTCCCGATCGAGGTCGAAGGCGGAATCATCCGCGTGCCGCGCCCGGGGCGCCGCTGACGCTCTGACCTGAAGAGGTCGCGCTTGCCGCCACCCCGGACGAGGCACGCACGCAACGTCGATCCGACGCGACGTGGCGAGCCGCGCCGTCGGTGGTCGTCGTGGAGGCGAGCCGATAGGCGCGCCGTTCGACCAACCTGTGAGCGGCCGGCATCCGGCCGCTCACAGGTTGAAGTACATCTTGTACTCGTACGGGTGCGGCATCGTCGCGATGGACTGCGTCTCGCGGCGCTTCACGGTGGACCACTGCGCGAGGAGGCCGTCGGTGAAGAGGCCGCCGCGCATGAGGAAGTCGTGGTCGGCGTCGAGGGCGTCGAGGGCCTGGTTCAGACTGCGGGGGAGCACCTTCACGGCGGCCGCGGCGTCTTCCGACATGTTGCGGTCGAACGGACCGTAGCCCTCTTTCGTCGGGTCGATCTTGTTCACGACGCCGTCGATCCCTGCGAGCAGCAGCGCCGTGAGGCAGAGGTACGGGTTCATCGTGGCGTCGGGCGGGCGGTACTCGAAACGCGTCTCCTGCGGGTTCGTCACGTAGCCCGGGATGCGCACCGCGGACGCGCGGTTGCCCATGCCGTACGTCAGCGCCACGGGCGCTTCGAAGCCGGGCACGAGCCGCTTGTACGAATTGGTGGACGGGTTCGTGAACGCCGCGAGCGCGGGGCCGTGCTTCAGCATCCCGCCGATGAAGAACCGGCCGAGTTCGTTCACGTTGCCGTACTCGCCCGCCTTGTGGAACGCGTTCTTCCCGTTCCGCGTGAGGAAGAGGTGCAGGTGCATCCCGCTGCCGGCCTGCTGGTACATGGGCTTCGGCATGAACGTCACGGCGAGGTCGCGCTTCCGCGCCAGGTTGAAGAGCGCGTACTTCGTCGTCACGATCGTGTCGGCGGCCGTGAGCAGGTCCATGAAGTACGTCTCGATCTCCTGCTGCCCGCGTTCGCCGCACTCGTGGTGGTGGTACTTCACCGGCACGCCGAGCTTCCCGAGCACGGTGCACGCTTCGTCGCGGAAGTCGTCGTACACGTCGAACGGATTCGCCGCGTGGTACGCGTTCTTGTGGAACTCCTCGGCGTGCTCGACTTCGTAGAACGACGTCGAGGTGCGCGTGTCGAACCGCGCCTTCGTGAAGATGTAGAACTCGAACTCGGGGCCCCACATCGAGGCGTCGGCGCCGGTCGTCGCACGGAGCAGCGATTCGGCCTTCGCGGCGAGCGCGCGGCCGTCCTGCGGGAACGGAGTCCGCGCCGCGTCGGTGAGCAGGATGTTCGCGAAGAACGAGAGCGTCGGTGCCTCGCGGAACGGGTCCATCATCGCCGTCCCGAGGTCCGGGATCATCACCATGTCGCTGCTCTCGACCTTGCGGAAGCCGTAGCTCGACCCGTCGAAGCCGACGCCCTCCGCGAGCATCTTCTCGAGGATCTTCGGCCGCACCGGCAGCGTGATGTGGTGCAGGGCCCCGGTCAGGTCGATGCACTTCAGGTCGATGAACTCGACCTTGTTCTTCCGGAGGAGTGCGTTGCACTTCGCGAGTCGTGGATCGGTCATGCCCCGATTCGACCCGCATATCGGCCGGGCGTCGATGGATCACCGGACCACGGCCGACTCCGGCGGGGTTGGGCGTGACTCAGGTCTCGTTTGCGGCTTGGCGTCCAGCAAGCTGGGCTTCGAGCTCAGCGATTCGCCGGAGGACCGGCGCAGTCATCTCCTCGATGTCGGGCAGCGTGTACCGAGGCGTGATGTGCTGGGGGCAGTTCCAGTCGAAGGCTTCGACTTTGATCTTCACGACCGTTGCTGAGACGAGGCGAGGTGCCGGTCTACGAACCGCGGCCGCAGCCCGACGTCGTGCACGCCGCGGCGTCGGCAGACGCGGGGCGTGATGCGTGTGTCGATGGTGCGACGGGCCCGCTGCGAGCGAAAGGCAGGCGCCCGTCGCGCGCCGCCGGCTGGCGTCGCGACCCGCTGAGCGTCAGTCGACGCGACTGGCGATGAACGAGATCGATTCCGACACCACGTCCTTGCTGGACGCATCGAACTGAGGTCCCTGGTAGGCCACGAGCACGGCGTCGCGGTACGTTCGGGAGCTCTTCACCGAGGACCCGACGTATGTCTCGACCAGTACGTCGCGCTTGGCCGGTTGCCCCCGCACCGAATCGAGGATCCACGCGATGGCGTCGGTCGAGAGCTCCCCTCGGAGGACGACCGGCTCATAGCGGTGCGTCCCCGTGTAGATCGACCCGTATCCCGGAAGCTGGTTATCCGAGAACACGAGCAAGAGGGCCCCGCCGGTGGCGTCCTTCCAGGAGGTGAGCGCACCGTCGCCCATTCCCGGGCGGCGGACCGCAGCGCGGGTGAGAAGCGTGTTGTTGTTGCGTGACAGCGCCATGCGACCTCCCTGGCTCAGTCGATGGAAGTCAGAGTCCCGCGCAGCGTGTACCGCACGAGGGCGACAGTCGCGTTCGCGACGCCCGGGACGGACTCTCGACGCATGGGGCGGACCATCGCGCGCCACGTACGCAGCGTCGCTGTGCCCGAACCGGTGCCGCGAGTCCCCTCGACCGCGAGCTCGCGAGTACTGCCGGCGTCCGATCCGCTGACGTACGCGTCGAACCACAGGTCCAGCACGGCGACGGACGCTACCTCCATGATGGGGATGGCAATGACGACATCGAGGTCTCCGGCGGACTGCGGGGTGTACGTGTACCGATTCCCGTCCGGCTCCTCGAGTGCGGCGTGAAGCTGACGCTGGAAGCTCGCCGAGCGGGGATTGCGCAACTCGACCCCGCCGATCCGCACGCGGAAGTTGTTCGCGCTCAACTTCAGCGGCTGCGGGCCGAGCGTCGCGGCGTCGGCATCGTCAGCCTTCCCGACCACGAGTCCCACGGAAGCGATCATCGCCGCCGCGCCGACTCCGAGTCGCATCACGTCGCGACGACCGAATTCCCGCTCCGCTTCGTGGCCGGTGCTCATCGTCGGAACCTCCCGAACAAGCGGGGGTGTGGACTGGCCGCACCGGTGAAGGGCGGGGCGGCGCGACTCTCAGGCTCCCGCGGCGGCGCGGCGGCGTATGTGACGCACCTCACGCCGGTGCGCGACGTCGCGCGGTCTGCGCGCGGCCAACGCATGAGGCCTCTCCACGTCGCCCAGGTGCTGGTCGGAGAGCAGAACGTCCGCGCACGACCGGCGTGGACTCCCCAGCGGCGTCGCAATCCGCGGAAGTTGGTACTCGAGAACATCTCCTGAGAAACGAACGTGCCCAGAGAAAGGGAGATCGAGGAGGCGCACGGGCGATGACCGCGGCGCATCCGGGACGGCCCGCACCGACTCACAGATTTCGGGCACGCCTGCATCGACGCTCGACTCGACGGCCACGACGCGCGCGAGAGGCGGCACTGCGCGACCCGAGTCGCGGCGACTGTTCGGCCCGCTTGACCCAGGTCAACGCGGGCTGCTGGACACGAGGAATCGCCCCGATCCGGTGGCACGATCTCCGCGTGTATGAACGTCGTACACGACCACACGGAGGGATCGATGCGGAAGATCTGGCTCGCTCTTGCAGTACCGGCGATCGCGCTTGCGACGCTGGCGAATTGGCCCGCGCGGGCTGACGACCCCGCACCGGCTCCGGCACCTGCGCAGCAGGCCGCGCCGGTGCAACGCCCCGGCACGCTCAGCGAGGAGTCGGCGGTCTGCGTCGAGTGCCACAAGGAGAAGAGCCCGGCCCTCTACGAGATGTGGGGGAAGAGCAAACACTACGGCGCGAACGTCGGCTGCTACGAGTGCCACCAGGCCGCCGAGACCGACTCCGACGCAGTGAAGCACCACGGCCTCACGATCTCGGTCATCGTCAGTCCGAAGGACTGCGCGAAGTGCCACCCGAAGGAGGTCGAGCAGTTCTCCGCGTCGCACCACTCGAAGGGCGCTCGCATCCTCGGCTCGCTCGACAACGTGCTCGCCGAGGTCGTCGAAGGCAACAACGCGTTCAAGAGCCCCGGCTTCCCCGAGGGCGTCTCCGCAGCAGCCGTCAACGGGTGCTGGCAGTGCCACGGCTCGGTCGTGAAAGTGCTCGAGGGCGGCAAGCTCGACCCGGCGACGTGGCCCAACACGGGCATCGGCCGCATCAATCCAGACGGCTCCGAGGGCTCGTGCACCGCGTGCCACAGTCGCCACACGTTCTCCGCGGCGCAGGCGCGGTTTCCCGACACCTGCGGCAAGTGCCACATGGGTCCGGACCATCCGCAGAAGGAGATCTACGAGGAGTCGAAGCACGGGATCGCTTTCTTCGCGAACGCGAACAAGATGAACCTCGACTCGCCGAAGTGGATCGTCGGTGAGGACTACTCCGCGGCCCCGACCTGCGCGACGTGCCACGTGTCCGCGACGCCGAAGCAGGGCGTCACGCACGACGTCGGCATGCGCATCAGTTGGAACAACCGCCCGGCCGTGTCGGTCCGGCCGGAGGTGTCGGACGCCAAGATGGGCCTCGCGGGCAAGGACGTCGATTGGAAGACGCGCCGCGGGAACATGAAGGATGTCTGCATGAACTGTCACAACGAGTCGTGGGTGGACAACTTCTACATCCAGTACGACGGACTCGTGTCGCTCTACAACGACAAGTTTGGTACGCCCGGCGGAGCGCTCTACGCGCTCGCGAAGCCGCTCCTGCGCCCGGTCGAGTTCTCGAACAAGCTCGACTTCACCTGGTACGAGATCTGGCACCACGAGGGCCGCCGCGCGCGTCACGGCGCGTCGATGATGGGCCCGGACTACACGCACTGGCATGGCACGTACGAGGTCGCGAAGCACTTCTACTCGGAGTACATCCCCGAGTTGCAGGACCTCGTCGAGCGGAACATCGCGTCGCCGGACGCCGCCCGTGCGAAGGCTGCGCAGGCACTGCAGACGAAGCTCGACGAGGTCCTCGCGAGCTCCGATCACAAGTGGTACATGGGCCAGATGAGTCCCGAGGAGAAGGAGAAGCGGAAGAAGGCCGCCGAGGAGTTCCGGAAGCGTTACGAGCCGAAGTAGCGCTCGGGCGGAGCTTCACCCCGGGGACGTCGGCTTCGCGCCGACGTCCCCGGTTCGTTGCACGCACGGCGGCCGTTCACTTCGAGCGTTTCGCCCGCCGCTTGCGCCGCGCTTTCGGCGCGTTCAGGTCCACGATCTTCCCGTCCACCATCACGATGAACGGCGTGCCGGTCTCCTCGGCGAGACGGCGCGCCGCCCGCCCTGCCCGGATGAGGGCAGCGGTGACGCCGGCGGTCCACGGCTCTCTGTTGATGTCGCGCGTCGGAGTCGGGTTCACGGGTGTCCTGCTTCGGTGATGAGGACAGGGGCGGCGCCCGCATTGTCGTACAGCGCCCACGAGTCCACCAACGGACGATAGACCCGCTCGAAGTTCGCGCGTCCCGAAACGAACCGCCGCCGGATGACCGCCTCGCGTACGTCGTGGCCGCCCGTTCGAACCCGTCCGGCTACGCGTGCCACGGCCAGATCGGCGTTGGGCAACGCCAGGAACACCAACTTCACGCGATACCCGAGCGACCGCCACATCGGGGTCCACCGCGCGTAGGCCCGCCCGCTCAGCGTCGTCTCGAACGCGAAACTGTCGCCGCGGCGCACGTGCTCGCGGATCTCCCGCAGCATGATCCGCCCGGCGCGCACGGCGGCCGCCTCCGGCCCGAACGGAGCCAGTCCGGCGGCGATCAGGTCCGCGTTGACGAACGCCGGACACGACGCCTCGTGCGGCAGGTACTCGCGAGCGAACGTCGTCTTCCCGGCGCCGTTCGGGCCCGCGATGATCACGATCGACTTCGCCGGTTTCGCGGCGCCCGTGACGGCGTTCCACGGCGCAAGCGTGTCGCGGACCCGTCCGCCACCGTCACGCGTGCGCTGCCGTCGTTTCGTCGCCGCCATCGCGACATCGTACCGCGCGCGGCATGCGCGGCGACGCGCTCGCGTGACTCGGGTCCTGCAACGGCACCCGGCGGGCGACCGAGGTCTCGAATGCAGGCGCGCGCGGTCGAAATCCCGTTCCGCAGTTCGGATACGGCATTCCGTGGCGCGGCTCCCACGCAGTAGAATCGTTGTGTCGAGCGGCCCCGGCCGACGTCGTCGCGCGTGGAACCTCCGCGGCATCCGCAGCCGTCGGCGGGATCGCCGTTCGAGAGGAGAGACCCATGAAGAAGGTCCGGGTTCTCGCGTTCGGCGCGCTGGGCGCCGCGTCGCTCGCCCTCTGTGCGTGTACGCCCGTAGAGATCGCCGCGCTCCTGTCGCTCATCACGGGCAGCGGCGACCTCGCGAACTTGGCGGCGCGACTGATCGTGCCTTCGTACGCCCTGCCCGGCCCGGGAAAGACGTCCACGGTGAAACCCGCGTACGTCGTGCACTGGGGCGAGATCACCACGGCGACGCACACCGCGTCCATCTACATGGCGACGGCGTTCGGCGAATCGACGCCGCTCACGTTCGGCTACAAGACGAACAAGAAGAGCACGGTGTTCCTCGTGGACCCGAAGGCGCCAGCGCCGACGGCGGCGGCGTTCGTGAAGGAGCGCCTCGAGGAGATCTCGCCCCTGACGTTCACGGTGACGTCGGCGAAGGTGCGCGGCGGCGCGCGCGTCACGCGGAAGTCGCCGACCGTGCGCACGACGATCACCGTCACGTTCCGAGCCACCGTGGATTCCGGCGCGGCGGCGGGCAAGTCGTTCAGCGGCAAGCTCGCGCTGGCCGGCAACGCGACAGACTTCGCGTCGGAGTAGCCGCGCCCGCTACTCGTCGATCGCGCGCATGTCGGCGTATCGCGTCCCGGCGGCCGGACCGACCGCGGCGAGCGTCGCGAGTTCGTCCGCCGTCAGCGCGAGCGCCTCTGCGGCGGCGTTGGCTTCGAGGTACGTCCGGCGCTTCGTCCCGGGGATGGGCACGACGTCGTCGCCGCGGCTGAGGACCCACGCGAGCGCGACCTGCGCTGCGGTCGCCCCACGACCGGCGGCGACGCGCCGGACGACGTCCGCGATCGCCAGGTTCGCGGCGAGGGCGTCGCCCTGGAACCGTGGGAAACGCTGCGTGCGCGAGTCGTCGGCTGCGAGGTCGGACGGCTTCGCGCCGGCGAGGAGACCGCGGCCGAGCGGGCTGTAGCTGACGAAGCCGATGCCGAGCTCGCGGCATGTCGGGAGGATCTCGGCTTCCACGTGCCGCTCGAAGATGGAGTACTCCGTCTGGAGCGCCGCGATCGGGTGCACGGCGTGCGCGCGGCGGATCGTCGCCGGACTCGCCTCGGAGAGCCCGAGGTGACGCACTTTCCCGGCCGCGACGAGCTCCGCCATCGCGCCCACCGTGTCTTCGATCGGCACGGTCTTGTCCACGCGGTGCTGGTAGTAGAGGTCGATGTGACCGACGCCGAGCCGCGCGAGCGACGCGTCGCAGGCCCGGCGCACGTACTCCGGGCGGCCGTTGATGCCGACCCAGCTCCCGTCCTCGCGCCGCTCGTTGCCGAACTTGGTCGCGATGACCGCGCGGTCGCGCCGATCGGCGAGCGCTCTGCCGACGAGCCGCTCGTTCGTGAACGGCCCGTACATGTCGGCCGTGTCGAAGAAGTCGATGCCGAGCTCGAGCGCTCGGTGGATCGTCGCGATCGACTCCGCGTCGTCGCGCGGCCCGTAGAAGTCGCTCATCCCCATGCATCCGAGCCCGAGGGCCGAAACCGTGAGCCCGCCGCGTCCGAGTCGTCGCTTGTGCATGGTGGGGAGTGTAGCCGGGGGCGTGAGCGACGGTCCGCGGGCGGCCGCGGGGCGTCCGTCATGCCGGCGACGCGGCTACACTTCCCCCGTGATGCGAGTTCGTCGCCGGGTCGCCGTCGTTGTCGCGCTGCTCCTCCTCGCGGGGGGCGTCGCTGCATTCCTTCTGCCCTCCCGCCAGTCCGGCCGCGGCGCCGTCCCGGCTC
>JAIOPE010000081.1 GCA_021414065.1 Planctomycetota bacterium
GGCAGGCGTGGCGCCGGGGCGGCCGTACCGGATGTTCTCCTCGACCGTGGTGTTGAAGAGGAACGCATCCTGCGTGACGATCGCGACCGAGCACATGAGGCTCGCCTTCGTGAACTCACGGACGTTCACGCCGTCGTACGTCACGGAACCCGACGTGGCGTCGTAGAAGCGCGCGACGAGGTCGCAGAGCGTCGTCTTGCCCGCGCCGGTCGGGCCGACGAGCGCGACGACCTTGCCCGCCGGGATCTTCAGCGAGACGTCAGAGAGCACGTTGTTCTCAAGGTACTGGAATCTGACGTCGCGCAGTTCGATGCCGTCGCGGAGCGGCGCCTTCGCGAGTTCGCGGGGCCCGTCGGTGAGCGTGTCCGGCGCGTCGATCACCTCGAACACGCGCATCACTGCGGGCGTTCCTTCGATCACCTTGTTGAAGGTCGAGGTGAGCTCCTTCGTCGCGACGTAGATCTGCTGCACCACCGTGATGAACGCCATGAGGTCGCCGAGCGACACGTTGCCTTCGAGCACGCCGAGCCCGCCGAACCACACGAGCAGCGCGCCGCCGGCCATCTGGAGCAGATCCATCAGGCCCTTCGAGAACGCCGAGAGACGCTGGATCTTGCGGGCCTCGCGGATGTACTTCCGGTTCGCCTCGGCGAGACGCTCGACCTCGCGCCGCTCGCCGCCGAACGCCTTCACCACCTTCATCCCGGAGAGGATCTGGAAGATGACGTGACTGATCTCGGCGATGAGCACCTGGCGCTTGTGCGCGCGCTTCTTGATGTTCCGCGCGATGCGGAAGACCGGCACGACGAGGATCGGGAGACCGACGAGGATCAGCGCCAGCCGCGGGTTCATGACGAACGCGGTGACGAGCGCGCCGACGAGCACGAACGGCTGCACGAAGCCCTGCTCGAAGACCTCGTCGAGCAGGATGCGCATGCCCGCGACGTCGCGCTCGATGCGCGCGTTCAGGTCGCCGGTCCGCATCTTGTGGAAGAAGCTCATCGGCAGGACGACGAGGCGGCGCGCGATCGACAGGCGGATGTCGTTCGTCATCGCGAGCGAATAGAACTTCTGCAGGAAGTCCTTGAAGAAGGTGGAGACCGCCATGACGAGACCGAGCGACGCCGTGGCGATCACGATCCACACGAGGTCGGCGCGCGCGCCGTCGCCCTGCTTCACGAGCACGTCGTCTCCGAGCTTCTTCAGGAGCAGCACCTGGCTCGTCTTCGCGACGGAGAACAGCAGGCCCGCGCCCACGGTGACGGCGATGCCGAAGATGTAGGGCTTGGCGTACGCGTACACGCGCATGAGAGGGCCCACTTCGGTGTAGCGGCCCGCCACCCAGAGGAACAGCGTGCAGAGCAGGATGAGCATCGAGAGCGCCACCGCGCCGTGCCACGGCTTCAGGCGGACGATCTCCTTGTGATCGAAGCCGATGCTCCAGCCGGGGAGGCCCTCCATCGCCGACGCCTCGTGCACTTCGACGAGCACGCGCAAGTGCGTGCCCTCGCCGACCGAGCCCCACACGCCGAACGCGCGCTGGTCGTCGGCTCCCTTGTAGGCGGGCGGTTTCCCGAGCGGATCGAGTTCGCCGGCCTTCGCCTCGGCGATCCGCGAGAGCGCGCCGGAGTGGCGGAGTCGCTCCCACTCGGGGCGCTCGGCGTCTTCGTCGTCACGCGGGCCCGGAAGCACGAGCACCGGCGAACCGCGGCGGTCCACGAGCGCGATGTTCGTCCAGCGCGCGCCCGGCGGACCGATGTCGGACGCGCCGGCCAACCGCTCGCGCAGACCGGCGGCCGCGATGCGTCCTTTGCGGCGATTGACGCCCGGGGCGTCTTCGTGGAACACGTCGAGGTCGCCGACGCGTGTGAACGCGACGGGCACGCCCCCGATCCGCTCCTCGATCTGCTCCTCGCCCCAGCCGTCGAACGCGCGTGCGAGCCCGGCCGGCGGAGGACCACCCGTCCACGTCGCGAGCGACCGGTCGGCCTCGGTCACGGCCCGCACGATCTCGGCGGCGGCGCTGTCACGGACGGACGCCAGCCGGGCGCCCGCCTCGACCTTCGCGTGGTCCTGCGCCTCGCCGTCGAACCAGGCCGCGACGATCGCCACGACGAGCAGCGCCACGCCGGCGACAGTGAGCGCCCACTTGAATTTCATCGCGTCGCGCCCTCTGCGAGCAGGTCCCGGTAGACGGCGAGGTTGCCCTCGACCATCGAGTCGGTCGTGAAGTCGCGCTCGACGTGGCGGCGGCCTTCGTCGCCGAGTCGCGCGGCGAGCGCGCCGTCGCCCAGCACGCGCACGACGGCCGCCGCCAGCGCCGCGGGGTCGCGGGGCGGGACGAGCAGACCGGTGGAACCGTCGAGGAGCACTTCGGGGATACCTCCGACCGCGCTGCCGACTGCCGCGCGCCGGAGCGCGAGCGCGTCGAGGAGGCTCGTGCAGAGCCCCTCCAGCACGCTGCACATGACGAAGCAGTCACAGCCGGCGAGCAGCGAGGGTACGTCGTTCCGGAAGCCGGTGAAGACGATCTCTCGCTCGACCCCGAGCGCCCTCGCCTCGGCCCGGACCTTCTCCATGCACTCGCCCTCGCCGACGAGCACGATCCGCGTCGCGGGGAACGCGCGAAGGATCTCCGGCGCGGCGCGGACCAGCACCTCCTGCGCCTTGTGCCAGCCGAACGCGGCGACGTCGAGCACGATGCGCGTGCCCGGCGCGAGCCCGAACTCGGCTGCGTAGTCGTGGGACCGCACGCCGTCGAACCGCGAGAGGTCGATCCCGGAGTGGACGACGCGGATGCGCTCCGCCGGAATCCCGTCCTTCACCATCTGCTCGCGGATGCCGCGGCTGATCGCCACGTAACGATCCACGCCGAAGCGGTACTTGAACCACGAGAGGCGGAGCGCGTTGCGGTAGATCGTGAAATCCACGCGCCTCGACACGACCGTCCGCGGTCGCGGCCGGACGGACCGGGAGGCGATCACGCCGAGTGTGTGCGCGTGACTCGTGTGCATGTGGACGACGTCGGGGCGCCAGGAGCGGATCACGCCCCGCAGCTTCGCGATGCCGACGGGGTCGGCCTCCCCGCGCGTGCGGATTGCCGCCACGTCGAGTCCCGCCGCCGCGCACCGCTGCACGTACGGCTGGTCCGGCTGGCCGACGCAGAGCGTCGCCACGCCGCGCCGCGCGAGGCCCGTCGCGAGGTTCAGCGCCTGCTGCTCGCCGCCGCGCCAGCCCTTCTCCGTGTCGATGTGGAGGACGCGCAGACTCACCTCGGCGCCCCCGCCGGGACGACCGTCGAGATCGCGTCGCGGTACGCCTCGACCGTGCGCCGTGCCGTCTCCCCCCAACTGAACTGCGAGGCCCGCTGCAATCCCCGCGCGACCAGCGAATCCCGTCCCTCGCGGCGGACGGCGACGCGAGAGAGAGCCGCCGCAAGGTCGCCCGCGTCGTCCGGATCGAAGAGCAGGCCGGCGTCGCCGACGGTCGCCGGATTCGCGCCGGCGCGGGCCGCAACGACCGGACAACCGCACGCCATCGCCTCGAGCGGCGGCATTCCGAACCCCTCGGCCTTTCCCGGAAAGGCGAAGGCTGCGGCACCCGAGTAGAGCGCCGGCAAATCCGCGTCGGTGGCGAACCCGAGGAACCGCACGCGCGCGGCGACCGGCGACGCCCTCACGGCGGCGACGATCTCGTCGCCGCCGGTCTGGACCGGCCCCGCGAGGACGAGGTCCAAGTCCAGCGGGCTCCCGGATGCCGTCGCCTGCGCGTGGAGCGCGCAGAACGCGTCGAGCAGCACCTTCAGGTTCTTCCGCGCGGAGATCTGTCCCACGAAGAGGACATACGGTGACCGGAGTTCGCGCACCGCGCGCAACTCGACGACGCGGGCGTCAGCCACCGGCCGGAACTGCGCGCCGATTCCCTGGGGGATGATCCGCGTGCGGCCGACTGCGGCGGGGAATCGCCGCAGCAGCGCGGCCTCCGTGAACTGCGAGATGCAGATGATCACGGCCGCCCGGCGGGCGACGTCGTCGAGTGCGCGGAGCTTGCGGCGGCGGAACTCGTCGCCCGCGATCCCCTCGACGTCGAGCGCCGACAGGTCGTGGACGGTGGAGACAGCCGGCACGCCCGGGATCCGCGGAATGCGCAGGTCCGGTCCGTGGACGACGTCGATGCCGGACGGCGCGACGCGCACGAGGTGATCGTTCAGCCAGGCGGTCGTGAACCGGGGATCGTCCATCCGCAGGAACCAGCGGCGCCTGGCGAGCCTGGAGACGCGGTGCAGCAGCGTCACGCGGTCGTCGGGCCCGAGGCTCGCCGGGAGCTCGCCGACGAGCGACGCGCAGTAGCGGGCGACGCCCGTGCGTTCGGGCTTCGCGGCAGAGGAACAGTCGATGGCGATCCGCATCGGGTCGGCCCAGCCTACGCCCGCCCGGGGAGGCGAAGTAGCATCGCAGGCCCGATGACGACGTCGCCCCCCGGACCGGCGGATGGCTCCCCCGCTCCGGGACCGAACCCCGCCGCGGAGCCCCTCCCCGCCACGCTGGCCGATGTGGACCGGTCGACGACCCAGCTCCTCGGCAAGCAGGGTCCCTTCCGTCCCACCGTCCGCCTGCTCGAGTCCGGCGGCACGCGCCTCGTCGCGAAGGACTACCGCGCCTGCACGCCGCTCTACCGCTGGACCGTGGGAGCGTGGAACCTGGCCCGCGAGGAGACGGCTCTCCGGCGCCTCGCCGACGTCGAGGGCGTCCCCCGGTTCGTCGGCCGCGTCGGTCGCTGGGTGCTCTTGATGACGTGGATCCGCGGCCGCGACCTCGGCAAGGTGCGCCGGTTCCGGCAGACGCCGGCGTTCTTCGATCAACTGATGGAGATCGTGAACCGGATGCACGAGCGCGGCGTCGTCCACCTGGACCTGCGCCAGCGGCGGAACATCCTCATCCGCACGCAGGCCGGGAAGGAGCCGACGCCGGCCGTTCTCGACTTCGGGTCGGCGCTCTGCCTCCGGCCCGGCGGCATGCTCCACCGCGGCCTCGCGCGCATCGACCGTTCCGGCGTGCTGAAGTACAAGCGGCGCGCACAACCGGACTCGATCACGCACGAGGAGGCACGATCCTTGCGAAGAGTCGAGCGAAGAAGGAAGCTCTGGCCATTCTGAACTCCCGGATTCCCCCGGGAGGTGGAGGTTCTGCATGATTTCATTCGTCCGCGCGGCGAGTCCGTTCGCCGCATTCAAGAGAGTCCTCGCGACCGCTGCGTTCGTTGCAGCAAGCGTGTTCGGCGCCGTGTCCGCGCAGGCGGGCGACCCGGTCAAGCTCCTCATCGAGCTTCCGCCCGACGTCACGAACGTCAACTGCGGCGAATCAGTGGATCTGCAGATCGTCGGCGAAGACGCGTCGAAGACCCGCGTCGGGTTCTCCGGCAAGAACGTCGAGGTCTCCGCGACGTACGGGACCATCGAGGTTATTCAACAGCCCTACAAGTTCCGCTTCCGCACCCCCGCCACGCTGCCGGACATCACGAACGTCCGCATCCGCGCGTGGCTGAAGGAGTCGCCCGAGGTCGCCGGCGAGACGATCGTCCAGGTCATCCCCCCGGCGCCGTTCAAGCGCCTCGTCCTGCAGGGTGCGGGCAGCACGCCGGCGGGTGCGTCGGTGGACCTGTTCCTTCGCGGTGAGACGGCCGCAGGCACGTTCACGGAGGTCCCGGAGGGCACGGTCACGCTGACCGTCGCCGGCCCCGGCAAAGTCACGCTCCTCCGGACCTCGCGCTATCGCTTCGAGACGGACATGAACGCCTCGGGCACCGCCCGCATCGTCGCCTCGCTCATCCGTTACCCGGGCATCACCGGAACGCTCGACATCCTGGTCACCGGCGGTTCCGGCGGGGCGGCTCCCCCGGTCACGCCTCTCGCCCCGACCAATCCGTCGGCGGTGTCCGTGCTCGCGATCGAGACCGCCAGCTCACCGAACCCGGTCGAGGTCGGCCGTCAGACGACGTACGACATCGCCGTGACGAACCAGGGCAATGCTGCGGAGTCCAACCTGGCCCTCACCGCCACGCTCTCGCCGTTGCAGCGTCTCGTCTCCGTCGATACGTCGCGTGCCCAGGGCGTGACGCAGACGACGTCCGGCCAGGTCGTTCGTTTCTCGCCGATGCGGTCTCTGGCGCCCGGATCGATGGTCCAGTTCCGCATCACGGTCGAAGCCACCGGCGAAGGCGACGCACGCCTCACCGCCGAACTGGTGTCCGACCAGCGCCGTTCGCCGCTCACCAAGACTGAGTCCGTGCGTCAGTACAGCGCCGCGGCCGCACAGGCCGGCGTCTCGGCGATGCGGATCGAAGTGATGTCGTCTCCCAATCCGATCTCGGTCGGCGAACAGGCGACCTACACGGTGCGCGTCACGAACCAGGGTTCCGTGACGGAGCAGAACGTGACGCTCACCGGCAGTCTGCCGACGAACCAGCGCCTCGTTTCCGTCGATACGAGCCGCGCTCAGGGCGTCGCGCAGACGATCTCCGGTCAGGTCGTTCGGTTCGCGCCGATCCCGTCGTTCGCGCCGCGCAGCAGCCTCGAGTTCCGCATCATCGTGGCCGCGACGGCCGGGGGCGATGCACGCTTCTCCGCCGAGGTCGTGTCGGACGCGCAGCGGTCACCGCTCGCGCAGTACGAGACGATCACTCAGGTCGGGGCTGCGGTCGGCGTCCCGCCGGCTCCCGGGGTTCCTCCGGCGCCTCCGGCTCCCCCCGTCGCCCCGGGCACCACGCAGCCTCTGAACTCCAACGATGACAACAACTCCGACGCAGTCGTCTGGACCAGCGGCGCCGTGCGTCTCGAGACCTGGCGCCTGCGCGACAGCGCCGAGGCCGCATGGACGCCGATCGACCGGAAGCTCCCGACGGTGGGCTCCGAGCTCGTCGCGAATCGCAACATCCAGAAGATCCGCGTCGGCGTCATCGCGGCGAAGGTCGCCAAGGTCGAGGTCGAGGAGTGGTCCGGCAACCGCGGCGCGGTGACCCAGCTCAAGGCCTCGAAGGACGGTCGCCTCGTCATCGTCGAGCGCAAGGACGGCACGCGTGCCGTGCACTACGAAGTGACGATGCCGGAAGGCAACCGCGCGATGTCGGTGGCTGTGATCGTCACGACGACCGACGGCAAGGTCACGCGCGACGAGTTCACGTTCCGCCGCAAGTAGCCGCGAACGGGTACTGATCGAGTTTCCCCGGCCGGGGGGCGCGTGAGCGCCCCCCGGCCTCTTTTTTCCCGCCACGACGGGCTCGAACGTGATCCCGGTCCTTGCGTCGAGAGGGTCGGCAGCGGAGTCTCCACCCTGGCACGATTCCCGGGTCGGCCCGGGTCGAGGAGGCTCTCCGCATGCGCACATCGATGACGTCGTCGGATCGCTCGTGGTTCTCGTCTCTCTTGGCTGCTGTTCCCGTCACGGCCATGAAGCGGGCCGCGGCGGCGGTCGCGTTCGTTGCGGTCGGCCTGCTCGGGGCCGTCGCCGCGGAGGCCGGCGACCCGGTTCGCCTCCTGATCGAAGTGCCGCCCGACGTCACGAGCCTCGACTGCGGCGAGACCGTGGACCTGCAAATCGTCGGCGAAGACGCGTCGCGGACCCGCGTCGGCTTCTCGGGCCGGAACGTCGAGGTGTCGGCGACCCAGGGCACCGTCGAGATCGTCCAGCAGCCCTACCGATTCCGGTTCCGCGCGCCCGCCACGCTGCCGGACGTGACGAACGTCCGCATCCGCGCATGGTTGAAGGAAGCCCCGGAGATCGTCGGTGAGACGACCGTGCGGGTCGTCCCGCCGGCACCGTTCCGTCGCCTGGTGCTGCAAGGCGCAGGCAGCACGCCAGCCGGCGCGTCGGTGGATCTGCTCCTCCGCGGCGAGACCGCGACCGGCGCACTCGCGGACGTGCCCGACGGTGCCGTCACGCTGACCGTCACGGGCCCCGGCAGGGTCACGCTGCTCAGGACGTCGCGGTACCGCTTCGAGACCGACATGAACGCGAGCGGCACGGCGCGAATCGTGGCGTCGCTCAACCGGTATCCGAGCGTCACCGGCACGATGGACATTCTGGTGACCGGCGGGTCCGGCGGAAGCCTGCCGCTTCCCCCGGTCGTGCCCCCGAGTGCCGGCGGCCCGCCGCCCGCCCAGACCGTGACGGCGCTGCTGATCGAGGTCGCGGCGGCGCCGAATCCGATCAAGGTCGGAGACACGACGACGTACTTCGTCTCCGTGACGAACGCAGGCAACACCGACGAGCGAAACGTCGTCGTCACCGCCACCGTTCCCGCGGAGCAGACGCTCCGCTCCATCGACACGTCGCGCGCCCAGAGCGTCGCGTACACGATGAACGGGAACGTGATCCGGTTCGCTCCGGTCGCGACGCTCGCCCGCGGCTCGCAGATCCGCTACTCGATCGCGGCCGCCGCCAGCACCGAGAACGCAGACGCTCGGTTCACGGCCGACGTCGTGTCCGACGCGCAGCGATCGCCCATCGCGAAGATCGAGACCGTACACCAGTCCCCGGCCGGTCGCAGGCCGGGCGGGAACCGACCGGACGCCGTGTCGTCGCTGCGACTCGAGGCGGTCGGTTCGCCGAGTCCGGTCGATGTCGGCAGCCAGTCCACGTACACGATCAGCGTGACGAACCAGGGCACCGCGCGCGAGACGAACCTAGTCGTCACGGCGACGCTCCCCGCGAATCAGCGGTACGTCTCCTCCGACGCCACGGGGGCTGATGGTGCCGCGGCCGCGCTGAACGGGCAGGTCGTCCGGTTCGCTCCCGTGGCCTTGCTCGCCCCCGGACAACGGCTCACCTACCGCGTCGTTGCCGCCGCGACGTCTGCCGGCGACGCGCAGTGCAGTTTCACGGTGGCGTCCGATCTGCAGCGGTCGCCGATCACGCAGTTGGCGACTGTCGTCCAGGTCGGCGGCACAGACCTGTCTTCGACCGACAACAACGCCGACGCCGTCGTCTGGACGAGCGGCGCAGTGCGTCTCGAGACCTGGCGCCTCCGCGACGACGCGACGCAGGCTTGGACGCCCATCGATCGCAAGCTCCCGCCGCGCGGCACGGAACTGGTCGCGAACCGCAACATCCAGAAGATCCGCGTGGGGGTGATCGCGCGGAACGTGGCGAAGGTCGAGGTCGAGGAGTGGTCGGGCGACCGGGGCAGCATCGTCACGCAGCTCCCGGCGACCAAGGACGGCCGGTTCGTGCTCGTCGAGCGCAAGGACGGCATGCGTGTCGTCCACTACGAGGTGGCGATGCCGGAGGGCCCCCGCTCGCTGTCCATGGCGATCATCGTCACCACCACCGACGGCCGCGTCACGCGCGACGAGTTCACGTTCCGCCGCGGCCCCGCGAAGTGAGAGTTGACGCGCCCGGACAGTTCACAGGGGTTCGCGTTCGGCCGATCCCCCATCTTCGCTGACGGGCAGCCCGCGGGCTCGTCCAGGCGCGGAGCTTCGTGAGCGATCCGGGCTAGCGCCGCCCCAGGATCTCCTCGTAGATCGATTCGACGCGGCGGGCCTGCGTGAGCAGGCCGTAGCGCTTGTGGGCGCGGGCGTGCGACGCTTCGGACATCGATCGCCGGAGCGCCGGGTCGTGGTGGAGTCGCACGAGAGCCGCGCCGACCTCGTCCGGGTCGTCGTTCACGAGAATGCCCGTGACACCGTCTTCGACCAGGTCCACCAGGTGCCCGCGGCGGGCCGCGACGAGCGGAACGCCCATCGCCATCGACTCGCGCGCGGCGCGGCAGGAGCCGTCGGAGCCGGGCGTCAGATAGACCTTCACGTCCATGCAGCGAAGCGTCGCGACGTACTCGGCGCCGCGGCGGTATCCCGTGAAGACGGCGCGGCCGGCGAGCTCCGTCCGCTCAGCGGGTTTCACCGCGACCTCTTCCATCCACGTGCCCCGCCCGACGAGCAGGACCTTGAGCGACGGGATGTCGTGCGACGCGCGGACGAGCGCCTCGAAGAACAACTCGAACCGCCGGTGCCGCTGCATGCGCGCCACGATCCCGACGACGAAGTCGCCGTCGCGGATGCCGTAGGTCTCGCGCAGGTCGGGCAGTTTCCGGAGCTTCGGGTTGAAGCGCCGCAGGTCCACCGCGGGGTCGATGGTGACCACGCGGCGGGGCTCGATCTGGAACCGCTCGGACACCGCGTCGCGGACGCGGTCGCTGATGGCGAGCACCGAGCGCGCGCCTCCGAGCAGACGCCGCAGGTCGGACGAAACCGCCGGCGGGTCGCCGTCGTAGATGGAGCGAACGACCGGAATGCCGAGATCGGCGCACGGGTCGGCCGCGATCCGGTGGTCGTTCGGCAGGTGGCAGTGGACGATGTCGGGGCGCATCTCCTTCAGCAGCTTCTTCAGCGCCCGGCGGTCCAGCGGGTCGAGGAGCGGGTTCCGGTGCTTCCCGAGGCGCAACGTCTGGATGGGCTCCAGCCCGCGCTTCATCGCGGCCTCGGCAACGTCGTTCGGGAGGAGCTTCGGGCCGCTCCCGCAGGCGAATCGCACGTCGTGTCCGCGCTGGCGGAGCGTCGCAGCGAGGTTCACTGCGGGCTCGGCCGGGCCCGTCCACTTCCAGTTGGCGAACAGGTGGAAGATGCGCACGAGCCCTGCTTATTCGATCGGACGCGTCCGGACCACGATCTTCCGGCTCTGCGCCGCGACGATCCGCCGGAACCAGCGCTTCCAGTCGGCCGCGACCGCCGGCTCGGAGGCCGCGTAGACGCGAAAGAATCGCAGCCGATCGGTCAGCGTGACGCACACCGGAACGCTCGCGGAGAGCTGCGCGAGGTTCTTCACGCGTCTGCGTTCCGACAGGGGCCGATCGAACTCGACCCGGTCGTAGTCGGCGAGCACGAACCGAGGCGTGGCGCCCCCGCGCACGAACACGTTCACGGCCTTCAGGTCGGCGTGATAGACGCCCGACGCGTGGAGGCGCCGAACGAGGTCGGCGGCCGCCGCAACGAATGCAGCCTTCTCCGCCCGCACGGCGGCGCCGATGTCACCCGCGAACCGGGCGAGCACGACGAGATCGGCGCGCGCACCGTCGCCGAGGTCCTCCATCACGACCCAGGCGCTCCCGAGCGAAGGCCCGCGGCCGGTCAGCGCGAGCGCCAGCGGCTCCGCCGCGTCGAAACCGCGCACCAGAAGACCGTTGCCCGCCACCCACGCCGACATGGCCCGGGGCATGCGCACGACGTTCTTCGCGCGGTCCACGATCCCGCCGCCGCGGTACTCCTTCACGACCACGGGACGCGGCCCTGCGGGCGTCGCGAGCACCTGCGTCGTCAGCGCCGAACGGCGGCCGTCCTTCAGGACGTTCCGCGCGCGCGCGGCGACGTCCCTCCGATGCGGCCCGAGCAGCGCTACGACCGCCGCCGGGTCCACGGTCCGCAGGTGGTGTACGCGGAGGCCGTCGAGCGTCGAGACGTCGAACTTCGAGGACCGGCCGAGGCTCCGGTCCGTTCGGCTGCGCACCCGCTTGCGCTCCATGCGCTCGAGTTCCGGTTCGAGTTCCGCAGAGAGCCGCCCCGCCGCGAGGAGTCGGCCGATGCGCGTCCCGGAGGTGCCCGCTCCACTCTCGTAGACTTCGCAGATGCGGCGGCGCTCGGCCACGGTGGAACACGTCAACATCGAGTGCAGCAACTTCACGAGATCGAACCACCGTGCGGCCTCCGGCGGGCGCCCGTGGCGCGCGACGGAGTGCAGGTCGATCACGTGGATGCGAGGAGCGGCGGGCGATCCGACCACGAGCAGGTTGCCGCCGTGGAAGTCGTTGTGGACGAACCCGGCGTCGTGCATGCGACGGACGAGACGCGCCAGGTCGTCGTAGAACGACGCGCGGAGCGAGTCGGTGCCGGAGGCGAGCAGGTGCCGCTCGACGAAGGCGTTCAGGTGGACGGCGTCCGGGATCTCGCGCGTGACCAGCGCCGCGTCGCGGAGCACGCCGCGGATGCGACGCTCGGCCCACGCGAGCGGCACGGCCGTGGCGATCCCCGCCGCGTCGAGACCGCGCCCGACACGCCACTCGGTCAGCGCGCGCGAGTCGCGCACGGCGTACTTCATGAAGTCGCCCACACCGGCCACACGGTAGCGCTTCACGATCACGCGGCGGCCGTCGGAGAGCGGCACGCGCCACACCGCGCGGACCAGGTTTCTCTTGATGAGTTCGACGCCGGCGATGCGATCGAGCGCGTCGATCTTCTCGGCGATCTCGCGCTGTACGAGCGCGGCGTGAGCCGCCTCGGCGCGCCAGACGAGACCCGACGCTTCGAAGGTGGAGAGGTCGTCCGACCCCGGCAATTCACCGGCCATCGGGGGGCCTTCTGCCGTGGTCCATCTCCCACAGCTTCGCGTACTTCAGGAACACGTAGTACGCACCCGACACCGCCACGGCGAACCCGGCAACTCCGTCGAGGAACCCGCGCTTCGCCACGTACATCCGGAGGAACTTGCCCGCCGGGTGCAGGATCAGACCTCCGAAGCCGGCGCGCTCGCCCGCCGCGTGCTTCTCGCGCGCCGCGATCGTGGTGAACGAGTCGATCGTCCGCAGGTGATCGGAGATCGAGTCGTACGAAAGATGGAGGATGTCGCCCCCGAGCCGGTCCACGCGTCCCTTCACTTCGAGGCGATCGTGGGGGTTCACGCCCGTCCACGCGGCGACGGACCGCCGGGCCAGTCGCAGCTTGCGGTCCGGATACCAGCCGCCGTGGCGGATCCAACGTCCGAGGTACCAGGTGCGACGGGCGCACTCGCAACCAGCGGGCAGGTCGTCCCGTTCGAGCGCCGCGAGGATCGACGCGCGCAACTCGGGCGAGACGCGCTCGTCGGCGTCGAGGCACAGCACCCAGTCGTGCGTGGCGAGCGAGAGCGCGAAACCCTTCTGGGCCACGTGCCCCGCCCAGTCGCGCTCGACGACGCGCGCGCCGAGCGACGCCGCGATCTCGCGCGTGCGGTCCGTCGAGTGGCTGTCCACCACGATCGTCTCGTCGGCGAAGTCCACGGACCGCAGGCAGTCCGCGATCTTCGCCTCTTCGTTCATGGCGACCACGCAGACGCTCAGCTTCGGGCGGGTCACGACGCCGCCTTCGTGAGGCGGGCGTGGCGCCCGATGTGGCGGCGCAGGCGGCGCGCGATCGCGCGGCGCTCCTCACGGGCCGGCCAGTCGGGCCCTGCATACGCAACGAACACGCGGAGTCGGTCCGCGCGCGTGATCGGGGCGCCCGCGGCGGCCTGCTTCGCTGCGTAACGGTCGAAACGGAACAGTCCGGCGAGTCGGCGTTCGCGAGGCAACCGATCGACGCGCACGGTGCGGTCCAGGTCGAGCACGCGGACCGTCACCTCTCCGCTCTGCGCGTCGTCGAGGAGCAGGTTCTTCAGGTGAAGGTCCGGGTGGTCGAATCCCGCGTCGTGCAGCGCCCGGACGGCCCGCCCGGCAGCGGCCAGGATCGCCCGCCGCCGTGCCGCCGCGAGCGGCGCCGACAACACGGCGAGCAGATCGCGCGCGCCCGGCAACTCGCGGAGAACGAGCCAGCCGCGGCGGAAGATCCCTCCGGCACTGCGCGACACGAAGCCGAGCGCTTCGCAGACGGGCACGCCTGCCGCCGCGGCCGCGACGTGTGCCTCCACTTCCGACTCGAACCGGCCGTCGCCGGCGTGCCGGTCGCGCGTGATCGCTCCGAACACGCCGCCGTGCAGATACGGGCGGACGAACACTCTGCCGACGCCGCGCGCGTCGAACCCGAACGGGCGACCGCGGCCCTCGTACGTCGCAGTCGATCGGCCGCGCAGGCTCTCGGGGTCGGCGATCCCGGCCGCGAGCAGGCACGGAGCCACGTCGGCACGGAGGAAGGTCTCCGCGCCGCCGGTCGAGGCCCGCACAAAACGCTGCGTCACGGCGCCCATCATCCTCCGACGGGCTCCCGAATCGCGAACTCCATGATACCTTCCGTCCCCGATGCACCGTGACTCCGGCGTGACGCGAACTCGGATCGTCCTGACGATCGCCGCAGCGGTCGCCGTGTCCGGCGGCGCATGGTGGATGTGGGCCCGCCGGGCGCCGGCGTCGCTCGTCAACGCGAGCTTCGATTCCGGGCTTGCGGGGTGGACGTCGGCCGGCGCCACGCGCAACTCCGTGGACGGCGGGCGCAGCGTCGCGTTGCTGCCGACCGAGCGCGGCGCTCCCGCACCGGTTGGCGGACACCCCGGGGCCGGAGCGAACGGCGCGAGTGCGGCGTCGGTGACGCAGGCCGACGTCCGCTTCCGCGGTCCGGGAACGTACGAGTTCACCGTGCGCGCCCGCGCCGCCGGCGCGCCGACCCTCGAACTCTGGATCGACCGAGGCGTCGGCGGGCGGAAGCCGGATCGGCTCTGCGCCGCGGTGTGGTCGCGCGTGCCCGGCGATTGGACCGAGCTCCGCACGCAGTGGACGACACCCCGCGACGTCAAGTGCGCGGTCCGGCTCGTCGCGCGCGCGGGGGAAGCGCCGGTGGCGGGCGCCGTCTCCGTGGACGAGATCGCCGTGCGGCGCGTGGTCGTGCCGGACTCCGCGGATCTCACGGGCGACGCCGGGTTCGACGACGCGCCGTCCGTCGCGCGCGCCCCCGACGGCTCGTATCGCGTGGCGTGGATCCGGCGCGACGCGGGCGGCGAATCGCTGCGCCTCGCGAAGTTCGCGACCGACGGCGCGACGTTCCGCGTCGAGTCCGAACGGGCGCTCGAGCAGGGCCCGGCAGCGGCCGTCCTCGGACCGCGGCTGGTGGGTGGGCCGCAGGGCGTCGTCGCCGTCTACGCCGCGGAGCGAGGCGACGACTGGCGCGTCGTGGTCCGCGAGGCCGGCAGGACGGGCACGGTGGACGCAGTGGACGCCGTCGAACTCGGCGCGGCCGACGCCACCGACGTCGCCCCCGCCGCGGCGTACGCGCCGCCCTCGGCCGACGATCCGAACGGCGCGCTCTGGGTCGTGTGGGAGTCGAATGCGGGTGGCGAGCGCCAGACCTGGATCGCGGCGGTGCACGGCACGCAGGGCATGCCCGGCCGAGGCGCGGACGCCGCGCAGCGCCTCGGCACCGACGGTGCGCCGAGCCGATCGCCGTCGGTGGCGGTGACGGCCGACGGCCGCGTCGTGGCGGCGTGGCACGCGGTGATCGACGGCAACACCGACGTCCACGTGCGCGTGCGCGACCGCGCCGGGGTGTGGGGTCCGGACCGCCGCGTGACCACCGCGGCCACGATCGACCGGAACGCGGTGCTCGCAGTGAACGGCGACGACATCTGGGTCGTCTACGAGAACGTGCTGACGAGCGGGCCGCGGACGACGCGCGCCGCCGAGCGGCGCCTCGTCGTGGCCAAGCTCACCGACGCCGGGCTGGTCGCTCCCACTTCGTACTTCGAGACGTCGCCGGTGGCGAAGCGCGCAGAGAACGCCGCGCCCGTGTTCGACGCAGAGAGCAACCTGCGCCTCGGATTCGCCCGCGCGCGTCGTTCCGACACCGGTTGGCAGGCGTGGATCGCGACGTGGTCGCCCGGGGGATGGGCCGAGACCGTGCCGGTGTCTTCGATGAAGGGGCTCGATCACGCGCCGTCTCTCGTGCTCGATCGCAGCGCCGCGGGCGGCGGTGCGGACGCGATCGTGGCCGTGCAGACCGACGACCTCTGCACCGGGTGGTCCGACGTGGACCGCACGCCCGAAGCGACGAGCCATGTGCGTCTCGTGCGCGTCCCGCTGCCCGCCCCGGCATCGACGGGCACCGCCGCGGCGGCGCTCTCGCCGCTCGTCGAACCGACGGACGTGAACGACCCCGCGGTCAAGTCGGCCGTCGAGTCGGTGAACGTCCGCCGACGTTTCGGTGATGTCGCAACCGTCGAAATGAACGGGGCGAGCCGGTCCGTGTTCGTCGGCGGCGCCCCGCTGCATCTCTACTTCGGCAACTTCCACGAGCACTCCGACGTGTCGATCTGCGACAAGCTCGCCGACGACACCGTGGGCGAGAGCTGGCAGGCGCTCCGTGACCTCGAGCGCCTCGACTTCGGCTGCGTGACGGACCACGGCGAGAACTTCAACGCACACCTGTGGGCCACGACGTCGAAGGAGGCCCGCGCGCACGACGATCCGGGGCGGTTCGTCACGTTCCTCGGGGAAGAGTGGGCCTCGTCGTTCGAGCAGACGTCGGAGCGCCATCCGTACGGCTACTACGGGCACCGGAACATCGTGCTCGCCGACCTGCGCTGCCCAAAGTGGTGGAATCCGCGGGACGGCATGACACCCGAAGCGCTCTGGAAAGACATCCGCTCGCTCGGCGGCGACTTCGCGGTGATCCCGCACCAACTCGCCGACACCGGCAACGTGCCGACGGACTGGTCGTTCGTGGATGACGCTGCCCAGCCGGTCGCCGAGGCGTTCCAGGTGCGCGGGTCGTACGAGGCGCTGGGTGCGCCGCGCGCCGCAGAGCGAGGCATCGACCGGACCGGTTGGTACCTGCAGGACGCTCTCTCGCAGGGCGTCGTCATCGGCGTGATCGCGTCTCCCGACCACGGTGGCGGCTACGGCAAGTGCTGCGTGTGGGCCAGGGACCTGACGCGTGCGTCGATCCTCGATGCGCTGCGCCGACGGAGCACCTACGGAACGTCCGGGGCGCGGATCGCTCTCGACGTGCGCGTGAACCGCCGCTTCATGGGAGACGAAGATCCCGCGTCGGCGGCAGCCGTGACCGTGGAGATCCGCGCGGACTGCCCCTCGGACATCGAGCACGTCGAAGTGTGCCGCGACGGCGTGTTCCACGCCGTGCCGTTCACGCCCGGACGCGTGGTCGGGGCGACTTGGACCGATCCCGCACCGCCGCCGCGACGCACGTGGACCTACGTGCGCATTCGGCAGAAGGACGGTGAGATCGCCTGGTCGAGTCCGGTGTGGTTCGGTCCGCGGGACCCGGTTCCAAACTCCAGAAGGTGACGCTCATGCACTCCCGCTCCGCACCGTCGCTCAACCGGACGTCTCTTCGCTTCGTCGTCTGGTACGCGGCGCTGGCGACAGCGCTCGCCGCGTGCAGCAACTCCGCGCACGAGTCGCCGGATCCCGCCGGTTCCACCGACATGCCGACGTCGCCGTCCACGCCGTCCGCGCCGTCCGCGCCGATCCCCGTGCCACGGTCGCGGCACATCTCGTTCGACGACCAGACCGAGGGCCAGGCGCCGCGCGGGTTCACGTTCGGCCTCACGGGCGACGGCAAGCCGGGGCGCTGGGTCGTGACGAGGGCCGACGACGCGCCGAGTTCCCGGTTCGTGCTCGCCCAAGCCGACGACGACCCGACACCCGCGCGGTACCCCGTGGCCATCGCAGAGGCGCCGAAACTCCGCGACCTGATCGCGTCGGTGCGCGTGAAGTGCGTCTCCGGGTTCACCGACCAGGGCGCCGGTCTGGTGTTCCGCTACGCCGACGACTCAAGCTACTACGTCGTCCGCGCGAACGCCCTGGAGGACGACGTCGCACTCTTCCACGTCACGCGGGGGGCGCGCATTCTGATCCAGAGCGCACCCGCCCCGGGCATCGGAAACACCTGGCACGACCTCGCCATCGAGATGCGGGGCGACCACGTCGTCGTGCGATGGGACGGCCGAGTCGTCATCGACCGGAAGGACACGCACG
Organism: Planctomycetota bacterium; assembly: GCA_021414065.1. Lineage (GTDB taxonomy): Bacteria > Planctomycetota > JAJSAM01 > JAJSAM01 > JAJVHW01 > JAIOPE01. The sequence continues at coordinate 17,665 of JAIOPE010000081.1, forward strand.
TGACGGAACCGGGCCGCGTCGGCGTCTGGACGAAGGCCGACTCCGTCTCGTGGTTCGACGACCTCTCGGCGGAGCCTCTCGGCGAGTAATCAAGCGGCTTGCTGCGTTGGACTCGGTCGATGACTCGCTCCGTTGAGTCCATCGACCTCGCCCGCCTTGCAGGCCACTCGCCGCCACGCAGCCAGAACCGTCACTTGTTCCTGGCCGGCCACCTACTTCACGAACGCCTTGCCGCCCGGCAGGCGCGTCATCGCCAACTCGAAACTCGACGCGTACGCGCGGTCGATCGAAATCGAAACCGGAAGCGCCATCCCTCCAACGGCCCGGTTCGACGGGTTCACGACCGCGCCCGGCGTGAAGTCCGCGTCGGCCAACTGCGACAGCGACGCGACGCCCCGCGCGGCGAACGTGAACGTGCCCTTCACCGCGTCGTACAGGAACGACGTGTCGGTGGCGCCCGACTTCACGTGCCCCGCATACTTCGATCCCGACCTGCCGACACGCTGCAACGGGAACCTGTCCAGCACGAGATCGCCGAGGGTGATGTCCACGCCGAGCGTCGGAGTCGTCGGAACGGTCGAGCCGGGGCAGAGGCGGACGACGCCCGCCATCTTGAGTGAGTCCGACGCGACCTGCGGCGACGCCTGCCCCTTCACGACCTTCAGCTTCCGATCCACGCGGAGCGAGTCCACGTAGAACGTGCCGCCCTGAATGCGTTCCCCGCGCGAGACGACCCGCCGCCCCGTGCCGAAACTCGGTTGGTCCGCATCGAGGCGCACGCTGCGGAAGAAGTGCGCGGCTGCGCCGGTGCGGTTTCCCGCGATGTCGTCGGCGGTGCGAAGCGTCAGTTCCACGCGGAAGTTCGCGGCGTCGAACGACGGGAACAGGTTCGCCTGTGCGGCCGAGAGCTTCGCGGTGCCGCTCGAGAGATCGACGGCGAACGAGCCCTTCGCCACGGGATGCGTGAACTTCCACGTGGCCGCGTCGCCCGCCTTCGACACGACGACCGAAGCGACGCCGTTCGTGCCGTTGATCGTCACCGTGCCCTTCGGCGCTGTGCGCTGCGACGCGCTGACGCCCGTGACGCCGAAGACGATCGACTGCCCCGGGCTCTGCGAGATCTGGAGGCGCACTTCGACGATCTTCGCGATGTCGCCCTCGGCGACTGCGCCGGAGGACGTCAGACGACCTCCCGACGCATCGAACGCCGCCACCGGCGCGCGGTTCGTCCCCGTGCCCCACGGAGGCAGGCGGAATCGCGCATCGAGCGAGAGCCCGTCGCGCTTGAGCGCGACCGCGTTCTTCACGTCGAGGAGCGCCACTCGGAAGTCCCCGGGACCTTCCTCCGAGCCGTCGGCGGGGACGATCGTGCGCGTCTCCGTAGCGGTCTGGTAGGCCACGCGGCCGGACCCGAGCGAAGCCACCGCGAGGGGTTCGTCGGCCGTGCCGAGCGGTTGCGCCGTCGAGCCCCCCGGTTGCACGAAGAACAGGCCGTTGCCCCCGCCCGCGTCGGCCGAGAGCGGAACCACGAACGTGGCCGCTCCGGTCTCGTCGCATCGCACCTGCGCCCGCGAGAATGCGCCGAACGATCCGCCCAGCGGAGTCGCCGCTCCCTGCGCGACGACCCGCTCCGGCTGGAAGGTGGGCGCGCCGGCGCGGAAGAGTCCGCTCGCAGCCGGAGCTCCGTCCACGGACGCAGCGAAGACCACGCCGCCGTCGCCATCGACGTCGAAGTCCTGCATGAGCGCAAACGTGCCGCCGCCGGGAGCCGCGTCGCCCTCGGACCCGAACTTCGCCACGCGCCCTCGGGAACCGGACCGGTCGATCCGGAACAGACCCGGCGCGATCGGCGCCGACCCGTTGATCTGCGTGAGCGCGTAGAAGACGAGATCGCCCGCTTCGTTGCAACGCAGGCGCCCGAACGTCGTGAAAGGGCCGCCCGCCGGCGACGACTCGCCCGTGAGGACGAGCGGCGTGACCGCGCCCGAGATCTCGTCCCAGCGGAAGATGCCCTGGCGTCCGTCGGTGCCCCCGAGTTGCGCCGAGAAGAACACCACGAGCGGGTCGGTGTCGATCCGCCCTGCGGGCACGGCGTCGAAGAAGGAACCCCACGGCACGAAGCCGCCGAAGGGGAGGGGAATCTGCGAGTCGCTCCCGTTCCGGCCGATCTCGAACATCGTGTTGCCGTGCTGAGCGTACGCGCCGCGGCGCGGGAGGCTCTCGTCGTCGGGCGTCGCGAGGTCGTCTCGGATGGTCGTCGATGCGACGAACGCGACGTCGCCGCGCTCGTTCGTCGCGCCGGAGTGAAACGTAGCCCACGTCTCGTTCTCCGCGCCGACCTGGAACCGATTCCTGTCCCCCGCCGACGCCACGGTCTGGGCGAACTGGCCGAGTCCCTTCAGCACGAGTTCCTGCCCCGTCCCGACGCCGCGCGCGTAGAGCAGCGTGCCGCCGTCGTCGCCCCAAAACGGCCCGATCTGGCCGGACACGTCGGCCCGGACGTCGGCGGGCGCGAGGCACCCGGCCGTGGCACGCGGGGCGCCGGTGACCACCGGCAGGAGCGCCGCAGCGACTGCTGCGACCGCGGCAACGAAGCGGGTGCGAATGTGGTTCACGGGCCGATTGTAGAGCGGCCCGCGCGCCTCGCATGGACCACCTCGGGCGGAATCCCCTCGCAACCGGGCTCCCGGCTTGGCAGGTTCGGCACCGGAATGGCCACCGACCCGGAACGCCGCGTGCTCCTGGTGCGCCTCTCGGCGCTCGGCGACGTCGTCCACGCGCTCCCGGCTCTCGCGTCGCTGCGCGCGGCGCGTCCGGACGCCGAGATCGGCTGGCTCGTCGAGGACCGCAACGCGGGCGCCCTCGAGGGACATCCCGCGATCGACCGCCTGTTCGTCTTCCGACGCGCACAGGGGCTCGCGGGCGTCCGCGCGCTCCGCGAAGAGCTTCGCGCGTGGCGCCCCGACCTCTCGATCGACCTCCAGGGCAACTTGAAGAGCGGGTTCCTCTCGCGCGTCTCCGGAGCGCCGCGACGCATCGGACTGCCCCCGGGGGAAGCTCGGGAGGGCGCCCACCTGTTCGCCACCGAGACCGTGGCGCCCGGCCCGCCGCGGGAGCACCGCGTGGACCGCGCGATGCGACTCGTCCGCCCGCTCGGCGCGACGATCCGCCGCGACGGCGCGCTGCCGCCCGTCCGCCCCGAAGCTGCGGCCGCCGTGGCGTCCGCGCTCGCGACGCGGGGACTCGCCGCGGGTGGATACGCCGTCCTGGTGCCGGGAACGAGCGCGTTCGGCGCGTTCAAACGGTGGCCGCCGGCGCCGTTTGGCGCGTACGCGCAGCGACTCCGCGCCGAGCGCGGCGTGGCGGTGCTCGTCTCCTTCGGACCGGGCGAACGCGCCCTCGCCGAGGCCGTAGTGGCGGCGTCCGCGGGCGCAGCGTCGCTCGCCCCAGAGACGAGGAACCTGCACGAACTCATCGCCCTCCTCGCGGGCGCGGCCGTAGTCGTCGGGGCGGACTGCGGCCCCGTCGCGATGGCGGGCGTGCTCGGGGTCGAGACCGTCGCCCTCTTCGGCCCGAAGGACCCCGCGATCTACCGTCCGCCGGGCCCGCGCGTGGCCGTCGTGTGGAAGCAGGTCTACTGTTCGCCGTGTACGCTCCGCCGCTGCGGAGACCCGATCTGCATGACGACTCTCCGAGCGGAGGAAGTCCCGTGCGGCGGTCCCGAACGCGTCGTCGGCACCGACAGTGCGCCGACCGCGGCGCCGCAGCGGGGATACTGAGCGAATGCGACCATCCCCCGCCCGCCCGCGCGCAGTCGTCGCGGTGATCGTCGCCGCTGCGGCCGCCGCGGTCGCGGTCGTCGCGGGCCCGAACGCGATCGCTCCGGGACAGTCGCTCCAGTCTGCGCTCGCCGCGGACGGCGCCGAGGCGGACCTCGTGTTCGAGGCGACACTCGACGCCTCGAAGGTCGCGCTCGGCGAGGACATCGTCGTGCGCCTCGTGGCGAAGAACCAGGCCACGCAGGCGGTGGATGTCCCACAGTTCCGGCTCGCGCAGGACGCCGTCTCGGTGCGTGTCGCCTGGGGCGGCGAGGTGCGGGCGACGGTGACCCGCCTCTGGGGCGCGTGGGTCGAAGACGACGGCGCGATCCGCCTCCGCCCCGTCGCGACCGCGACACGGCGCGTTGCCGCGGGCGAGACGTGGCGCGGGAGCGTCAGCTTCCCGGCGGTCGTTGCGGGCGACCTCACGCTCACCGTGCTCTGGGGCGAGGGGAACCAGCGCCGCACCGCGAAGCCCCTGACGGTCGAGGTCCAGCCGAAGAGCGGCCCGCCGAAGCATCTCGTCGCCCAGGTCGAGACGACGGCCGGCACGTTCTCCGCCGAACTCGACGGCGCCGCAGCCTTCGACGCCGTCTCGCACTTCTGGCGCCTCGCCCGCGACGGCTTCTACGACGGCCTGACCGTCCACCGCGTCGAGCCGGGTCTGCTCATCCAGGGCGGGTGCCCGCGCGGCGACGGCACGGGCGGCACCGGTTGGACGCTCCCCGCGGAGTCCGACAACCGCCCCCTCGCCCGCGGCGCCTTCGGTCTCGCCCGCGGCGCCCACGCCGACACCGCGTCGTGCCAGTTCATCGCCGTCGCCGACGCCGCAGCGGCCGGCGCCGCCGGCGCCGCCAGCGCCGCCAATGGCTCCGCGCGCGCCGCGACCGCGCTCTCCGCCGAGTGGACCCCATTCGGCCGCATCATCGAGGGCCAGGAGATCGTGGACGCCCTCGCCGCCATCGAGATCGACGCAAAGACCGGCCGCCCGAAGGCCCCCCCGACGATCGTGAGCATCCGCGCCGTGGTGAAGTAGGGCGGACGGATGTCGTTCAGGGACAGGGTTCAGTTGAGCAGTTGCGTGTCACGTCGAGCCTGTTGCGGTGCGGGCGTGACAGGGAACTGCTCAACTGAACCCTGTCCCCGAGTTGACGACGTCTACGTCAAGTCGAAGTATCCATATGCCAAGTAGCCGGTGGTGGCGATCTGACGCTGCCGTTGATATCGGCCTCACCGGACTCGCGGTGCTTCCGTGGGTCCTTCCCGGGCCTTCGGTCCTCGTGAAGAGCATCGCAGTTGTGACCTGCGTTGCGGCCGGTCTGGTCGCGCGTTTCGTCACGAAGAGCTACGAGCTGAACATTGCAGTGGCGCTGCTTTCCATCCTGGCGCGCTTCCTCCTCGGCATCGTCGGACACGATGCGAGCGTGTGACGCAGTGCCATCGGCGTCCCCGGGGACGGCGCCCCCGAGGACGGGGTGAGCTTACGAACTTCCCGGCGCCGTGTGTCGCCCCTTGGGACGGCGTTCAGCTGAGCAGTTGCGTGTCACGTCGAGCCTGCCGTGGAGCTGGCGTGACAGGTCACTGCTCAACTGAACCCTGTCCCCGATTCACGACCCCGAGCGACGCCGCTTCGAGTTCGCTGTACTCGTCGAGCCACCGCGTCACCCGGTCGAGGGCGCTGATCGGAGTGTCGTCCAGGTTGCCGACTCGCACGATCTCCCGCCATGCTGCCGCGGTCGGCGCGAGTACTTCTTGTCCGTTGAGCAGCAGGCACCGAACGCGCGGGTCGTTGGTTCTCATGCGTCTCCGATCATCCGGCTCTCCCGCAGCACTCCGCCCGGAAGGACGCTGAGGAACGTCTGCGCCGCGGGATGGTGCGCGACTGGTGTGAACGCCGGATCCCCGTGCAACCGTTCGCCGGTCGAAACGTCCCAGACCGACGTGCCCTTGCCCTCAGCCGCGACGACGAGGTGGCGGTCGAAGAAGAAGCGACCGCGCGGCGGGCCGGCGAACCACCGCAGGCGCTCGCCGGTCTCGACGTCGAAGAGCACGGCGGCGTCGAGCATCGATTCGTCGTCGGAGCCGAAGCCCCACACCGCCAAGGTGCGGTCGTCGATGAAGCACTTCGGGCCGTCGCAGAAGTAGTCGCACCGGCGAAGATCGCGAAGGGACGGGCCGTCCTCCGACTCCCACGGGTTCTCGTGAAGCCACCTGCGGAAGTCGAACGCACTCAGGCTGCCTTGCGGATGCCAGACCCAGCCGTCGTCGATGAGCCAGCGGCCGTCAGGCGACACCGTGAGCGCGCAGTGGAAGTAGTCGAGGTAGTGCGCCGGCCGTGGCTCCCCGTTCCGGTACGAGGTGGGCTGCCGAGTAGTCAATAGCTCGCCGGTCGCGGGGTCGAAGACGTCGAGCCGGTTCCAAGCCGTCGCGTGAACGATCACGGTGCGGCCGCCGTCGCGCACGAACGCGACGGAGAACTCGCAGTCACGCACGTGGTACTCGCCGCGGTCGAGCGTCATCGTGGCCATCCCCGACTCGAGATCGACGACGACGCCCCTGCGGCCGCGCGCGGCGACGACCGATGCGAACCGCCCGTCGGGCGACGTGTCGATGCGGGCATTCGTACCCGCGTCGAGCGCGGGGACATCGACACGAGCAACCGGTGCGACGCGCAGGTCGTGGAGATCGATCCGCAGGAGCGCGCCGCTCGAGAGCAGCGCCAGCCAAGCTGACCCGGTGCCGGCAAGTAGAGGCGCGAGCGCCAGCGGTTCGGCTTCGCCGAGCGCCGGGACGGGGATGTCGCGGTGTACGAAGCGGACGGCGGACGCGCGACTCTTGACCTCCGCGGTGCCGCGCAAGCCGAAGCAGCTTATGACGTAGCCCTCGCACTCGCGGCGACACGCGTCGCACGAAGGAACGAGTTCGGGCGCCGGGGCGTCAGCACATGACCGACACACCAAGACGTACTCTGCGCCGTGGCCGGTGAAACGAAACGCATGGTCTTCCGCCTGGTCAACGGGCAAGAGGTGGGAGCACATGCGGCGCGGGGCCTGCGGGTCGGCGTGCGGACATGCGGCGGTCATCGAGGGCAACGATAGCCCGCGGACCGATGCATCGCGCGTCGCGACCCGACGAGCTCCGACGCGTGCCGGAATTCTGCGAGCCTGGCGGTTACCCTCATGGCGTGGGGACTGTCCTTCCGATCGTCGCCGTCGTCGTTGTAGGCGCGTTGCTCGTGTTCCTGTTCGGCGGCCGCCCGTGGAAGGCGCTCTTCTCGGACAGGCACCTGATCGAGATGTGCCAGGCGCTCGACCGCATCCGCACCGCTGCGGCGGAGCGTGTCGAGCCGCCTGCGAAGGAGTTCCGGCCGACGGCGGCGGAAGCCGAGGCCGCGCGCACCGACCCGCGCAGCGCATCAACGAGCGCCGGGCTGCGCATCCACTACTCGGTGACGGAGCTTACGGAGTCGCCCGACTTCCTCAGCCACCACGTGTCGCTCAGCCATCCGGCGGGGCTCATCGCCGAGTCGGGCTCGCGGTTCCTCGCGGCGTTCGTGCTGGCGCGGTACGGCGTCCCGGCCGACGCGGCCACGGTCCGGAAGTCGCAGAACCTCGTGGTCCACATTGAGTACGAAGTCGCCCGCGAGCACTCCGCCGCGTTCGCGGCAAGCGTCCTGCCGGTGCCGAAGCGCGAACAACTCCGCGCGTTTCGCGTGAACGTCGGTCAAGTGGGCGACCGGCTCAACTACGGGGCGTTCAACGTCGCGTTGCCGCCGGGTGCGCCGAGCTCGTGACCGCCGGAACCGCTGCGGCGAGGATGACGCGATCGTTCCCGGGGACACGATTCAGTTGCGCAGTTGGATGTCACGTCGAGTCGTCGGGCGTGCCGGCGCCGCCGAGAACTGTTCAACTGAACTCGGTCCTCGCGTCGCCGACGCCCTCGCCTCCGGTTCCCGCCCCCGCGACGTCGGCGGCCGCGCTCCGCGGCCGGATCCCAGAGCCCGTCAACTGTCTCCGGAACGCGCGCCGCCGCGAGGCGTGCCCCCGGGGACGGGGTTCAGTTACGCAGTTGCGTGTCACGTCGAACCTGCTGCGATGCGGGCGTGACAGGGAACCGTTCAACTGGAACGTGCCCGCGAATTGACCGTGCCTCGGCAAGTTCGTAAGTTCACCCCGTCGCCGGTGTCACTTCGTTTTCGCCATCTGCTCCGCGATGAGTGCCGATGCCGCGTCGTCGCAGGCGCTTGCGGCGGCGTCGCCGCCCTGGTTGCACGCAGCGAGCACCGCGAAGTCGCGCTCCGGCGCGATCCAGACGACGGCGTACCACATCGTGTTGCTTCCGGTGTGCGTGAGTACGCGGCCGCAGTCGCCCTTCGCTGTGCCCTTCGCCCACGGGCGTTCCGTCACGTTCCACCCCATCGCGTAGTCGGTGCCGGCCGGCGGCGTCTGCAGGCGCGCGAAGTCGATTCCCGCGAGTCGGGCGTCGGCCCCGCGCCCCCGTCGCAGGTGCAACGACACGAACTTCGCCCAGTCGCCGAGCGACGCGTGGACCTTCCCCGCGGGGGCGATCGCGTCCGGGTTGTCGGCGCCGGGGCCGGGCTCCACCGGCGTGCCGTCGGGGCCGTGCCCTCGCGGCTGATCGACGCGGTCGGCCGTCCCTGGAGATCCGAAGCCGGCCGTGGTCATTCCGAGCGGCACGAACAGACGCTTCCGGAGCAGGTCCTCGTACGGCGTGCCCGTCGCCTCCTCGGCCATCGCGCCGGCGACTGAAAAGCCTGCGTTCGAGTAGAGGTACTTCGTGCCCGGCGCCGCGACGGGAGGACGTCCGAGGACGCCCTGCGCGAGCATCCACCTCGCCTCGCGCGGCGGACCGCGGTGCGCCCGGAGGCGACCCCACAGGCCGTCGGCGTCGAGGTTCTCCGGCATGCCGGCACGGTTCTGCAGGAGCAGTTCGAGCGTCGCGTCCTTCCACCCGTCATTCGGTCCGCGCACCCGCTTCTCCAGCACGGCGGCCGGCTTCGCGTCCCACTTCAGTTTGCCCTCCGCCACGAGCGCAGCGCAGAGCGTCGCCGTCATCGCCTTGGTGCAGGAGCCGAGGTGCATGCGGTCGGCGACCGTGATCGCCTCCTTCCCGCCTCGGCGACGCAGGCCTGTCGCGCCTTCGGCGACGATTCGATCCCCCTGAAGCGTCACGGCGACCAGACCCGGGACGTCGCGCGCCGCGCGAATCGTCGCAAGCGTCGCCGAGACGTCCCGCACCGCCGGCGCGTCGCCCGCGGAGGCGATCGGCCCGCGCAGGACGACCGCCAGCAACAACGCGACGAGGAAGAGGCCGTGACGAGGCGCCATGCGGGCAGCGTAGCGCAGCCTGGCGCGCAGCTTCGCGAGAGAACCTCCTGCGACCGAGGCGCGGCCGCGCCGCAGCGCGCCGCGATCCTGGCACCTGCGTGTCCGATCGGATGGTCGCGTCAGCGCGTCGTCGCGACGATCCGGATTGCAACCGCCACTGCGGGCAACGCCGTGAGCACATCATCGATCGCTGCGGACAAACCCCGAAGGTCGTCCGCCTGTGGTACTCCACCCCCGATGCGAACGAATCCTGTCGGACCGTACCGGTCGGCGCGGCCGACCGTCAGCCGCACGTTGGTCGTCCAGTCACCGCCAACCGTGCGTGAGCCGTCCCCGTTCGAGATGCGTACCGACACCACGAATCCAGTTCCGCCGCGGAGGTCCGCCGCGACCTCGACGCGCCGCGCGCTCGCGGCCGATGACTTCATCGCTCCCAGGAACAGGTCACGCAGTGCCGCGGACGTGAGCGGCCGCGCCCTGAGTGCTGCGAGCGCATCGATGACAGGCGCGGGAACTGGGGCGGATCCATCTGCGACGCGCGCCTCCCTGACGATCGCTCCGACGCGTGCGGCAAGTGCCGTGAGGGAGAGGCGCGCGGCATGGTCCTGCGGGAGTCGATCAAGCGCCTCGCCAATTCCGGGGAGCGCGCCCAGTCCGAGGTTGACCACGCCCTCCTGCGCACCGATGTCGCCCGGCGAAGCGACGAGCCGGTCGAGGAGAGGGCGCAACTCAGCGTCCGCGACACGGGCGACAGTCGCGGGCACGGGCAACGCGAGCGGCGGAACCCCGCAGCGCTGACGCCAGACGTTGCGCAGTTCTGCAATCTGCTGGTCGCGCTCCTCCTCGTCGCCGTCCCACACGAACGGTTGCTTCCAGACGACGGCGAGTTGCTTCGCGGCCTCGTCGCACACGCGCGGATGCACCGTCCGTTTGCCCATCGAGGTCGTGCCGGTCTCGCGCGCGTCGTCGAGGAGTGACGCAACCAACGCCTCGACGGCGCTGATCGCCCCTGCCGGGAATCCGTCGATCCGGGGAAGGTACGGGAGTTGCCCCCCGGCGTCCTCCGCGACGTCGCCGGCGACAGCGGGAGCGCACTCCGACAGTCGCTCCCCGAGGGCTGCTATGGCGTCAAGCGAGCCGCATCGGACGAGCGAGGTGATGAGCGTCCGCCGAGACGACGACCGACCGGCAAGGTCACCTTCTGCCGCTGACCGCCAGAGACGGATCATCTCCGGCAGCACGTCGAGACGCCCGCGTTCCAGCGCGTCCCGCCCAGCGAGCGCCCGCGTCTCGAGGTCCGGATCGACGAGGGCCTGCTCGACGAGATACGCAGTCACGCCCTCGTCATTGACCTTGCGGACGGCCTCCAAGAGATTGAACCGTGCTGCGCCCGAGGCTGCGCGCAGCCCCTTCAGCGCGGCAGCTGCGGCGGCCTCCGGGTACTTCTCCGCGAGTCGCGAGAGCGCGCCGGCGGCGTTCATCTCGCCCTCGGCGACAAGCGCGATCAGAACTGCCTTCTCGCCTCTCGTCTGATAGTCGGACCACCATGATTCGACGCGTTTCCGCACGGCGACAGCGTCGCCGTCCCTCACCATCGCGGCTGCGGTGGCCTTGCCCTGCCAGAACTGCTGTCCTGCGATCTCCTGGAGTGCTTGGAGCGCCGCATCTCCGACGCGCTGCACGTAGTGCGAGAACATGAAGTCGCGCCAGAAGCCGACGCAGCGGGTGAACTGAGCGTCCTCGATCGCCGGGATCAACTGAGGCACCGCGTCGAGGCCCATCGCCACGAGCTGCGCGAGCGCAGTCGGCATGCCTCCCGCGTCCTTGTCGAAGAAGTAGGGTCTGCCCGGCTGCGAGAGTTGGCCACCCGGCGCGTCGCGCAGGCGCCAGATGAGCTCGGCGATACGCTCGTCCTTCGACATCGCGTCCCAGAGCTTCGCAGTCTTCGCGTGCTCCGCGTCCTCGCGCTCCATGCGTTCGAGGGTCTCGACGGTATTCGTCGCGCTCACGACATGCTCGCTGCGCGGGAAGCACACGATGAACCGACGGAACTCGTCCAGGAGCTTCGAGCGCGGAATCGATACGTCGCCGAAGTCGAGCGTGTGGCGCCAGATCATCGAAGTGGCGATGTCGTCGGCGGCGACTTCTTCGATCGGCCGCGGATCGATCTTCGAGTCGCGCAGGTTCGGGAGCTTGCGTGCCTCTCCCACGAGTTCGTGCGCCACGGCGTCGAGCCCATGGTCAGCGCACTGACGCGCGAACGCGAGTACCTCGGCGCGCTCGCCGAGCCGCGCTCTGAATCGCGAGAAGAACCGGTTGCCCTCCATCTCAAGCGGGCCGTCAGAAGGCGGCTTCCGCAGTTCCGCGAGTCGGGCTGCTGCCCGCGCCGCGAGATCGAGCACTTCGATCGTGGCCTCCTTCCGCCGTTCGGTCGCACGTCGCGGATAGCGCGCCACGACGAGATCGCCCCCGAGCACGACGTACGCATCGGGGTCCTCGCACAACAGGAACCCTTCGACCGTCTGGGCCTGCTCCGAGTCGTCGTCGTCCTTCCAAGTGGCACCCGTACTCACGACGACGCGCGGCTTGCCTGCGGTGCTCGGGATCCCCAGGCCGTCGAACCAAGCGAAGGCGCGGCGGTCCTCATCATTGAGCACGGCGGCACCCGCCTCCCCGTCTCCGTCCCCGGCACTGGCGAATGACGGCACGGCGAGGAGCATGGCCAGTACGAGCAGCAGATGGCGCATGCGTGGATTGTCTCCCAAGCCGACTCGCGCGTTCGGTCGATTCGCGAACCGCCTGTCGGCTGCGCCCGGCGCGGCGGGTCCTTGCCGAACCGGGTCGGTCCCCGCCCACTCATGACCCCGTGCGACTTCAGCGCCCGGGCAACGAAGCACGACCGATCAGCGCTCGCGTTCGGGTACCAGTGACTCCAGCACGCGTCGCGCGTCCGGCGACCGCGGAACGGAGTCTTCGGAGTCGTCGTCGATCGCCAGTTCGCAACGCGCGCCCTCGACGGTGAGTCGCCCGTCGGCGATCGCTTGGAGTACGGCGGTGCGGAAGTCGGCCGATCTCTCGAACTCCCAGAGCAGCTCGGTCCGGTACGGACTCGGGCAACTGACCCTCCACATGCTGAGAGTGCTGTAGGACCGGCTCGTGGTTCTCCACGTGTGCTCGTGCTCCGGTCCCCAGAGTTTCCGTCGGAGCGCAGTTTCTTGCTCGACGCCGTGGGCGACGGGAACCGCGAGCGTCCCATCGCCCACGTAGAACCCGATCGACGTCACGCCGCGCGTCGAGCAACACTCCTCGCAGTTCTCGATCGCGTGCCCTCGACCGCCCGTCGCCACGGCGAACAGAATCGCCAGGACCAACGCGGCCATCGTCGCATGTCGCCAGCCTTCGCCGCGGGCGCCGGGCTCCGGCCCGTCACTCATGAACGCGCCCCGCGGCGGCGGCCGGCTTGCGGCGTCTTCGGTGCACGATCGCGGCCGCGACGGCCACGCCGCACGCGACGACGAACCAGTCCCCCGCCGCGCGGGCGAGGGTCCAGCGGCGGCCCGGGACGATGTCGGCGGCAATGCACTCGTCGGTGCCGATGCCGGCCTCCGCGAGGACGCGTCCGTCGGCATCGACGATCTGGGATCGAGCGGTCACGTCGGCCCGCACGATCGGCAGGCCCAGTTCGGCGGCACGAAAGGGCATGAACGCGGCGTGGACGGTCTGGATCGAGCCGGACGGCGTATCGGGGTCGTGCGTCGGGACGAGCAGAACCTCGACACCGTCGAGCGAGGCGCCTTCGCGCACGATCCACGGGAAGCAGGAGTCGAAGCAGATCGCCAGTGCGGCGTGGACGCTGCGGCGACGCGACGATGCACTCGGCGCCGGCGTAGGCGCAGCCGCAAGGCTCTCAACGAGCGCAGCGTCCACCGCGACCGCTTCGTCGCCGGGCGCGTGAATCAGGACCTCGGACCCGAAGGGCCTCCGCTTCGCGTAGCGGCGGGACTCACCGGCGGCGGAGAACACTGCCGCCACGTTCTTCGGCAGCGGCGCGTCGGCGCTCTGGAACGACGTCACGAACGGTGGCTGGCCCGGCGTGCGCGCGAGAGCGATCAACGCCGACGCATCGCCGCGGCGCGCGGACGCCATTCCGCTCAGCTCCGGCCAGACCACCAGAGTCGCCCCGGCCGCACCAGCCTTCGCGTTGCGATTGGCGAGGGCGCCGAGTTCGCCGCGGTCGGTCTGCATCGCAGCGATGCGAACGCCGCCCGGTTCGGGGCCTCCGTCGGCGAGGCGCACGGCGACGAGGGTGACGGCGAGCGCCGCGGCGCCGACCGCGGCTCGGCGGAATTCGCGCCGCTCGATCCATGTCGCGAGAAGCAGGTTCACCGCCCAGACCACGTACGACGCGCCCCAGATGCCCGTCCAGGGGGCGAGGCCGACGACGGCCGGTTCACGCGATTGCGTGAGCGCCAGATGCGCGGGCAGATAGACGAGCGTCAATGCCTCGCCGAGCACGGCGACCGCGGCGACAACGAGGGCGGTGCGCGCCGTCGTCTCCCGCTGCACCGACCACACGGTCGCGACGATCGCCGCTACGATGCCGAAGTCCCCGTAGCCGAGGTACGTCCAGCGTGGATCCCCCGCCTCGACCAGGCGCGGATAGACGAGTCCGCTCTCGGCGAGAACGCCCGCGAGCAGACACGCCGCGAACGCGGAGACCATCGCGAATCGCCGCCCGCGCACCGAGAGCAGGAGAGGGACGAACGCGCCCCATGCGAGCCACGGCGCACGCGACGGCGGCATCGCGAGCACGAGCAGCAGCGCAGTCGCAACGACACCGACAACCGAGAACGCGAACTTGCGCATCTCCCGGAGAGTGTAGCGGTCAGCGGCGAGCGGGCGGCTTCTCCCAACTCACCACGTTCACCGCATCGACGCGCGGCGACGGCACGCACGCTTGAATGCGTCCGTGGGCGGCGCAGAAGTCTTGTCGGTGCGCCGTCCGCGCGCGCGAAGCGTCACTTCATCGCAGCGAGTCCCTTCACCAGGAACGCGAGATACTCCGCCTCGGTGACCGTCGGCGAGTAGACGAAGCGGGCGAGTTCCTTGCCTTCCGGCGAGACGATCGCGTGCAGCGGGATCGAATTCGTCTTGAACTGCTCGCCCATGCGGTCCCACTGCTTGTCCGCGAGGTCGCCGATCTTCTTGTCCACGATCCAGATCTGCATGAGTTCGAACGTCTCGAGTTTCCGGCGCACGGCCGGCCAGCTGGCGATCTTCGCCTCGAGCTGGGCGCAGTTGCTTCAACCAACGCCGGTGAAGTCGAGCAGGACCGGGCGCTGCGCCAGCTTGGCGCGGGCGAGGGCGCCGTCCCAGTCGTTCTTCGGCCACTCGTGGTGCTCAGAGCCGCCGCCGCCCGCTCGTCCGACGTCGATCTCGCTCGCCTGCGTTTGCAGGAAGCCCTCGATCCACGACGCGAGCGGACGCCCCTGGACGCCGGGGAAGAGGTAGACCGCCGACGACAGGAAGACGAGCGCGAACACGAGCCGAAAGACGCCGATCGACTCGACCTTCGTATCGTGCGGAAGCACGACGTACCCGAACAGGTAGAGCGCCGCGCCGAGCGTGCACGCGACCCAGATGGCGAGGACGAGTCCGCGCGGCAGGACGTCCCACCCGAAGGTGATCGACACCGTGCGCAGGAACTTGAACGCGAGCGCGAACTCCACGAAGCCCATCGTCACCTTCACCGCGTTCATCCACGCGCCGGCGCGCGGCAGCGACTGAATTGCCGCGGGGAAGAGCGAGCACAGGAAGAACGGCAGCGCCATCGTCGATCCGTAGACGACGAGGCCAAGCACGGACTGCACTTTGTCGCCCTGGTCGAACTGCGAGAACATCGTGGCGAGGAAGGGCATCGAGCAAGAGAACGACGTCAGCGCGAGCGTCACGGCCATGAAGAACGGGCCGATCATCCCGCCCTGCCCGGCCTTCGAGGTGGACCAGTCCGTGAGAAATCCCGGGAGCCTCAGGTCGAAGAGCCCGAAGAGCGAGAACGACAGCGCCAGGAACAGCACGCCGATCGCGAGGTTGAACATCCAGCCGCGCGCCATCACGTCGAGGCCGGACTTGAAGATCAGGCCGATCACGGTGATGGTGAACACGATGCCGAATGCGTAGACGAGGGCGCGGGGCAGCGCCGGGCCCTTCTGCTTCGAGAAGAAGCTGACGGTGACCGGCAGCAACGGGAACACGCACGGAGTGAGCACCGTGAGCAGTCCCCAGAACATCGCCTGGCCGAGGATCGTGGCGAGCCCGGAGGACTCAACCGGCGCCTGCGCGGGTGGCGTGGCTCCCTCTGCAACTTGCGGCTTCGGCGGGATCGGCGCCACCGGCGCGGCACTGGAGGCGGCCACGATCTCCACCTTGGCAGAGACGGGGTTGTTCTTCGAGGGCGTGCAATTGCCGCTGTCGCACGATTGCCACGCCGACGTGCCCTTGAGTTCGACTGTCCCGAGGTCGGCGTCCGCTCCGATCGTGAACGTCTGCGCGACGGTCACTTTGCCCTCGAGCACTTGTTCGGGATGCCCGAACCCGGTGAACTCCACCGTGGGCGACAGGTCGGTGACCGGGCCGACCGCCCAGCCCTTCGGGAGGGTCCACTCGAAGCTCGGCCGCTGGTTCTCGTCGGTCTGCGGGTACATGTGGTGCCCCGCCGCGATCTCGAAGTGGACGAGGAGACGCGCCGTGCCGCCCCGTGGCACGTGCGCCGGGTCGAACCGCGCCTTCGCGATGCGGACGGGCGGAAGCTCCGGCAGTGCGGCGAAGGGCGCCTTCGGCGTCGGCTGGGCGACGGCCGGAGCAGCACCCGCCACGACCTCGATCTTCGCGACGACCGCGTAGCCCTTCACGAACTCGCACATGCTGTCGTTGCAGAACTGCCAGGCGGCCTTCCCCTTCAGCTCGATCGCGCCCAAGGCGGCGTCGGCGCCGACCGTGAACGTCTGCGCGAGGACCGGCTTGCCTTCGTGGACGTTCTCCTTGTCGCCGAAGCCGGTGAACACCGTCGGCTTGGTGACGTCTTCGACGGCGTCCGCGGTCCAACCCGTCGGCAGAGTCCACTCGAACGTGGGGCGCTGCGACTCAGAGGCGTCCTGCGCGTAGACGTGGTAGCCGTCCTGGATGTCGAAGGTGACGAGCAGGCGTGCGGTGCGGCCGCGGGCAACCTTCGGCGCGTCGAACTCCGCCGTTGCGATGCGCGCCGCGGGCGCGCCGCCCTGGTCCTGCGCCGAGGCGGTGTCGCGGACACCGAATGCCGCAGCGACGACGGCGATCACGGCAAACACGGCGAGACGCGCGAGCACGGGGACCCGGCGAAGGGTTGCTGGGAACGGGCGTGGAGTCATCTCGGGTCTCCGGTCGGGGCCGCGAATGTGCGTTGCAATGTCACTTGGGCGGCGCGGCAAGTCCGGTCCGGAGCTTCCGCGCAGCGGAGACGAGTGTCGCCTCGGCCTCCGGTCCGACGAAGCACCAGAGCCCGCGGTTCCCCGGATCCTCGAACGCGACGAGCGTCTGCCCGTTCTCGGACGCGATCCACCAGGTCTCGCCGTCGATCTTGCGCTCGCGCCGGAACGACGGGCGGTGCCCAGGCGACTCGGACATCAGAAGCACGGCCTCGCCGCCGTCCACGGGAACGCGTGTCCGCAACGCGCGCGAACTCGGAATGGTCAGGAACGGCACGTTGATCTGGAGCGAGACACGCTCGCGCGTCAGTCCGTCCAGCTCGGCGCTGCCGTCCGACGGAGCCGACGCCGCAGCCTCGAGAGCCTCGACATACGGGCACTCGAACGGAGGGATGCAGTTCATCCACATCGCTGCGAGACCCAGCACGGCGGCGGTCCCCGAGACCCACTTCGGAAACGTGAGCAGGCGCGCGCGACTCGGATGCGACTCCGGCCGGTCGGCGACAGGCGGCGGCGCTTGAACAGCGGGAACGACTCCGGCCGTCCGGCGGGCGGTGGCCAGTGCAGCCATCACGCTGTCCGAGCCGGACCGGGCGTCGGTCGGCGCGGTCGGCGCGGCGAGCAGCGCCTGCCGCACCCGAGCATCGAACGCCCGCTCGGCGTCGGCGCGGGCCCGCGCGTCCGGGTGGGCGGCGCAGAACGCCTCCATCTCGGCGGCCTCGTCGGGAGGCAGTTCACCGTCGAGCCAGATCTCGAGTCGCTCGGCGAATTGCGCGGGGTCGATCACGTTCGCCCCCCGGGGTGCCCCTGGTCGCGGGCGTATGAAGCGAGCCGCGCCTTCAGGTGCGCTCGGGCACGGTGCAGGCGCGACATCACCGTTCCGATGGGGACGCCCTGGGCGGACGCGATCTCCTCGTACGTCAGATCGGCCATCGCGAACAGCAGGAAGGGCGTGCGGTAGACGTCCGGGAGTTCGTCGATCGCAGCCTTCACGCGGTCGTCGAAATGGCGGTCAGCGAGGGCCGGCAACTCACCGAGTGACCGGACGTCGGGCACGACTTCCCCGCGGTCCGGCGGACTGAACGTGTCGGGATCGCGGACCTCCGGCGCGAGCGACTCCTTCCGGCGGCGATTGAGGAACGCGTTGTGGAGGATGCGGAAGATCCAGGCCTCGAACCGCGTGCCCCGCTGGAAGCTGCCGAGCGCCCGCCACGCGCGCAGCATGGTGTCTTGGACAACGTCCTCCGCATCCGCTCTGTTCCGCGCGAGGCGGAGTGCGGTCGCGAAGAGGCGGTCGGCTACGGCTGCGGTCATCTCCTCGAACTCGGTCGGCGTGAGCGACGAACCCGCCGGAGCGACGGGAGTCGCTTCCGGAACGGGGCGCTCGGCCCCGACGTCACTCGAACCCGTGGTGTCCATCTCGTATTCCGGGGAAGAGGATCGCCCCGGCGGCGCCGTGAGGCTCGGAGGATCCGACCGCGGGCGGCGCGGAGCAAAGGCGGCCACGACGCGGCCTCGCCTCCTTTCAAGCCGGAGGCCCCGGGGCGCCGATGGGGCCTGCATCATGTGGTGGTACCGCGACACCAAGACCTCCCCCGCTGCGACGAAACCCGCCAAGTCCCGGTCCCGCCCCGACGCCGCCCCCCCCGTGGGCGACGTCGAGGCGGGCCGTGGCGGGCTCGGGTCGGTCGTGCGCGCCGCCTTCGACGGGCGCGCGAAGGACCCCGACGCCTGGCTCCTGATGAGCCTGCTCGTCGATTCCCGGTTGGAACTCGACGGCGGCGCGACCTACGACGGCATGAGCGTCCTCGAAGCCGAGCGGGCGATGGGCGAGGCGGCCCAGGGCGGCGAGCCGATGCGGCTCTACAACCGGTTCGTGCGCGACTTCGGCGACGGCTACTCGGCGCGCACCGACCTCCCGGAAGAGCATCGCAACGCGCTCATTTCGATGCGTGAGAAACTGTCGAAATCATCCGGCGTCAAGGCCTTCGGCCCGCGCACTCCGCGGGCGACCGACGCCGCGACGTAAACGCCGGGCTCGACCGCGATCTCGGGCCTCCACGGGTTTGCGTGCCAGTTCGGCGCACGGCCCAGAGAATGGGCGACCCGCCGCGCACGTGTCTCGTGCCGCGGCGCCCTCACGCGGAGCGCTCTCACCATGGCCGGAATCCAGGACTTCATCTCCCTCGCCTCGGGTCAGCTCGGAATCGGCCAGGACAAGGCCCAGTCGGCGACCAAGGGCGTTCTCCAGACGCTCCAGGGGCAGGCCGACGGCCCCGACTTCTCCAAGTTCCTGAGCGCCCTCCCCGGCGCGGCCGACCTGCTCAAGGGCGGTGCGCGCAGTGGCAGCGGAGGAGGCGGTGGCGGCGGCCTGATGGGCTCCCTCGGCGGACTGATGGGCGGCAGCGGCGGCGGCGGCGATCTTGGCGGCCTGATGGGCTCCCTCGGTGGCGCGCTCGGTGGGAAGTCCGGCGGAGCACTCGGAATCCTGGGCGCGCTCCAGAGCGGCGGGCTCGACGCCGACAAGGGGGGCCAGTTCCTCCAGATGTTCGTCCAGTTCGCGAAGGAGAAGGTCGGCCCGGCCGTGCTCCAGGCCGTGCTCGCGAAGGTGCCGGAACTGGCGAAGTTCCTCGGCTGAGCCCGGGTCAGAACTTCAGTCCTTCGGGAACTCCGGCCGCTCCTCCAGGAACGACGACCGGGCGCCGAGTCGCTCGATGAAGTAGCTGGGTGACGGCGACGGGTCCGCCATGCTCGCGTCGTCGATCGGCACCGTGCAGAGCTTCCGCCATCGCTCACTGCCGCGCTGTTCGCCCCTCGCAGAGACGAAGCGAAACTCGCCCCAGTCCCACTCCCGAACGTACTCGGCGGCGATCCGCGCAAGCCCGCCCTCGCGCGACGTGACCGTGCCGTAGACGTGGACGAGCGAGAGGGGGATCAGCGTGACGCGCGGTCCGGTGAGCGTCGCCACGAAGTCGCCGCCGCCGTTGAAGTCCATGCAGAGCACCGCGGGGTCGGTGGCGCCGTCGAAGTACTTGCCCTCGACCCAGACGCGCGTGCGGCCCCCGACCGCGTCCTGCTCGACGCCGCGCACGATCCCGAACCACGCGACGAACGTGCCGACCGGGTCGTCCATCTTCGCGACGACCGGCCCCGCGATCCGCCAGGTGAACGGCTCCTCGCGCGGCGTGGGAATGTAGGGGACGGGCCCGGTCACGCCCGTCGGGGCGCGCATCGGGAACGGCGCGTACTCGAACACCGTCGGCGGGCCGTCGGGACGGCGCACGGCGGACGCGACGGGCGAATCGGACGCCGCCGGCGGCGCGTCTGCGGCCGGCCCCGGGCCCGGCATCTCGTCGATCGGGGGCACCGACACGGGGCGGTGCACGTTCGGACGGCGGTCGTCGGGGGGCGTCCGGATCACCGACGGGCCGCCGCAGGCCGCGAGCAGCAGGACGACCGTCGCAGCGCGCACGAACATCGATCCCTCCGCGGTCAGGAACGTGGGGATGTTATCAGGCCCCCGTGAGGCGCCCGGTGGCGTCGCCGAAGGTCGTGACGCGGACGTTCAGATGGTCGAGCACCGACAGGTACAGGTTCGCGAGCGGGGTCTCTTTCGGCACGCGGCGGTGGAAGCCCGTGCGAGGGCCGGCGCGTCCACCGGCAACGAGGATCGGCAGGTTGCCGTGGTCGTGTGCGTTGCCGTCGGAGATGGCCGAACCGTAGATCACGATCGATCGGTCGAGGAGGCTCGCACCGCCCGCCTGTCCGTCGTCTTCGCGCGCCGCCTTCAGCCGTGCCAGGAACGCCGCGAACTCCTCCATCTGGAACCGGTTGATCGTGCGGATCTTCGCCTGCTTCGCGGCGTCGCCCCCGTGGTGCGAGAGGTCGTGGTGCCCCTCCGGCACGCCGAGGAACGCGTAGCTCCGGTTGCTGCCCTCGTTGCCGAGCATGAGCGTGACCACGCGCGTGCGGTCGGCGCGGAACGCCATCACGACGAGGTCGTACATGACACGGACGTGCTCGCGGTGGTCCGCCGGGACGCCCGCGGGGCGCGGCACGCCGCCGGAGATCGCGGCGCCTGGAGCGCCGGCCGCCGCCGCGCGGTCGATCCGCTGTTCCAGATCGCGGACGGCCGTCAGGTACTCGTCGAGCTTGCGACGGTCGGAGGCGCCGAGTTTCGCGTCGAGGCGCTTCGCGTCGTCGAGTGCGAAGTCGAGGACGCTCCTGCGCTCGGCGCGTCGCTGCTCGCGTTGCGCATCGGTCGCCCCCGCGTCGGCGAAGAGCCGGTCGAACACCTGCTGCGGATTGACTTCCTTCGCGAGCGGCGACGACTCGCTCCGCCACGCGAGGTTGTTCGAGTACGCGCACGAGTAGCCCGAGTCGCACTCGCCGGACGGGCGCCCGCCCTCGAGTCCGAGTTCCAGCGAGGGCAGGTCCGTCCCCTGGCCGATCTTCGCCGCCACGATCTGGTCCAGCGAGACGCCCGCCTTCAGGTCCGCACCGCCGGTCTTCCGTGGATGCGTGCCGGTCAGGAACGCCCCCGCCGCGCGCGCGTGGTCGCCGGGGCCGTCGCCGTGGGCGCGGGCGCCGTCGGCCGTGAGTCCGCTCCAGACGGCGATCTGTTTGCGGAGCGGTTCGAGCGGTTCCAGGAGGTAGGGCATCGCGAACGTGTCGCCCTCGGCCGACGGCGTCCAGTCGGCCATGTGCTTGCCGTTCGGCGCGTAGACGACCACGAGTCGCGAGGCGGCCGGATCGTCGCCCGTGCCGGCGAATGCAGGCACCGCCGACACCATCGCGTCGAGCAACGGCAGCCCGACGGCCGCGCCCACGCCGCGCAGCACCGTGCGACGCGAGACCTGCGGCCCACGGTGGACGAGCGACATCACTTCCCCCCCGTCGTCTTCGCCTCGGAGGGCTGAGCCCCGCGCAAACGGAATGCGTCCATGCGGACCACGCCGGTGATGACGTCCTCGATCGTGCGCCCGTCGGGCGGGAGTGCTTCGACGAGACGGTCGAACGCCGCTTCGTCGTTCGGGTTGGTGCCCCGGCCGACGGCGTAGACGAACAGCTTCTTCGCGAGGGCACGCGGCATCGCGTCGCCCGAGGCAAGCACGCGGCGGAGGCCGTCGGCGCCGTCCACCGCACGACCGTCGGGGAGTTTGCCGGTCGCGTCGATCGCGAACCTGCCGTCGGTCTCACGCCACGCGCCGACGGCGTCGAAGTGCTCGAGCGCGAGTCCGAGCACGTCCATCTTCACGTGGCAGACTGCGCACGCCGGGTCCTTCCGGTGGCGCTCCATCTGCACGCGGATCGACGCGTCGCGCAGCGCCGCTTCGCCGCCCTGGAAGCTGTCCGTGCCCGGCGTCGGCGGCGGCGGGGGCGACGCGAGCAGGTGGTCGAGGATCCACTTCCCCCGCTTCACCGGCGACGTCCGCGTCGGGTTCGACGTCACAGTGAGGACGCTCGCGTGCGCGAGGATGCCGCCGGGCCGCGCGCCGTTCAGCGCGACGCGCCGCATCTCCGGACCGCGGACGCCCGGAACGCCGTAGTGCTTGGCGAGACGCTCGTTGAGGAAGGTCCAGTCGGAGAGCACGAGTTCGCGGAGGTCACGGCCCTCGCGGAGCACCGCCTCGAAGTACATCTCGGTCTCGGCGCGCATCGCGACGCGCAGTTCCTCGTCGAACGACGGGAACCGCACCGGGTCCGGCGCGGCCACGGCCAGGTTGCGCAACTCGAGCCACTGCGCCGCGAAGTTCGTCGCGAGCGACGACGCGCGCGGGTCGCGGAGCATGCGCCGAACCTGCGCCGCGACGCCGTCGGCCGTGGCCAGCCCGCCGCGGCGCGCGGCCTCCGCGAGTTCGTCGTCGGGCAGGCTGGACCACAGGAAGTAGCTGAGCCGCGCCGCGATCTCGTCGCCGGTGAGCGCGCGCGCTTCGCTGCCGTGCTCGACGCGGAACACGAAGTGCGGCGAGACGAGGACGGCCTGCAGCGCGAGGGCGATCCCGCTCTCGAACGTAGCTCCCTTCGCGGACGCGGCGAGCTTCACGAGCCGCGACACCTCGTCGTCCGTCGCAGCGCGCCGCCACGCGCGCGACGCCAGCGGACGCAGCACGGCCCGGGCGCGCGCGGCGGCGTCGCTGCCGCCCGGATCGGCTGCGAAGATGCGCCGATGCGATGCCGGCAGCACGACCGCGTCCACCGGCCCCGCGACCTCGATCCAGTCGAGCGCGAGGTTCCGGTCGCGGTCGGCCGGATTGGGCGCGTCCGGCGCGTAGTAGTCGTTCGCGAACGCCGCAGTCACTTGGTGGGCGCCCTTCGCGAGTCGCACGCGGACTTCGTACTCGGCCGGTGCCGCGCGCGTCGCTGGAACATCGACATCACCCACGCGCTTGCCGTCCACCGCCCAGGCGAGCCGCGCGGGCTCGGAGCCGGCCTGGTCGCCGTAGGCGCGCGCGCGGAGCAGGTACTCGCCGTCGCGGGGCAACGTGACCTGCGCCGTGACGTCGGACGAGGAGAACATGTTCACCCACGTGCGATCCCGGAGTCCCGCGCCCTCCTTCAGCTTGAGCGTCTCCGCCTCGACGCGCCGCGCGGTGGTGCCGCCGGCATCGGGTGTGACGATCGCTTCGGCCGCGATTCGCTCCGCCGCGCGGGCGTACTTCTCCAGAAGCAACGGCGACACCGAAAGGACGTCGCCGACGTTGTCGAAGCCGTAGCCGAGGTCGTCCGCGGGGAAGTCCGCGTCGGTGACGACGTCCACCGCAATCAGGTCGCGGACGCTGTTCACGTACTCCGCGCGCGACAGTCGCCGGAGGACCACGCGGCCGGGGTCGCCTGGCGCCTCCGGCTCGGCCGTCGCGGGCGCGGCTCCGGCAGCCCCGGACTTGCCTGCGCCGTGGGTTCCAGCGTCGGCGCCCGGCTTCTTCCCGCTGCCGGGCGCCGGCTTGCGTCCCCCGCCGGGCGAAGGCGCCTTCGCGCCGCGCAGCGCCGACTCGATCCACGCGACGCACGCCGCTCGCTCCGGCGAAGTCGGCTGCGGCTCGCCCACGGGCGGCATCTCGTGCTCGAGGAGCTTCTCGCGGATCTCGCGGAGGCCGTGCGACTTGCCGCGCGCCGACGCTTCGTCGCGGAACGGGTCGAGGTCGAACTTCCCCTCGCTGTCCTTCCCCATGTGGCACGAGAGGCAGTACGCGTCGATGAACGCCGCGACGTCCCCGTCGAACGTCCCGGGCTTCGGTTTCTCGTCGCCTCCCGCGGCGAACGGGGCCACGGCGAGGCACGTCGCAGCGGCGGCGAACAGGGCGAGTCGCGAGCGGGAGATCGTCACGGCACCGAGTATCCCGTCCGCGCGCCCCGCGGCTAACCTCCTCCGATGGTCACCCCCGCCTCGGATCCCCAGCCCCGCCGCAAAGGCGCGCGGCGGATGTCGGAGATCCCGCCCGCGGTCCTCCAGAACCTGCACGACGGTCGCGAGGAGACGATCACGCTCGTCGAGTGGCTCGCGATCGACGTCCGCCGCCTCGCGCGTGCCGTCGGGAGCAGTGATGCGATCGTGCGGGCGGGACTCGACACGCGGGCCGCCGCGCATCTCGCGTCTGCAGCGGATCGGCTCGCGGGCGACGGCGTCATGGCGCGGTCCCACGGCATGGGCGAGGCGATCCACGCGGCGCTCGACGGTCACCGACAGCGAGAACACGTGCTCTCCGCGCTCGGCGCGCACACCTCCGACATGGTGCGTTCCTGGGCCGCGTACGCCCGGATGGCCGACCCGGCACTCGACCTTCCCGCTCGTCTCACCGTGATGCTCCCGGTCGCCGCGGACCGCCACATGGCCGTGCGCGAGTGCGCGTGGGAGGCGCTGCGTCCGCACCTCGCGAAGGACTTGTCGGCCGCCATCGCAACGCTCGAACCGTGGGTCCGCGACGCCGACGCGAACGTCCGCCGCTGCGCGGTCGAAGCGACACGACCCTGCGGCGTCTGGACGCTTCACCTCAACGAGTTGAAGGCCGACCCGTCGCCCGCGCTCCCGCTGCTCGAACCGGTGCGGTCCGACCCGAGCGACTACGTGCGCCGCTCTGTCGGCAACTGGCTGAACGACGCGTCGAAGTCTCGGTCGGACTGGGTGCGAACGGTCTGCGTCCGCTGGGAGCGTGAGAGTCCGACCGCCGAGACGGCGTGGACGGTGCGGCACGCACTGAGGACGCTCACGAAGCCGACGAAAGCGGGTCGGCGAGCGCCCCGGAAGGCATGACGCGCGCGCTCGACTTCGTCACGCCCGAACCCACGCCCCCCACCACGCCGCAACCTCGCGAGCCGCGAACCACGGGAGCTTCGCGAGGATGCGCTCCTCCCGCGCCGGCACGGTGAACGCGCTGACTCCGGCGCGGTCGAACTCGAGGCGGACGCGCGGCAGGTGATACGCGTGGCTCACGGCGAGCACGCGACGGAGGCCGCGATCTCGAAGCCAACCCGCGGCGTCGAGCACCGTCGCGCGGGAACTCACGCCGTCTCGGTCGAGGACGATCGCGGCGCCGGGCACGCCGCAGTCGAGCGCGAGGCGGCGCATCGCCTGCGTCTCGTGCGTCGATCCATCCCCCGGGCCGCCGGAGAGGTAGAGGACCGGAGCGCGGCCCTCGTGCCACAACGCGACGGCCGTGCGCACGCGGTCGCGGAGCGCATTGGAGGGACGGCCGTCGGCGTACGTCCTCGCGCCGAAGACGACGATCGCGTCCGCGTCGCGACGGTAGTCGGCGCGGCCGAACGTGACCATCTGCGCGAGCGGGAACAGCCCCACGCACAGGGCGGCAGCGACCAGCACCGGACGCAGTCGGCGGTCGTCCGTCGGTCGCCGCGCCGCGCACCAGGCAACCACCGCCGCGGCACCTGCGAAGACGAACGACAACGGCAGCGGATCCGCATCGACGCTGCCGCGTGCGACGAGTCGCAGAACGTGAATGCCGTTGCGAGCGGCGACGACGCTCACCACCGCCGCCGCAACGAACACCGCGATGCGAAGCACGCGCGACGCATCGGGGCGGAGCGCCCAGACTGCGAGGGCCGCGCCGATCACGATCATCGCGACGGCAACGACGCTTGACGGCAGCGGACGCAGGTCGATCCACCAGATGTTCGCGTCGAGCGAAGCGGGCGGCGCGACGTCGAGCGCGGACGCCGTCGCGGTTGCCAGCAGGCCCCGCAGTCCGTTGATCGTGGAGAACGTACCGAGGAAGAGCGCGGCCCCCCGCGTCACTGCTTCGAGCGCACAGGATGCCTGGTCGGCGCGACGGGTCGGGAACATCCGAAGAGGATAGCCGCGCGGCGTCAGTCGCGACTACGCCGGGTCACTTCGCGCCTTTGTCGCCCTTGCCGGCCTTCTCCTTGGCCTTCTCCTTGCGCAACGACTTCTCCGCCTTGTCGGCGGCCGCCTTCTCGCGAAGCGACGCCGCGGCCTCGAAGTCGAACGTCTTCTCGTGGTCCTTCCACCAGGCGCGCCAGTAGTCGGCGTCGTTGCCGCCGCGCTCACCCGTGGCATACGTCAGGGCCTTCGCGCAGGAAGCGCGGTACCCGGTTCCGTCGCGATGGCGCTTCTGCATGAAGCCGATCAACGCCTCGATCGCCTTCGGCGACGGCACGTTCGCGACCGCGTGGCAGCGGGCGTCCACCTCGTCGAGGCTCGCGCCGTAATCGATGTCCCCGATGAGGGCGTCGATCGACCCGACCTGTGCCAGGTCGTGGAGCGCGGCGCACAGCGCCATCCGCTCGGCGTCGGCTTCCGGCTTGCCATTCAGGGACTTGATGCGGTCGCCAAGCGTGTCGGCCGCCTTCTTCTTCTGGTCCCCGTCGATCCGGGCGCCGAGGGCGGCGATGGCGGCGAGGCGGATGTCCGGCTGTTCGTCCTTGGCGAGCTTCGAGAGCGCGGGGAGTAGCTTCGGGTCGTGGACTGACTTCGCCGCGATCGCCGCGTCGAGTCGCTTGACGGCGAACTTCGTGTCGGCCATGTCCGCGAGCAGTTGCTCGGTGGTCGGCGCCGGCGCGGCCGCGGGGGGCGGCGTGTCCGGCTTGGGTTCGTCCTTCTTCGGCGCGTCCGGCTTCGGGGCGTCGCCGTCGGCCTTCGGGGCGGGCGGCGCGTCGTCGGCGTGCGCCGGGCGCGCGACGGCGGTCACGAGGACGAGCGTCAGCGTGAGCGCGATGGCAGACACGACGGGACGGTGCAGGGACATGTGCGGGGCCTCCGTGAAGATGAAACCCGCGACCGCGCCGCGGGTTTCGTGGACCGGGGCGGCCCGGTCCCTCCGCCTCCGCGGGCGGTACTACGCCCGGAAGATCTCGACCCGCTCGAGCTTGACCTTGCCGTTGCCGGCGCGGGCGATCGTCTTCACGAGGTCCACGTTCTTCGTGACCTTGCCGAAGACCGTGTGCTTCCCGTTGAGGTGCGGCGTCGCGACCTCGGTGATGAAGAACTGCGACCCGTTCGTGCCGGGGCCCGCGTTCGCCATCGAGAGGACGCCCGGGCCGTCGTGGCGGAGCGTCGAGACGCACTCGTCGCCGAAGCGCCAGCCGGGGCCGCCCGTGCCCGTGCCGAGGGGGCAGCCGCCCTGGATCATGAACTCCGGGATCACGCGGTGGAAGACCGTGCCCGAGTAGAGCGGCGTCTTGACCTTCCCGGCGCCCGGCTTCGTCCACTCGACCGTGCCGGTCGCGAGCGCGACGAAGTTCGCGACCGTCTTCGGCGTCTCCTTCTCGTGGAGCGCGCACTCGATGTCGCCCATCGACGTCACGAAGCGCGCGTGCAACTTGCCCGTGCCGGGAACGTTGACCGCGGGGGCCGGGCTGCCTTGGGACTCGAACATGCGCATCTCCTTCGGGGACAGGGTTCAGTTGAGCAGTCGTGTGTCACGGAACCGCCCGACCGGGGCCCCACAGGGCCGTCCGTCCGAGCGAATCCGCGTCATTTATCCAGGATCGTCCGCGAAGCGTCGCCGGAATACGGCGTGTGACGGAGGCACCGTCGAACGCCCACAGGCAACATGGGACGCGTCCCCGCTAACCCGGATCATGCACGAAGCTCCGCGGGAGAACGGCGTGCAGCCCAGAAACGGCTTGCGGTGCACGCCGATCCGAGGCTCGTTCGCACGACGACACACCGTCCTGGGCGAGATCTGCGGAGCTGACCGCAAGGCGGGACCTGCAGCGTCGGCTTTGTCAAGCCACGCAAGGGTCCCAACGCAGCGGTCGGCCCGCAGGCTCGTCCAGGCGCGGAGCTTCGTGAATGTTCCGGGTTATCCTGTCGCCATGAAGTTCGCCCTGCGCACGGCGCTCCTCGCGGTCGGCTGCGTGGCTCTCCTCGGCCTCGGCGCCGCGTCGTGCGGCCTGATGCAGGCGGTCTCCGGCGAACGCGTCGCGTTCGACGCGCTTGCCGCGGCCGATCGCGTGGTGGTGCGCGGAACCTCGATGGACGACGAGCGGCGCACGATCACCGACCGCGCGTCGATCGCCTCGCTCGCGGCGTTCGCGGCCGATCACGCCGACGGCTGGGAGACCCCGTGGTACGGCCCCCCGGTGGCGCTGCTGCGGGCCGACTTCTACGTCGGCGAGACGTACGTCCGGCACCTCGGCGTGGGGTCGAACTTCCTCACGACCGACGAGTTCCTCAGCCGGTCGGTGAACGACGGAGACAGGGCCGCGGTGATGAAACTGCTCGGGGTCGCCGACCCGTACGACGCGCGAACTCGTTGACGCTCAGACTTATTGACGCCGCGTGCACGTCGGCGCCGACGGGTCAGAACTGCGACTCGAACGTCAGCGAGATCGACCCGAACGAGCTGGCGCTCTCCTGGTCTTCGAATTCGCGCGTGCGGTTGATGTTCGTGTAGGTCAGACGCAGCGAGCCCCACTCGATCGCGAGCCCCGCGCGCAACTCGGCGAGGAACGGTTCCTTGTCAACGCTCGGCGAGTCGCGCCAGGTGTTGCCGTCGAGGAAGATGTTCCGCGCCACGGCGCGCCCCTCGACGCCGCCGAACAAGTACCACCGGAAGTCGCGCGTCGTCGTCAGATGCGGCACGTCCACCGCCGCGGAGTGAATGGTGCTCGGGCCGAAGTCGCGTCGCAGCTCATTGCCCCATCGCCCGATCGCGCCGAGCGAGCCGTGCGTGAAGATGTTCCCGGCAGTGAGATTCCCGACCCCGATCAGGTCCCACTCTCCGGCGAAGGCTCGCGACTCCGGCCCGGGCTCGCTCGAGCCCCCGGCGAGGAGCCGCCGCCGCTGCTCGTACTGAACGACGATCCCCGGCTCGTAGCGGAGTTCGTACTCCCAACCCTGCGGACGATCGACGTCGATCAAGTGGTGATACGAGACCTGCGTCTGGCCCGCGAGCGACGGCGGCCCGACGACGCCGAGGTCCACCTCGAGCACGTGAACGCTGTCGCCCTCGGGACCGTCCTCCGCGCGCGTCGCTTTCGACACGAGCACTCCGGCGTAGAGCCATCCGCCGTACGGTCGGTCCGCGGGGTCGGGCGGGTCGAGCGACGTGTCGCCGGGCGTGTACATGTCCTGACCGGCGATCCAGCCGATCTGCGTCGTGTCGTCGTTGGAGACGCGGGGCAGGCGCTCCGCGATGTCGCGGACCAGCGGCGGCGTGGCGTCGGTGCGATACACGCCGGCGACCCGCAAGCCGTTCGTGTACCAGCGATCGCGATTCCCAACGCTGTAGAGGTCGTTCTCCGTCGTGATCGTGGTCGCCGCCCCCGCGCACCCACAGACGAGGAGTCCACACGAGACGACAACGACGGGGGCGCTCTGCATCACCCGAAACTACGGGAGCAGCGAGCGCACGTCGGCCAACCACTCGGCCTCGATCGACGCGAGGTCGGTTCCAAACGCAGCGCGGAAGTCCTCGAGACGCGCCTCGGCGGCGCGCTGATCCACCGCCGCGAGGCGGCCATCGCGAGCGAACTTCGCGAGCCCCTCCGGATGCCTCCGGCACAGGAACCAGGCGAGGCTCCAGGCCTCGGCGTACGCAAGCAGGCGGTCGCCCTTCGGATCGGCGAAACGGGCATCGGCGACGACGGCGGCGAGCGCGGAATGCGCGGCGCCGCTCCACCCCTTCTGCAGGTCGTCCACACGCATCCGATTCGGCGCGTCGATGAGGAACGTCGTTCGGTTCGTCACCTCGAAGAGGGTTGCCAGTCCCTCGAGGAACCACATCGGCTGGCCGCCACGGCAGATCCCCGTCGCGAACGAGAGCGCGTGACACGCCTCGTGCGTCGTCGTTG
This sequence comes from Planctomycetota bacterium, assembly GCA_021414065.1. Classification (GTDB taxonomy): domain Bacteria; phylum Planctomycetota; class JAJSAM01; order JAJSAM01; family JAJVHW01; genus JAIOPE01. The sequence continues at coordinate 47,566 of JAIOPE010000081.1, forward strand.
CCAGATTCTCGCGCTCCGTGTGCGCTGCGACTTCGCCTTCGTACTCCTCGATGCGGCGGCGCGCGGCGGCGTGCTCCGCATCGGCGGCGCGCAGCAACTCCCTCGCGTGCGCCACGTCGGCCTCGCGCGCGCGGCGCGAGGCTGCGTCCGATGACGACACGGCTGCGGCGACTCGCTCGGCCGCCGTCGCGACACGCGTGCGGCAGTCGTCGGCGACCTGCTCTGCCTTCGCCAGTTCAGCCCTCGCGCCGTCCACCGCGGCCAGCGCCGCCCTGAACTCGGGGATCGTCGTCGTGTCGAACAGATACACGCGGGCGTCGGCGTGGACGTAGAGCCCGCTCATTCCCTTGAGCTCCTCGGGGGTCTTGTGCAGCGCAGCCACCCACCGCGCGTGGTCGGCGAAGAGCACGACGTCCACGCGCTTCTCGAGTGCCTTCGCGTCGAACTCGATCCTCGCCGCGAAGTCGTACACCTTGCGGTAGGCGGCTTCCAGCGCGTCGCCACGCCGGCGGGCTTCCTCCGGGTCCACGTCGAATGCGATGCGGAAGTGCGGTGTGACGTGGAGCTTGGCGCCCGAGCCGACGACCGCGCAGAGCCGGGCGTCGCCTTCCGGGTCCGGTGCGAGTCGCCTCACGTCCACGCTCCAGCGGCGAAGCGCCTGGCGCAGCTTCGGGTCCGTCGCGCCCCGCACGGCGACGCGGCCGAGGGCGCGGCCGGCTTCGTCCGGGAGCCCGGCGTGCTCGGCGAACGCCGCGAGATCCAGCGCCGCCGCCACGTCGTCGTCTCCGAGCGACGCGAACCGCCGTGCGAACTCGTCCCCCGGGAGCTCCCCGCGCTCGATCCGCTCGACCTGGCTGCGCGGGATCGTGAGCGTGCCGCCGTCAACGCTCACGCGGACGCTGTCGGGTGTTTCCTCCACGCGCCCCACGAGGCGCCGCCCGCCGCGCAGGTGGACGACGTCGGCCGACGATGCGCCCGCCACGGCCAGCAGCGCCGCCAGGGCGAGAAGGCGGACGCGAGTGCGAATCCGGAGGTACACGGTCCTTCCCGGATCGGCGCGACGGCCGAACTACTGGAGCTGGAAGACGAACTCGTACGTCGCACGCGGCGTGGTCGGATACGCCTGCACGCGGATCCAGTAAGTCCCCGAGGCCGGCGCGGTGAACTCGATCCGGAAGTCGGAGTCGATCACGGATCCGAACAGATCCTCCTGATCGTCGCCTTCCGCGAGTTGCACGAGGCCGCCCGCGTCGGAGTACACGGTGCCCACGGTGTCGCCGTCGCCGCTCGTCGAGAAGGCCCACGTCTCGCCCTGGAGCAGGTCGATGCGGAACCAGTCGGCCGCGTCGTTGCGATCGAGCTCGTGGACGGGCGTGCGACCGTCGATCGACGTGCCGACCGACGTCGCGCCGGCGCCGGTGTCGTCCACCGGGTCCCACGCGTCGAGGCCGGGCTTGCCCTTCACCTTCACAGCGACTTCCTTCCAGTTCGTGGAGAGAAGGTCGTAGGGACCGACGCGGTAGAGCTGCTGCCCCGGACCCGGGCGGTGCTTGAACCGCTTCGAGTTCGCCGGCAGGTTGGCGACGCGGACCCAGCCCGCAGCCCCGAGGAACTCGACGCGATAGCCGACCTCGTCCTTCGCGCGGTCGGTCCATGTGAGAAGTGCGTAGCCGCCGGTCTTGGAGACGGCCTTCAGCGCGCCGACGGACTTCGGCGGCGTCGTGTCCTGGCGAAGCACCTGCAACTGGTAGCTGGCGTCCACGCCGACGGTTGCGCGGCGGATGCGGACCCAGTGACGTCCCGTGACGGCAGGAACGGCGACGAGCGAGAAGCCCGACGGGCCGCCGGCGGTCGTCGCGACCGATTGCGTCGCCGCGGCATCGGAGAAGACGTCGGCCCGGATCGCGCCCGTGGACTCGAACACGTAGGGCACCGACACGTCGAGGTCCACCGAGAACCAATCGGCAGCGTCCGAACCGTTGAGCGTGTGCGGCCCGTGCGTGATGCCGGCGGTCGTCGGCACGGCGAGCGCGGTCGCCCCGGCCGACGTGTCGTCGCCCGGGTCCCAGGCGTCCGGGCCCGACGGGGGCGGGACGTTGCCGAGGAACGGCTTGAGGATCGCCGGGTAGCTGACGTCGAGGCGCCCGTAGTCGTCGGGGTCGTTCGGGCGGTTGCAGTACGACGACCCGCAGCAGAGCTGTCCCACCACCTGCATCTGCCCGTTGAAGATGGCGGAGCCCGACGAGCCCTCGGCGGTGACGCCGTCGTTCCAGACGATCGTGTGGAAGTTGGCGCTCGACGACTGGAGCTTGCCGTAGCTGATCCGCATGTGCGTGCCTTCGGGGTGGTGCACGCCGACGATCGCCGCGTTGACCGCCGGCTTCGCCGACGTCCACCCACAGAAGTACCGATTCGACGGCAGGGTGCCCGTGATCCGCACGAGCGTGCAATCGCTGTCGGCCGTCGTGTCGGCGAGCGTCGCGCCCAGCGTACGCGGCACGTTCGTCAGCGACGGCACGGCCCCGCCGCACGTCGGCAGGCGGTAGTCCCAGAAGATCTCCATCGTCTTCGCGGACTTGTCCGTCGAGACGCAGTGGTTCGCGGTGAGGAACCAGGGGATCTGGTTCGTCGTGTCGAGGTCGGCGAGAAGCGATCCGGAGCAGAGGTAGACGTTGCCGCCGCTCGAGAACTCGTAACGAGCCACGCCGCGCGCCGGGCCGGACACGTAGTCCGCGTCGCACGCCACGCTCTTCATGCAGTTCAGCGCGCGGAACCCGCCGTGCGCGCCGACGGGAAGCGCGCGTGTCGCCGATTCCTCGCTCGACTCCTCCGGCGGACGATACCGCTGCGCGACACCGTCTACGGCGAGGCGCACGGGCTCGGCGAGTTTCGATGCCGGAACGCGCAGCGAAACGACCGCGCGAGTGCCGAAGACGGTCGGCCCGAGCCACGTGCCGTCGCTCGTGTCGGGCCGCAGCGGGCCATACGCTTCCGCGGGCTCGTCGGCGTCGTAGATCGTGATCTCGGACCCGGCCGGCACCTCGCAGCGGCTGAACCGCACGCGCAGCCCTGTCGCGCCGGGCGCCCGGACTTCGATGCGGAACACGCGTGAGCCGTCGTCGAGCGTCTCCGCGCGGCTGCCCCAGGATGTCGGCACAGGGGGGACGACGACCGGCCGCATCGCGCGCACGACGCCGACGCGGTTCCATCGTTTCCACTTGGTTCCGAGCGCGGCGCGCTGCGCATCGTCCTCGGCGCGAAGTGCGGCCACGTCGAGGGGCTCGATCCTGGCGATGCGCCGCGCGCGGGGCGGGGCCTTGGCGAATGCACGGTCGCGGGCGACGCCGGTCGCCACGCCGTCGCCGAGCGCCGGACGGTCCGACGGGCCGTCTTCGCCGGGCGCGGCATCGACGGTGTCGGCGGCGGCGGGAACCGCGAGGAAGAGCACCGTGAGCAACGCGGCGCGTGCCGCAAGGTGAGGCGTGATGTTCAAGTCCGGTGCTCCTCGGGTCCTGGCGAAGCTGCTGCCGCCGGGAGATGTGGCCGTGCCAACTGGATTCGTACCACGAAGCGCCCCGAAGATACATCGAGCGCGCGGCGCGTGTGGTGCGAGAGACTGCCGAACCGGTCCCCCGCCCCGCGGGTTGAACGCGCTCGACACCCATTGGAGACCGCTCATGAAGAGCCACGAGATCGACTACGTCATCCACGGCGACGACATGCAACTCGTCGAGGTCGAACTGGACCCCGGCGAGACCGTGATCGCCGAAGCCGGCGCCATGACGTACATGGAAGAAGGCATCGAGTTCGAGGCTCGCATGGGCGACGGGTCGGAGCCCGAGCGCGGCTTCTTCGGCAAGCTCATCGACGCCGGCAAGCGCGTGCTCACCGGCGAGTCGATCTTCATGACCCACTTCACGAATCACGGCCGCGCGAAGAGCCACCTCGCGTTCGCTGCGCCGTATCCGGGCAAGATCATCCCCCTCGACCTCGCGGCGCTCGGCGGCACGATGATCCTGCAGAAGGACTCGTTCCTCTGCGCCGCGCTCGGCACGAAGGTCGGCATCGCCTTCCAGAAGCGGCTCGGCGCGGGCTTCTTCGGCGGCGAGGGTTTCATCCTGGAGCGCCTTGATGGCGACGGCCTCGCGTTCGCCCACTCCTGCGGCACGATCATCCGCCGCGAGCTGACCGGGCAGACGCTTCGCGTGGACACCGGCTGCATCGTGGCGTTCACGCCGGGCATCACGTACGACATCCAGGCCGCGGGCGGCCTCAAGTCGATGATCTTCGGCGGCGAGGGCATGTTCCTCGCGACGCTCTCGGGCCACGGAACCGTGTGGCTCCAGAGCCTCCCGTTCTCGCGTCTCGCCGAGACGATCTACGCCCACGCGAAGTCGGGCGGAGGCAGCTCCCGCGAGGAAGGCTCCGTCCTCGGCGGTTTCTCGAACCTGTTCGAGGACAGGTAACTCGACTCCAACGCATCGGACGGGAGAGCGCACCGCGTTTCATGGCGCTCGGCGGCGTCGAGCGGCACCCTACGCGCCGAGGTCCCTTCGCAGGGGGCGTCGCCCGGAGGAACCATGATCCGACTCGCCGCTGTGTTCGCCATGTTCGTCGCTCTCGTCTTCGCCGCGCCGGTCGCCGCTCCGGCAGCTCCGTTCACCACCGCGTTCGATGCGCTGAACGTGGAACTCGCGACGCGCCGCGACAACGACTTCTCCGGCACGCTCGACGCTGCGCAGAAGAAGCAGAAGTCGGCCGTCCTGAAGAGCCTCTCCACGATCGCGAAGCCGGCGAGCACCCTGGCGCAGGACCTCGCGCACGGTGTCACTGTGATCGGCCTGCTGGAGAAGCCGTATGCCGCCGAGTTCACGTCGCGGACGGGGGTCGGTGCGGCCGGACTGGCCACGATCCAGAACCTGCTCAACCTGCTCAGCGATTACGGATACGAGAACGCCGGGAAGTACGCGAGCGTCCTCAGCACGAAGCTCGCGGCCGCCGCGAGCGCCGTCAACGGCGACCTGTTCAGCGTGCCCCGAGCCACCTACCCCTCGCAGACGGCCCGCCTCAAGGCCTACCTGAAGCTGCACAAGAAGCACGTCGCGCTCGCGAAGTCCGTGACGCAGGAGTTCGCGAAGGGCGACCTCGTCCTGTGGTCGGTGAACGACACGTACCGCCGCGGCACGACGGCGCAGTGCGAGTGGTACGAGGGCGACAACACGCTCCAGATCTTCGGCTCCGTGACATCGCCCTCCGGCGTGCTCAACGAGGCGTACTTCCTCGTCGGCGGCATCGACGGCCCGGGCACGTACCCGCTCACCGGCGCATTCGTCGAGGGCACGATCCGCAGTGGAATCCCGCCGAACCTCACGACCTTCACGCTCAACCCCGGGTCCGGCAGCCTCGTCATCGAGACTGTCGATCCGGCGAAGAAGCGCTTCAAGGGCCACCTCTCCTGCACGCTGACTGGCGGCGCCGGGCCGAGCATCATCGCCCTCGATGAGCTCCGATTCGACGTCCGCAAGGACGTCTCGATCCGCACGGGGAACGGGTTCTAACGGGGCCGCATCTGGGTCACCGCGCGCGGAACCGCACCTCGCGCCGCTTCTTCCCCTCCATCACGAACGCCTTCACCTTCTGGCCGCGGACGCACGTCTGCTCGAGGTACGAGAGGAAGCCGGTCTCGTCCATGCGCTTCGTCTCGTCGTCCACCTTCACGATGATGTCGCCGACCTTGAGCCCGTCGCGGCCGGCCTCGCTCTGGGGGCCTACGAAGCGGACCTTCAACGCCAGCGCATCGGCGGGGATCTTCAGCTTCGTCCGGGCGTTGTCGTCGAGGTCGTCGCAGCGGAACTGAGCTCGCATGTAGCCCGTGGACTCGCGCCACGAGACGTCGTTCGTGCGCCAGTCGCGATCGAGGTGGAGCGAGAGCTTCTCCGGCTTCCCGTCGCGCGTGACCTGGAACGGAACGTCGCACGGGACCTTCGTGTGGTGGAGCACCCACTGCACGTCAGCGATCGACAGGATGGGCTGGCCGGCGGCAGTAGTGATGTCGTCGCCGTCCCTGAACCCGGCCTTCTCCGCGGCGGAGCCCTTCTTCACCGTGGTGACCTTCGCGCGACTGTCGAGGTCCATCGTGAGACCGACGACGTCGGGCATCGGGTACGGGCGGAAGAGCTCGTCCGGCAGCTTCCCGTTCTTCCCGCGGACCTCGTCGCGGACGGCGTCCCACGTGAAGTGGCAGTGGACGCAGCCCTTCGCCGGCTCGTCCGGGTTCTCCGAGAACCGCGAGCGCACGGCCGGATAGTCGTCCACCGCCGGATACGAGGGCCGGGTTCCCTTCTTCCCCGCGAGCGCCGCCTTGTTCGCGGGGAACACGGCGTCGAGTTCGAGGGCGCCCTCCATCGCGGCGCAGAGGCCGGGGATCGACGACTTGTCCCACTTCTCGGTCGGCGTGCCGTCGCGCGAGGCGTAGCGGCCGTAGATCGTGCCGTCGGCGTTCATGAAGAACACCGCCCAGGAGAGGTCCCAGTCGAACTGGTACAATGAGAGATCCGCATCGCGCATCCGCACGATGCGGACGCAGACGAATCGCTCCATCAGCTTCTGGAGCTTGGGATCACCTCGACGCGCAACCTGCGCGTCCATTTCCTTTGCGGATGTTCAAGGCACTCAACGGAAGACGATCATGAGCGGGCGGCCCGTGCGCTTCGCCACGGCGAAGCCCTCGGCCGCGTCGTCGTAGATCCAGTCGCCGACGAGTCCCATGTCGTTGAGCGAGAGCTGGAGTTCGCGCTTCACGTCGTCCTTGGCGGCGGCGACGGACCCCGCGCCGGTTGCCGCGGCCACGCCGAGGAGAAAGCCCAGGAGCCACGCGGTCTTCTTCATGTCTCGCCTCCGGCAGCAGTCGTCCTCGCGATAGGTCGTCGCGATAGAGGGACGTTACCCGGGCGATCCCGGTTGCGGTGCGCAGTCCCGCCGCGCCCGAGCGTCCGACGCCGACCGATCCTCCCAGGTTCCGTGACGCCGGGTAGCCTGCGTCGATGCCCGCGACGCCGCTCCAGCTCGAGTGCGATTCCCGCCTCTCCCAAGCGACCGAAGCGATGCACGCCCGCCGCTTCGCCGAAGCGGAGGCGTCGCTGCTCCTCGCACAGCGCGCCGCCGCCGCGAGTGGCGCCGACGACCCACGCAATGCCGTCGTCCTCCATCACCTCGGGCTCCTCCGCGGCGGGCAGCAGCGGTTCGCCGAGGCGATCACGTTCCTGCGCGACGCGATCGCGGCCTGGGAGACGTCGCTCGGGAAGGACGACCCGCACGTCTGCGCCAGCCTGAACGCGCTCGGCCACCTCCACGCAATGGTCGGCGAACCCGAGCAGGCCCTCGACCCGTTCCGTCGCTGCCTCGGCGTGTGGGAGCGCGTGCGCGGCCCGGCGCACCAGGTCGTCGCGACGTGCCTCCACAATCTCGCGACGCAACTCGCCGCCGCGAAGCGCCACGAGGAGGCGATCCCCCTCTTCGAGCGCGCGATCCGGATCGACGAGGAGCACCACGGGCCCGACGCCCCCGAAATCGCCGACACCCTCGAAGCCTACGCCGCGTCGATGGCCGCCCTCGGCCGCGAGGCCGTCGCGATGTCGCTCCTCGGCCGCGCCCACGCCATCCGCCGCGCCGCCGGACTCGCCGACGACGGCTCCCCGGGGATGCCCCCTGCCGGCGAGGGCGGGTGCTGCGGCGGGAACGGGTCGTGCGGCGGCGCCAAGAGCGGCGGCGGGGACTGCAAGGGCGACGGGAGTTGCGGGAGCGGCAATCACGATCACGGACACGATCACGGACACGATCACGGACACGGACACGGTCACAGTCACGAGCACGGCTCCGGCCACGGACACTGACCCGCGATGAAGTTCGACGAACTCGACGTGCGGATGCGCGTCTTCGAGACCGCGCATGACCACTGCGTGCTGCCGGGCATCCACATCGTCTGCCGCCTCGACGGGCACGGCTTCACGCGGCTCACGCGGGAGACGCATCCCTTCGAGGCGCCGTTCGACGTCCGCTTCCGCGACCTGATGGTCGGCACGGTCCGCGCGCTGATGGACGCCAACTCGTCGATCGTCTACGGGTACACCGAGAGCGACGAGATCTCCGTCCTCTTCCGCCGCGACGCCGACGACTTCGGGCGGAAGGAGCGCAAGCTCAACTCCATCCTCGCCGCCGAGGCGAGCGCCGCGTTCACGCTCGCGCTTGGCGCGGCCGCGACCTTCGACTGCCGCGTCTGCCAACTGCCGACCGCGGACCTCGTCCGCGACTACTTCCGATGGCGCCAGGAAGACGCGCACCGCAACGCGCTGAGCAGTCACTGCTACTGGATCCAGCGGAAGGAAGGCGCGTCGGTGAAGGACGCGACGGCCCGCCTCATGGGCATGACGACCGCGCAGAAGAACGAGTTCCTCTTCCAGCGAGGCGTCAACTACGACACCGTCCCGTCGTGGCAGAAGCGCGGCGTCGGCGTCGTCCGCGAGACCTACGAGATCGAGGGCCGCGACCCGCGCACCGGCGCGACGTCGAAGGCCACCCGCCGCCGCCTCCGCGTCATCGAGGATTCCACACATAGATGTCGGTGGCGCTGTGGACGCCGGTGCCGTCGTCGATCATCTGCGTCAGCGTCGGCAGGTTGAACCCGCAGAGGAACGCCGAGACGATGTAGAAGGTCGGGTTCATGCGAGGCATGGGCGCCAGTGTAGCCGCGCGGCGGCGTCGCGGAGCCGCGAGTCGCCGGTCTCACTCAACCTGCCCACGACGTGGGCGATAATCGCCCACGTCGTGGGCACTTTGCCGAACCGCCGACGGTGACGAGATCGATCTCGTCGTCCAGGGCGTGCGGCGGCACCGACGTGCTGCGCCTGACGCGAACGACGATCGCCGTGCCGCTCGGCGCGCTGATCTGACCGGCGAGATCCGCGTTGCGTCGAACTCCCCCGCGTCCGCTGGTATCATCTCCCCCATGGCGAAGCCCCTGCGCTTCCTCGCCGTTCTCGCCCTTCCGCTCCTCGCGGCGGCGGCGCTCGCGCTCGACGACAAGCTCGTCACGCTCGCCAGGAGCAAGGACGCGTCCGACCGCATCGATGCCGCGCTCGGACTCGCGAAGGACGGCTCGGACGAAGCGTTCAAGCTGTTCGTGCGCCTCCTCGACGACGACGACGTGATGGTCCGCGACAACGCGATCGTCGCGTGCGATCACGTCACGAAGCCCGAACTCGTCGCGAAACTGCTCCCGCGCGCGTCGTCCGGGAAGACGTTCGAGCGCTGGAACATGGCCGAGGCGCTCGGCCGGACGAAGTGCGCGGCCGCGCTTCCCGCGCTGCGGAAACTCGCACTCGAGGACCGCGACGCCGAGGTGCGCCGCGCGGCGCTCTGGGCGCTCGACGGATTCACAGAGAACCTCGACGCGCACGCGATCGCGGTCGAGGCGATGAAGTCGACGGACCCGACGGTCCGTGCGACGGCCGTGTGGGCCGTCGGCCGCGTGCGCGCGAAGGGAGCGGCGGCCGTCGTGGAGGCCGCGCTCGCGGACCCCGACGACCGCGTGCGTGCCGTCGCCGTCTATCGGTACCGCTGGCTCGACAAAGTCGCATTCGAATCGCGACTGCTCGGACTCTCGGCCGACTCGAGTCCGCGTGTCCGCGCCGCGTGCGCCGAGGCCGCGTGGTCGCTCCAGACAGCGCCGTGCATCGACGTCCTCATCGCACTGCTCGGCGACCCCGACCTGCGCACCGCCGCGCTCGCGCACCGCTGTCTCCGGCAGGCGGCGAGGAAGTCGCTCGATCGCGACACGCAGGTCTGGAAGTCGTGGTGGGGCGGCGCCCGCGACACCTGGAAGCCGAAGTCGAACGCCGACATGAATTGGTTCTGGGACGACAAGTACGCGACGAAGGCCGAGGTCTACGGCGCCCAGTTGAACTCACGGCGCCTCGTGATCGTCCTCGACATCTCCGCGCCGCAAGCGCTGAAGAAGCGCGCCGAAGAGGAGACCCGCTGGGACGAGATCCGCGGCAAGGTGATGACCGCCATCGGGAACCTCGAGAGCGACGTCGAGGTGAATGTCGTCCTCGCCGACGACGACGTCCGCACGGTGTTCAAGGAGCCGCGCGCACTCGACGCGACATCGCGCCAGCGGATCGCCACGATGCTCGCCGACGTGCGCCCGCACGGCGGCTGCGACCTCTGGGGTGCGATGCGCGCCGCACTCGACCAGCCGGGCGTGGACAGCGTCCTGCTCGTCTCGTACGCCGAGCGCGACGCGGGCGACCTCCGCCACAAGGACCGCGTCCGCGAAGCGATCGAGCGCCGCGCGGAGTCGTCCCGCGCCGTCATCCACACGGTGTTCCTCACGTCGAAACGCGCGGAGTCGGGCGATTCACTCGACTCGGGCCTGATGTGGAGCATTTCGAACTCCACCCTCGGCCGGGCGCGGATGCGGACGTTCGAGTAGTCACGCCCCGCGGCGCCCGCCGCGGAGATACGCGATCCAGTACACACCTGCGACGAGGAGGGTGCCGCCGAGGATGTTGCCCGCGGTCACGACGGCGAGGTTGCGGCAGACGCCCGCGAGCGGGACGGCGCCCTGCTCGTCGAGGACGAGCCCGTAGGGCAGGAAGAACCAGTTCGCGATCGAGTGCTCGAGGCCGAGCGTCACGAACGCGGTCACGGGGAGGACGATCGCCGGCCCGGGGAGCTCACGAGGATTCGCGCGAGAACGGCGTGCGTCGTAGGAAACACGTGCCTCGTGCGCCGACTCGGCGCGCGGCCGCTGCGCGACGAACGGTCCTGGGCGAGATCCGCGGAGCCGACCGCGAGGCGGGACCCGCAGCGTCGGCTTCGTCACGCCACGCAAGGGTCCCAACGCCGCGGGCGGCCCGCGGGCTCGGCCAGGCGCGGAGCCTCGTGAACTGCTCGGGCTGGGATCTTGTCGGCCACGCTGCGACCGCCCATCGCGAGCCAGACGGCGAGACACACGAGGGCGTTGCACAGCACGCCGCGGGCGAGCGCTTCGCCGACGGGCAGCGCGGACTTCGACGCAGCGATCTGGAGCGCCGCCCGGCCGAACCCGCCGTTGCCCAGCCCCGCCAGGTTCCCGGCGACCGCGAGCGCCGCGGTGCCGAGGCAGCCGATCACGTTGCCGACGTAGACGATGCCCCAGTGAGACCGTCGGTCTTGGCTTTCGCGACGCCGAGACTCTCGACCTTCCGGGCGATCTCGCGGGGCGGGTGGGCGTCCGGGACGAGCGGTTCGTGGTGCATCGGCGTCCCTCGGGGACGACTGGCGCGCGGCGGCCGGCGCCGCCGCCGCCGCCGCGCCCGTTCCCGCTCCAGGCTGCGGTCCGCGCTTCGTCCCGATACGACCGGGCTCACGCGGGACGGCCAACATCACCTCCGAGCGACGCGTCAATCGCAGGGCGGGACGCCGACGAACGCAGCGGCGACGGAGCCTCGAATCTGAACGAATTGCGCGGGACAAAAATTTGTCCCGCCTCGGTATTCAACCGGCCCGCGGGTCGAGGCCCACTACTTCGCGGCCGGATCGACGACCGGGTCCCAGGTCGCCGTCTCGCCTTCGACGAGGGTGAGGGTCGTCGTGGCGAGGGACTGCCCGCGGCGTCCGAACGCGGTGACTGTGACCTGGCCCGCCGCGAGGGCGCCGACGCGGAACGTCCCGTCCTTCCGCGTCATGGCACCGGTCGCGGTGTCCGCTCCCTGGCGTCGCACCTCGATCCGGACGATCGGCACCGCCGTACCCGCCGCGTCCCTCACGGTGCCGCTGCAGACGCACTCCGGCGCGAGGACGACGTCGAGCGGTGGCGACGGCCCGGCCGCCGCATCGAGCTCGGTCCTGACAGCCGCGAAGCCCGTTGCGCTGATGTCCACGGTTACGCGACCCGGAGGGACCGACGCGTCTGCAAATGAGCCGTCGGCCGCAGTGCGGTGGTCATGCGGAGTGGACGGAGCCGCCCGCCCCGGCTGGACGGTGCGCCAGATAATGACGCGCGCACCGGCAACGCCGGCACCGGTCCGCGATCGCACCACGCCCTCGATCCGGGCCGCCGCGCCGCCGAGGCGGAGCTCGAGCCGTCCCGCGGCCTTCGCCGACGCGGGCGCCGCGTCCACGTAGCCCGCCTTCCGCGCGAACCACTCCGGCGACGCGAGCGGCCGGTCGATCGTCGCTTCGCCCGCGACGTTCGTCGTCGCGCGCCGCGACGGCGGCGTCGCGATCCAGACCTCCGCGCCCTCGACGGCGACACTTCGCTCGTCGAGGACCACGAACACGATCTGCTCGGGCTTCCCGTCGGGACCCGTGCGCGTCGTGGGCACACGAACGAGCGACGATTCGTCGGGCGCGGCGCCGCCCGCCGCGACGAGGACGATCCGCTTCGCCTGCACGTCCGGCGTCAGCGAGGCGAGACCTGCCACCATGCCGAGGATCACGGCCGCCGGACCCCGGTCGAACTCCATCGACGCGCGGGACTTCGAGAGAGCATCGAGCGTGGCGCGCTCGACGTAGACTTCCACTCCGGCTGCAGCCGAGATCTCGCCGACGACGTCGAGGCACGGGACGTCGCTCCACGACGCGGAGATCTGCGCGGCGTCGAGCCTCTCCTGTGCGGACTTCTCCGGTTCGGCCGACGACGGAGGTTCCGGGACGGTCACCTTCGGCGACTCGGCGCGGGGCGTCGGCGCGACGGGCTTCTCCGCGCGCGGCGGCGCCGTGCGCGGCTGGGGATTCTGCACCGGCGCAGCGACCGTCCCCGTCCACGCGGCGACGTCCGGCGGCGCGGCGGGCGCCGTCGGTGTTCGCAATGCCCACCACGTCCCGCCAGCGGCGACCGCGACGAGAGCCAGTGCAGCCCAGAGTTTCGCGCCCATAACGACTCCCCCTGCGGCCCCCGCCGCCGACGCGCCGACGCATCCGGTCCCGTCCCCGCGGCCGAGCCACCCCAGCGCCACGGCGAACGTCTCACGTCCGCCGAACTCCCCCTCAAGCTGCGTTCGCAGCTTCGCGATCCCGCGCCGGAGCCGCGCCCGCGCCGTCTCCAGCGGCACACCCGTCCGCGCCGCGACCTCGGCGACGGCGAGCCCGTCGAAGTAGCGGAGCAACAGCGTCCGCCGGTACGGCTCGTCCAGCCCGACCAGCGCCTCGACGACCCGCCGGTGCGCGTCGGCGCGCGCCGCGAGCGCGGAAGCGTCCGTCCGGCCGTCGCCGTTGTCTCGGGGCGTCGCCGCCGTCTCGTGGGCGACGCGACGCCGCTCCGACCGCCTCAGCCTCGACAGCGCATGGCGTGCCGTCGTCCCGAGCCATCCGCGGAGCGACGTCCGGTGGGACGGCGGGCTCTCGAGCGCCGCGACCCAGGTCGCCTGCTCGACGTCCGCCGCTTCGTGCTCGTCGCGGGACAGCGCCAGCGCGAGGGTCCGAACCCACGCACGGTGCGCGAGGAGTTCATCGAGCGCGACGGACGGATCGGGCGCGGTCATCGGCAATCATGAAAGCCCGGCCGGGGCGCGGCGGGTGCGCGGAATCTGTCACGTACGGTGCCGCGCGCGTTCAGGAACGTGCGGCGCGTGTCCGCGCGCCGATCCAGCGCGCGAGGCGTTCCAGGGCGATCGCCGCGAAACGCCCCACGAGTCCGCCTGCGACGGCACCGAGGAGGAGACCGACGAGCAGCGGGGTGTCGAAGACGAAGTGACCCACGGGCGACGGGCCGGAAAGGACGCGCCGCCACGCCCACGCGGCCGCTGTCCCCACGACCGCGCCCGGTATCGCCGCCGCGAGCGTGACGAACGTCCGGAAGCCGGACGCCAGCGAGTGGCGTGCGAGTCCCACGAGCGCCGACGTCGCGGCGACCCCGAGCGCACCGCCCGCCGCGATGGCAGCGACGACCGCAACCGCGACGCCGATCGCCGCGGCAACGAACACCGCGACGAGCAGCACGGCAATGACGACGACCGCGACGATGACGAGCAGGAGAATGGTCCCCAGCACAAGTCTCGCGACGATCTTGAGGATGCCGTCGCCGGCCGTCGGATCGCGTTTCACGTCGGCCACCGGCGCGAGCGCGGAGCGGCGCGACTCGTCCGTCGGACGAACGAAGAACAGGTAGCCGCCTTCCTCCGGATTCGACACGTCGCGCGTCGCGCTGAGCGAGTAGGGCGGCGACAGGTTCCACATCCCCAGCGCGACGCTGCGCTCGCCGACCGTCAGCGAGACGTTCTGATACCCGCCCTGCGCGACGGCGACCCGCCACGTGCCCCGAACGGTCGTCGGCGCGGCGCCGGTGCGCAGCGACGCACGCGCCGCCTCCCACTCCGGCGTGTCGGGCCGGAGCAGGTCGAACCCGTCCACGGTCGCCGAGCCGTCGGCGTCGAGAACGATGCGCAGCGGAGCCGCGGGAACGTCCCACTCCTCGCGCAGGTTGGCTTCCATCGCCTCCGACGGGCGCCACTCGCCGACGAGGTCCGCCGTCGCGGGCACGGCTGTCGTCCACTGGAGCGAGTCGAGCGAAACGCCGCCGCAACCGAGCACGAGCGCGGTGACCCACGCCCAGAACGCAACCCAGCCGAGCCGGCGACGCATCGACGGTGCGGACACCGCCGGCACGATCACCGCGCGCCCTGGACGCCCGCCGCCTCGAGCTTCGGTTCCGTCTCGCCCTGCACGATCGTCACGAATCGGTCGGCGGGGATGTTCTCGAACACCTGCTCGGTCCGCGCGGCGTCGGGCCAGGTGACGATCAGACGGTCCACCGTCACGGCCGCACCGAGACCGAAGATCTGCTCCGCCGTCCATGAACTTCTTCCGGTGGTCCTCGGAGAGGCGCGCGAACGAGCGGCCGACGACGATGTCCGGGTCGCCGTCGCGGTCGAAATCCCCCACCGAGAGGCCGCCGCAGCCCTCCCACCGGAAGCCCGCGGCGTCGGTCCACTCCTCGAAGGAGTGATCGGCGCGCTGGCGGTAGAGCCGCAGGAACTGGCCGTCGGGGTAGTCACCCGACGCGATGATCAGGTCCTGGAGTCCGTCGAGGTCGAAGTCGATCCACGCGGTGTGCATGTCGCCGTAGTTGAAGTTCCGCGCGTCGCGGAAGACGCGCTTCGGCAGGAACTCCTGCACCGGGTGCCGCTCGAACTTCCATCCGGACTCCGCGCCGAGATTGACGAGGAGCGACGGCGCGTCCGACGACTCACCGGCCCACGCGTGCTGGATCTCGCCGAGGAAGCAATCGACGTCGCCGTCGTTGTCGAAGTCGGCTACCGCGCAGTCGAAGGTGTTTCCGTTCGCGCGGAACGGCTGTTCCGGCTCGCGCTTCATCGACGGCGGGTACCGCCCGTGCGTGATCGCGTCGCCGGCGAATCCGGTCTCCATGCCGACGTCGGTGAACCGCCCGTCGCCGCGGTTGCGCCATTGACGGTTCCACTGTCGGCCGTACGAGAGTTGCATCAGGTCCGGCCATCCGTCGTTGTCGAAGTCGGCCACGGTCACGCCGTAGCTCGGGCGCGAGGAGTTCGGCAGACTCGGGTAGTCCACCACGCCCATGCCAGCGAGGACCGTGACGTCGCTGAACTTCCCGGTGCCATCGCCCTTCCAGAGGCGGTCGCCGCCGCAGCCGTAGAGCACGCCGTAGCGGCGGTACTCGCGCCCCTCGAACAGATCGAGGCGCCCGTCGCGGTCGAAGTCCACGGCGGCGACGGCCATCGACGGGCCCCAGGTGTCGTTCGCCGTGAGTTCGGAGGCCGGTCCGCGGGTGAAGTGCGCCGCGCCGTCGTTCAGCCAGACGGTGGTCCGCGCGCCGGTGTCGCACTCGGGGACGGTCACCCACGCCGTCGTCGCTTCGTCGAACCACTCCCAGTCCGAGTGGACGCCGCACACGGCGTCGAGGTCGCCGTCGCCGTCCACGTCGATGAAGTTCATCCACTGCGGGACCATCTCGCGCTCGGCTGCCTTCGCCGTGTCGGGCTTGCCTTCGGCGGTCATCGGCACGACGCGACGCTTCGGGAACTCGATCCCGCAATCGGCCTCGGCGAACTGCGCGGGCCCGGTCGCGAGGAACACGCGCCGCCGGTCGAGCACGAGGTCGAGCCGCCCGTCGCCGTTCAGGTCGGCGAGCACGACCGTCTTCCCGGGGACGTCCTTGAAACCGGCGGCGTTCGCGATGTCGGTGAAGAGCGGCGCTCCGGAGGCCGGCGGCGCGTCGGCCGCAGGCTTCATGAGCGTCGGAGCGGGCGCCGCCGCGGGCATCGTCGCGACGGCGGCGTCGCCGGCATCGACGACGGCCGCCGCACCCGCCCCGGCCCCGTCGCCGGAACGCCCCGCCGCGCAGGCGACGAGCAGGACGTGGGGCAGCACCGCGAGCGCGAGGGTGTGGATCCGCATGGCGTAGAGGCTACGCCGCGGACGCCCGTTCGGGATCGTCGATCAGCGCGACTCGTTCGCTCGCCCCCTTGAGATCAGGATCATCCCGCCGACGAGCGCAAGCGCACCGATGAACGCCGCGTACTTCGTCTCCGTGGGAACCGCCGGCTCCACCGCGCCTGCGCCTCCGAGCATCTCGACGAGTCCCTTGGTGGCCGTCCGAGAACAACTGACACACTTGGTCACGCGGCTTGCGGCCGTGGAGTCGCGAACGCGCGGTGCACGAGAGTGCAAGCCGCGCGCCGGCTTCGCCGCTGCTACTCCAGCGGTCGGCTGCTGCGTTGGGCTCGGCGCGCAACTCGCTACGTGGAGTTGGCCCGCCTCGCCCGCCTTGCAGCCGGCTCGCTGGAGCGCAGCCAAGTGCGTCCCTTGTTCTCGGACGGCCACCTGGTGAGCGGGTTCGCCTGGATCGTGTCGAAGTTCGCGGCATTCGTCTGATAGCGCTCGACCGCGATGAACGCACACACCGCTGCCACGACCAGCAGTGCGATCCCCATCCCCTTCGGTGTCATCTCGTCTCCTCCCTGGCGACCGGTTCGGCCGCAACCTCGATGCCGTCCACCCTACTTCGGCGGCGCCTTCGGCGGAACCGCCGGCGTCGGCGGTCGCAGCTTCGCGAGCGCCGCCTCCATCCGCGCGACGGCGTCCGTGAACTCCCGGACCGTGAAGCGGGCCTGCACCAGGCGGACCAGATCCTCCATCCGCTGCCGCAGGGACTCGCGGAGGGCCTTCAGGTACTCCTCGATCGCGCCCGGCTTCGTCAGGTCCGTCGGGGCGGGGAGAGTCGGCGCCGCCGCGGTGGCGACCTTGCCGATCGCCGCCTCCGCGGACGCAGCCGACGCCCGAGCGTGGGCGAGCGCCACGTCGAGGAGCGCCGCCGCCTCCGCCTTCAGTCCCTTCTTCGCAATCAGCCCGGCCTCGAGCTCGCCCACGCGGTAGCCGAACGACCCGCACGCCCGGCACGCGATCCGCGACGAACCGCGGCAGGCGCGACACGGTGCGAACGCGCTGCCGAGCCCCTGGCACGTCGCGCACTTCACGATGCCCTTCTTGCAGGTTCCGCATTCGATCGTGCCGCGTTCCTCGCACGCGCCGCACTTCGTGGACGACGCCGTCGTGCCGTCTGTGTACTGCGACCGGAATCGTGCCGTGCCGAAGCACTGTGCGCAGACCACCTTCCCGATCCCGACGCACAGCACGCAGTTCGACTGTCCACGCCCGCCGCACCGGATGCAGGGCTGCACGACGTTGCCGACGTGGTCGCAGCGCGAGCAGGGGAGGTTCCCCGCGCCGGCGCACTGCCCGCACTTCGCGTCCGGCTCGGCGCAGACGACGCACGCGAGTTTGCCGGTCCCGGCGCAGTCGTCGCACGGCCCGTCCACCGTCTTGCGCCCCTTGCAGACCGCGCAGGGCAGCGTGGCGTCCCGGCAGTCCACACACTTGAGCAGCCCGCGCCCTCCGCAGAGACGGCACTGATACGACTTCCCGTCGTCGAACTTCACCCTGCCGTCCCGGCACAGGTCGTTCGTGCATCGGATCTCGGTGCCCTTGTGGCCGAACTCCTCCATCGCATCCCGCTCCGCGGCGCTCGCCCGAGGATCGACGCGCGCGTCACACCTCCGGCGCCCTTCGCCCCAGCACACCTCGCACGTCTGCGGTCCGCGGCCCTTTCCGGCGCACGTCGGGCAGGCCACCGACTTCGCTCCGGCGCAGAGCACGCATGCGGGCGTCGCATCGCCGCCCCCCGCGTCCTGGGCCAGGACCGGCCGCGATGCGACGACGCAGAGAAACACCCACAGAACGACGAGAACCCGCCAGTGAACCCGCATCGACGACACCTCCGGAGACGCACAGAGGGTACTCGGGCGGCAGGTCGGCGCGACGTTTCGATCCCGAGACTCCACCGCGCGGCGGCTACCCTTCGGGCATGGACGAGCGATGGATCCAGCAGCGCGCTGCGGCCGGCGAGGACTCGGAGACGGAGTTCAAGTCCGCCCGCCAGCGCGACGGGAAGTTCTCCGTGAACGCGGAGTCGGTCGCCGAGTCGGTCGCCGCGTTCGCGAACACGGACGGCGGGTGCCTGCTCGTCGGCGTCGATGACGGCGGGGCCATCTCCGGCTGCGGGCGTGCGGAAGACTGCGACGCGATCCAGCGGCAGATCGTGAGCGCGTGCCGCGATCTCATCCGCCCCGGGCTCTACCCCAATCTGCGATCGGTGATCGTCGGCGGGCAGCGCGTGCTCGTGGTGACGGTGCCGGCGTTCGTGGCGGGCCGGCCGTTTGGCGTGAATGGCCGGTATCGCCTTCGCGTCGGACCGACGAAGCAGGACGCGACCCCGGCCGACCTGCGACGGATGCTCCAATCGGCCGACTTCCACTTCGATGAGCAGCCGGTGCGGGGGGCGACACGGGCCGACCTCGACGCTGAGACGCTGCAGAGCGCGTACGACGCATCCGTCGCAGGGCGCGGTCCCGGACCGGGAGTGGAGTCGTGGCTCCGCGCGACGCACTGCGTCGCCGCGGACGGCACGCCCACCGTGGCCGGCCTGCTCATGTTCGGCGCCGCTCCGCAGACGAGCGCGGTACTCATCGACGCGCGCGTCGTGGCCGTGCGCGTGCCCGGCGTGGTGCCATCGATGACCTTCACGGACCGGCAGGAGTTCGTCGGAACGCTCCCCGTGCAGTTCGCGGCCGCAGTCGCGTTTCTGCAGCGCCACACCGAGAACCGATCGGTCCTGCAGGGCACGCAGCGCATCGATGAGCGCCCGCCCGGCATCGTTCCGGACAGCGCCCTGCGCGAGGTCGTGCTGAACGCACTCTGCCACCGCGACTACGCGATCGCCTCGCCTGTGCGGATCGTGGTCTATGACGACCGGATCGAAGTGACGAGCCCCGGCGACCTGGTGAACCGCCTGACCATCGCCGCGATCAAGGTCGGCACGGCGAGCATCTCGCGCAATCCCGTGCTGAGCGAGCGCCTTCGGCGGCACGTCCTCGGTCGCGAGGGGCTCGCCTTCGGCATCCCCACGATGATCGAGGTCGTGAAGTCCGTGGGACTGCCGGAGCCGGAGTTCGAGGTGCAGGGCGGAGTGTTCCGCGTGACGATCTCGACCGTGCAACGAGCACGGGCATGAGCGAGACCGAGACGCCTCCTGCCGACGTTCCCCGTTGGTGGGAGACGCTCCACCCGGGCGACCCGGTCGCGCTCGGGATCGTGAAGATCGATCGGAAGGGCTCGACCGACGAGAAGCGCGTCCTCGCCGCGTCGCTCGTCGCCGAACGTTACGACCGCTACACCGCGGCGGTGGAGGCCGTGGCCCGCGGATGGGACGCCGCGCCGCTCCGCTGGCAGGGCGACGGCGTGATGCTGTTCATCCCGGACGCGAAGGACGCCCTCGATCGCGTGGATCCCTGCGAGGTGCGCGCGTTCCGCGCCGCCGTGCAACTGCTCGAGTCGATCGCTTACGGCCTCGGGCTGCCGGTGCGGATCGCCGTCCATGCGGCCGAAGTGGCCTGGAACCCCGACCCGGGGAAGCTGCTGCACAGTCAGATCGACGTCTGCGGACACCTCGAACACGTCGCGCCCGTGAACGCGATCCTCGTCCACGAGGACGTTGCGGAGGCGCTCCCGCGAAGCGATGCGCAACAGGTCGCGTGGATGGGCGTCACGAAGCGAGACGGCACGCCGTGTCGCGTGTACCCGCCGGGCCTCGCGGCCACGCAGAGTCCCGACATCGATCCGACGCATCCACCGGGGAGCGACGTTCGTACGGCGGTCCTGCGGTACACCCAGGGTCCGAACGTCCGAACGTTGAAGTACGTCGGCGTGCGGCTCCGGCGGCTCGTCGATCCGCCGTCGCTCGACATCCTCGACGTGTTCGTCGAGCCGTCGGTGCGGCGCATGGGCCGCGGTTCGGGCGACCTGCGCGACGCGTTCGAGGGACGCGAGCGACGCCGCCACTTCGCCCGCGACGCAAAGGCGACGAGCGACGCCGAACTCCCGGACGACGGTCCCGATTCCAGCGATCCGTGGTGCCGGCCGTTCGCGCGTGAGTCCATCCAGTCGTCGGCGCCGGAACGGCTCGGCGCGGTGCTCGCCCGCTCCCGCAACGTCGTGCTCGTCGGCGAGCCGGGCTCGGGGAAGTCCACGGTGTGCAAGTGGCTCGCGGTCTGCGCGGCGGGCGGACGGGCCGCGCTCCGGCGCGCCGTCGGAATCGACGAACGTGTCGTGCCGATCCTCGTGAGCGTCGGTGCGCTCGCCGAAGACTGGGAGCGGCACCACGAAGATGCCGCATGGGCCATCGCCCGCTGCCTCGCGCAGAACCACGTCGGCGAACCCGCCGCGATTCGGGAGTGGCTGCTCGCGCGGCTCGACTTCCGCGAGGCGCTCGTGATCCTCGACGGGCTCGACGAGGTCGCGTCGTCGTCGCGCGGCGCGGTCGTCTCCTGGCTCGAGTCGTTCGTCGGGCAGTACGCGGGCAATCGGTTCGTCGTGACGTCGCGGCCTGCCGGGTTCGGCGGGTTCGCCTTCGCTGGCGAGTCGGAAGTCCACACGATCGAGCCGTTCGAGGACGAGCAGGTGGACCGGTACGTGCGTCACTTCACGCTGGCGTACCGGCATTGGGAGACGACGCAGGCCGGCTCACCGAACACGGCGGATGCGGACGGGCTGAAGCAGGCGGACGATCTGCTCGCGCGACTGCGGCAGAACGCACGACTCGCGCAGATCGTGCGGAACGCGTTCCTGCTCTCGATCGCATGTCTCGTGCATCGTGCCGAGGGCCAGCTCCCCGGCCACCGCGTCGGGTTCTACGAGATCGTGGCCGAGACGCTCGCGGAGACCTGGGAGGAAGCGCGTCGGCTCCAGGCCGGTTCGACCGGCGCGTCGGCTCGGTACTCCGACGAGGCGCGGCGCATCCTCGGCCGTCTCGGCTTCGCGATGCACCAGCGCTATCCGCGCGGACTGGCGCCGCGCGACGAGATCCTGAAACTCCTCGCGCACGCCCTGCACGAGGAGCAGGCGATCCCGATCCAGGAGTCGGCGATCGTGGCCGCGGAGTTCCTGCGACTGGTGGGCGACCGGCTCCACCTGCTCGTCGAGCGGTCACCCGGCCAGTGGGGCTTCTTCCACCTCACGTTCCAGGAGTTCTTCGCGGCCGTGTGGCTCTGCCTGGACGAGTCGCTCGAAACCGAGGGGCTGAAGCACCTGCTCGACCCGCGGTGGGAGGAGGTGCTTCGACTCGCCGTGGGATACGCCGGCGTGCAGCAGGGCCGAACGAAGGCCGTGAGTTCCTTCCTCGAACGCGTCCTGGCGTACCACGCCGCCGGCGCCGACGCCTGGCGCACCGACGTGCTGTTCCGCCACCACGCGCTCGCCGCGCTGTTCCTCGCTGAGGCGGGACGCGCCGTCCGGCCGGAGGTTGCGGACCGCGTGGTGGAGGCGTTCGTAGAGCGGCTGTTCGCAGCCGAACTGGCACCACCCGATCGGTACGCGCGGGAGATTGGGGCCTGCGACGCAGGCTCTCGCTTCGCCGCGCGCCTCGTGAACGAGCTCGCGTCGCCCGACGCCGTTCGTCGTGCCACGGCAGCGCGGTCGCTCGCCGCGCTTCAGGCCCGCGACCAGACTCCGGCAATCCTCCCCCTCCCGACGGACACGGAGGACAGGGTTCGGAGTTCCGCGACACAGGCACTCCGCGCCATCCATGCCCGCGACCAAGCTCCGGCGATGCTCCGCCTCCTCGACGGCTGCGTCGGCTGGGTTCGGTTCGAGGCGGCATGGGCGTTGTGGGACATCGCCGAGCGCACGCCCCCCGCCGAGTCCTGACCCCCCGCTTCTCGCGCGGATCCCCCGCAGTCCTCCCGCGGCCCGCCCCGATGCGGCATCCTCACTCCCATGCGATTCACCGGCTCCGACTCCTACGTCGCCACTCCCGATCTCCTTGCCGCGGTGAACGCCGCGCTCACGCTCGAGCGGCCGCTGCTCGTGAAAGGGGAACCGGGGACGGGGAAGACCGTGCTCGCCGAGGAAGTGGCGCGGGCGCTCGGGCGGCCGCTGTTTGCCTGGCACGTGAAGTCCACGACGAAGGCGCAGCATGGGCTCTACGAGTACGACGCGGTGGCGCGGCTCCGCGACTCGCAACTCGGCGACGCGAAGGTGCACGACGTGCGGAACTACATCCGGCGCGGACGGATGTGGGAAGCGTTCCTCGTCGAGACGGGCGCGGTGCTGCTCATCGACGAAGTGGACAAGGCGGACATCGAGTTTCCGAACGACCTGCTGCTCGAACTCGACCGGATGGAGTTCCATGTGCACGAGACGGGCGAGACGATCCGTGCGAAGAAGCGGCCGCTCGTGCTCATCACGTCGAACAACGAGAAGGAACTGCCGGACGCGTTCCTGCGGCGCTGCTTCTTCCACTACATCCGGTTCCCGGACCGCGACGTGATGGCGAAGATCGTCGGCGTTCACTTCCCCGGGATCGAGGAGTCGCTGCTGCGCGAGGCGCTCGGGCTCTTCTTCGGGCTGCGCGACGTGCCGGGGCTGAAGAAGAAGCCGTCCACGTCGGAACTGCTCGACTGGATCAAGCTGCTCGTGCACGAATGCGTGTCGCCCGAGACGCTCGCGAAGGTCGAGGGCTCGCTGCCCCCGCTCTCCGGCGCGCTGCTGAAGAGCGAGCAGGACCTCGCCGCGCTGAAGCACTCGGGGTTGCGTCGGAGCCGGCGGGTGTAGTTCCGTGTTCGTCGCCTTCTTCCTCTCGCTCCGCGACGCGAAGGTGCCGTGTTCGCTGCGCGAGTACCTCACGCTGATCGAAGCGGTGAAGGCGGGCGTGGCCGACTTCGACGTCGAGGGCTTCTACCACCTCGCTCGCACCACGCTGGTGAAGGACGAGCGGTACTTCGACCGCTTCGACCAAGTGTTCGCGACGCACTTCGGCGCGCTCGCCGACGGCATCGGCGTCGAAGCGAAGGAACTGCCGGAAGAGTGGCTGCGCCGGATCTCGGAGCGCGTGCTCTCGGAGGAGGAGAAGGCGCTCGTCAAATCGCTCGGCGGCTGGGACAAGCTGATGGAGGAACTCGCGAAGCGGCTCCGCGAGCAGAGGGAGAGTCATCAGGGCGGCTCCAAGTGGATCGGCACCGGCGGGACGTCGCCCTTCGGCGCGTACGGCTACAACCCCGAGGGCATTCGCATCGGGCAGGACGGTTCACGCAACCGCCGCGCGGTGAAGGTCTGGGATCGTCGCGAGTTCCGCGACCTCGACGCCGACGTCGAACTCGGCACGCGGAACATGAAGATGGCGCTGCGTCGGCTCCGCGAGTTCGTTCGCGAGGGCGCGGCGGACGAACTGGACCTCGAGGGCACGATCTCCGCGACGGCGAAGGCCGCGGGACTCCTCGACGTGAAGCTGCGCCCCGAGCGGCGGAATCGCGCGCGCGTACTGCTGTTCGTCGATGCGGGCGGATCGATGGACGACCACATCCAGGAGGTCACGCGACTGTTCTCGGCCGCGCGGGCCGAGTTCTCCGGGCTCGAGCACTTCTACTTCCACAACTGCATCTACGAGCGCGTCTGGAAGGCGAACGCAGATCGGCACGCGGTGGCGGTGCCGACGGAACAGGTGCTGCGCACGTTCGGCCGCAACTGGAAGCTCATCGTGATCGGCGATGCGTCGATGAGCCCCTACGAGCTGATGGTCCCGGGCGGCTCCGTCGAGCACATGAACCCCGAGGCGGGCGTGACCTGGCTGACGCGATTTGCGGAGCACTATCCGAAGGCCGCGTGGCTGAATCCCGTTCCGGAGGCCCGTTGGGACTGGACGGAGACGATCGGTGCGATCCGCGACGTCTTCGGCGGACGCATGTACGGGCTCACGCTGTCGGGGCTGGAGCGAGCAATGAACGACCTCGCGGGCCGACGGAAGTCCGGCGCGGCGCCGCGCTGATCAGTGCTGATCAGCGCGAGACGGTGGCTTTGTCCGCGGTGAAGGAGAACGACGCGGAGAGGGCGTCCTTCGATCCGTTGCCGTCGGTGTCGATGTCGAGGAACGAGTTCAGCAGGACGAGTTGAAGGGGACTGAGCGTCACGCCGGCGCCGCTGATGAGCGTCTGGATCGTAGAGAGGCTGATCGAGAAGCCGATGAACCCGTCGTTCGCGGGAGCGGAGACGTTGCCCTCCACGATCACGATCGCGTTCTCAGGGAGCGAGATGCCGCCCAGCAAGAGGCCCTGCCCGGTGAAGTCGATCCGGTAGTCACCGTTCTTCACGATCGATGTGGCAACGCGCACGGCGGGGTGCCCGTCGCCACCGAGAGTCGAGACGTCGGCGAGGAATGAACCGTTGCCGTCGAAGTTGTTGGTGGTGTCTCCGTCGGCGTCGGTCGCGTTCAGCGCCCCGGCCAGCACGAACGGGTCACCGGCGAGCGACTGGACGTACCACATCTCGTAGAGGGCGAACTGGCCGTTCGCCGAAAGCGAGTCGGTGAGCGACTGGCTCAGGTCCACGTCGGGTGCGATCGTCGCGATGAGCGACTGCAACGACGCGAGCTGATTGTCGGGCGTGCCGTCGCCGTCAAGGTCCACTCCCCCGCTCGACGGAGCGAGCGCGAGCGACGAGATCACCCAGTCGTGCGTGGCGCCTGCGTCGTACGGCGTGTAGCCCTTCGCGGCCGCCGCGGCGGCGGCGAGGTGAACGAAGCGAGTGTCGAGCGCAGTCGGTGCCTTCGCCTTCGGAAGCGCCTTCTCGAACTTCTTCAGCGCGGCTGCGGCCTTCCCGCGGAGCTTCTTCGGGAGCGACGGTGAGCCGGCGGCGGTCTGGAGTGTCGCGCGCGCGGTCTCGAGGTCCATCGCGTACGCCGTCGCCGCGTCGTCAAACGCCCGCAGCAGCGCGGTTTGCTCCGCGAGCTTCGACTCCGTGAGCTTCAGCGCGGCGCCGACGGACCGGATCTCGTCGGCGAGCGACCGTTCGTTCGTCTTCTTCGAGAGGAGGCCCACGACCTTCTTCGCCGACTTCGCCTTCGCCGGGTCGCCGAGCACCGCTTGCGACGCGGCGTTGGCAGCGTCCTCCACGGGCTGGATGTGCGGAGTGATGCCGTGCGCGTAGGCCGCGACGGTCAAGAAGCACGCAGATGCGGCCACGACTGCGCGGCGGAGACGACTGTGGGCGGCGGGATGGGCGGACATCGTGGGGGAACACCTCCGGCAGGGGAAACCTGCGCTGCGAACCGTTCAGTCTACCCGGAATCCGGCGATGCGAGCTGGGAGCGCCTTTCGCCGACTACTCCGCCGCGCGCAACTGCATCACGGACTCGACCATCGACGGTGTGACGCTGCGGGGCTTCAGCCCGAGGGCGGCGGTCGTCGAGGGGCGCTGCGTGGGATCGGGATCGAGCAGGCGGCCGATGCACTCGCGCACCGAAGACGAAACCTCCGCTCGCATCTCGTCGGCACGCGGGCGTTCGAACCGCCGCTTGGCGAGGACGAGCGACCCGATGTCGCGGGCGAGGAACGGCGGGCGGCCTTCAAGCAACTCGTAGAGCACGCAGCCGAGCGCATAGATGTCGGTCGATGCCGACGGCCGCGAGCCGACGAACATCTCGGGCGCCATGTAGCGCGGCGTTCCAGCGACCCGCGCCTGCTGGTCCGTGCCGTCCACGCGTGAGGCGATCCCGAAGTCGGTGAGGAGCACCCGACCGTCGCGGTCGAGCATCACGTTCGCCGGCTTGACGTCGCCGTGGACCACGCCGCGATCGTGGACGTGGACGAGCGCGTCGGCGACCGCGCCGGCGACTGCGAGTGCGTCGGCGACCGGCATCCGCCCGAGAAGGCGGACGACGTCGTGCCCGGACACACCGTCCACGAACTCAATCGCGAGGAACCGAGTGCCGTACGCGCTGAAGCGTCCGTAGGACGCTGCGATCGAGGGATGCGCGACGCGCTCGAGCATCGTGGCCTCGCGCTCGAACGACGCCATCGCCGCCCGGTCCCGCGAGAATCGGTGCGAGAGCATCTTGAGCGCCGTGCGGCGGCCGGTCGCCATCGCCGTCGCCTCGTAGACGACGGCCGTGGCGCCGCGACCGACCGGTCGGATGATGCGGTACCCCTCGAGCACCTTGTCCCCGAGGCCGTCCTGCGCCGCGCGACCGAGGCGACCGGCGACGAGTTCCGTCAGCACGGCGACGACCTCCGGATGCAGCGCGGCGATGCGCTCGAAGTCGTCGCGCGCGAGGATCAGGGCGACACCCGCGGAGGTCGCGACGACGTCTGCGTTGCGCGGCGCGCCGGTGACGAGCGCCATCTCCCCCACCACGTCGCCGGCGACGACGCTCGCCAGCACCCGCGTGCCGCCGCTGTGGATCAGACGAACCTCCGCCGCGCCCGCCTCGATGATCCAGAGGGCGTCGCCCGGATCGCCCTGGCGAATCAATCGGTCGCCGACCGCGAATTCACGGGCCCGCGCCGCCTCCGCGAGCGCCGACAATTCCGCCTCGTCGAGCCCCGCGAATGCAGGGACTCCACGGAGCGCGTCGAGTCGTTCGGAAAGGTCCATTGGGCCGAGGGTATCGCGCCGCGCGGTCGCTCGCCCGCGCTACTTGCTCGCGCTACTTCCCAGCGCGCAGCTCCGTCAGTTTCGCCTGCACGAACGCCGCGTGTCCGGCCGCCTTCACGCTCTTCCAGTGGTGCGCCACGCGGCCGTTCGGATCGACGATCACCGTGCTGCGCTTCACGCCGACGACCTCCTTCCCGTAGAGCTTCTTCGTGCCCCACGCGTCGTATGCAGCGAGCGTCTCCTTGCCCGGATCGCCCAGCAGGCGGACTTTCAGGCCGTACTTCGCGCGGAACTTCGCGAGCGCCGGCGACGCATCCGGGCTGACGCCGACGACGTCCGCGTCCATCCCTTCGAACGCACGGATCGCAGCGGTGAATTCACACGCTTCCTTGGTGCAGCCCGGCGTGTCGGCGCGTGGATAGAAGTAGAGGACGACCCAGCGTCCGGCGAACTCGCTCAGCTTCACCGTGGCGCCCGCGTCGTCTTTCAACGCGAATGCAGGGGCCTTCGAACCGATCTCGATGCTCATTCCGATCTCCTTCACTTAACGAGTTCGCCGCCGAACGACAGGAACCCCCGGCCGTCGAGGTTCCAGTTACCGTCGAACCATCCCGCCGCGACGACGCCGCCGTCGCCGAGAGCGAGCGCTCGCTCATCCCACGCGACGTAGTCCGGATACCCGGTGCCCGACGAGAAGAGTCCGTGCGCCATCGCCACGCGGCACCCGCGGGCGCCAGTGTCTGCCAGGCATCCGACCACGCTGTCCGGGTCGTCGGCCCGAGGTCGGACGAAGAAACACGCCATGTTCCCGCCGGTCCACTTGCGTGAACCAACGCGGATCGACCCGCGGTGGACATCGACCGGGCGCTCGTTGTTCGTGCCGAGGACCGAAGCCCACGCGGCGTTCGTATCGGCGTTCCCGTAGAGGATCAGGTTGCGGCCCGCGAACCGCGGCGCATCGGCGAGGACCTCGGTGTCGAGAACGATGTCGGCGAAGCCGTTCGCGCGGTACCACCAGACGGACGCGTCGAAGCGGACCCGCGCCGTCGTCTCGCGCGTCTCGTCCTCGGTGCCGCCGGTCGGGAGTACGAGCGCGAATCGCCGGTCGAACGCGCGCTTCAGCGGACCGGACCGTTCGGGTGTCTTGAAGTGGCCGCGCACACGCACGCCGCCCTCGGTCCACGCGCCGTCGGCGAAGAGCAGTTGCGCGTCGCCTTCCTTCACCTCGAACGACGCGCTATCCACCACGACGCGCCACTTCGTGACGTCGGCGGCCGGACACGCAACCTGGATCCACCGCGCGTTGTCGGTCGCGAGCGTCGCCGTGGACGTCGCGGCGTCCCACGCTGCGCGGATGCGGATCGGTCGCCCGTACACGTTCGGTTGCGTGACGGAGACCCAGTGGTGCGTCGCGTCGATCACGGGGTCCACCGTGGTCCAGTCGAAGCTCGTCGGCACCTGCGGTTCCGTGCGATCGAAGAGCGCGAAGATCCCCGGCCAGTCCACGCAGTCGGCGCCCGGCGACGCCTCGCCGTCCCACCAGTGGCCCGCGCCCTCCTGGAAGTGCGAATCCGGCTTGCCGCCTGCGTCGCGCAGGGCCTTCAGCATCGTCTCGGCCTGCGAGAGCGGGACGTTGTCGTCCTTCGTCCCGTGCAGCACGAACGTGGGCAGCGGCGCAAGATTGCCTGCGAGCGACAGCGTGTCGGAGGCGCCGTCGGCGCCGCGCCAGAGCGCGTCGAGGATCGAACGCGGACGCGGCCCGCCGTACGAGTCGAAGCTCTCCCACCCGGCGCTCGGCGCAATCGCCAGGAACCGGTCGGGGTCGTTCGCCGCGAGGTGCCACGTGCCGTGGCCGCCCATCGAGTGGCCGGTGAGGTAGACGCGGTCTGGCGCCTCGCCACCGAGCAAGCCCGACGCCGCAAGCGTCTCGTACGCGTCGAGACGTCCCCAGTCCTGCCAGTCGAAGCCGTACGGGCGGCGGTTCGTCGGGGCGACGATCCACGTGCCGGGGTGATGCGAGTACGACCGGGCTTGTCCCAACGCATCGACGCCCGCTCCGTGCAGCGAGAGCACGACGCGGGTCGGTGTGGCGACGAGCGTCGGCGCGGGCTCGAGGACGGAGAACTCCTGCACGGACCCGTCGATGCCGGAGACGCGGGTGACGCGGCGCGCGTCGCTGCCGCCCTTCTGCTCGAGGGAGAGACGGACGGTGCCGAAGGCGCCGTTCACGGCGGCGACGGTCGAGACCGACGCGACGCCCTTGTCGTCCGTGCCGGGCCGCTGTGCACACGGCACCTTCGTGACCCCAAACGGCAGGAGTCGCACCTGTCGCGATGCGGGAGCTTCGTCGGACGGGCCGTCGTACGGATCTGCGGAGTCGATGTCGGCCGTGACCGACGCGTCGGTCGCGTTGACGACGACCACGCCCGTGTTCACCCGCACGCCCGCTCCGCCGTTCAACAGATCCGGCCGCGTCGCATCCCACGCGACCGGGTGCACTCCGCGCTCCGTTTCGGCCAGGGGACGCAGCTCCAGATCGAACTTGCCGTGGAGGCCCGTCACGTAGACCCGGTTCGCCCCCTTGCGGAGCGGCACCGGCACGCCGGCGAAGCCGTACGCGTAGACGTCGCCGACGAACGGCTCGCCATTCACCCAGAGCGCGGCCGCGCCCAGAAGGTGCGCGGTCATCGCGTAATCGGCGTCGCACACGATCTCGGCATACGCGATCGCCGCCGTCCCGTCCTTCGGCACGGCCTCCTTCCACCTCACGGGCTGCATCCGCTCGCCGACGACTTCGTCGCCCGCCTTCGGCGGCGGCGCGTCGCGATCGAGCAAGTACCTGGCGAACGCGGCCGACGGCCCGAACGGCCGGCGCGCGCGGACGTCCGGCGCTTCGAGCGTGAGCCACGTCGCTGGGAAGATCACGCCTTCGGGCGGAGCGGGGGGCGCGGCGACGGCGCCGTTCCCCTCGCTCTTGCCGTCGTCGGCACGGAGCGGCACGGACGACGCAGAGAGGCACGCCGAGCCGGCGAGCGCGGAGATCAGCAGGAATCGACGTTGCATCAGTCGGCCCTCACTTCACGGCGGATGCCGGGTCGCCTGGGAGCAACGCTGACACGTCGGCGAACGCGGCGTCGATCGTGGCGCGCTCGAACTCCGGCGCGGATCCCGACACCGTCACGTCCAGCACGTACGTGCCAATTCGGACCACGTGCATCACGGCGCGCTGCGACCTTCCGCCCATCTCGAGCATCTTCACGGCGACGAAACCGTCGAGTCCGTTGCCCGCGCCGACGCCGTCGGTGTACTCGGCCGACACGGTGCGGACACGTCCCGATTTCGACTTCGCGTCCTTCGTCTCGGAGATCTTCCGTTCGAGGCGGAGCATGGCGTGCGCGGCGTCGGCGTCTTCGCATCGCATCACGGCCAGCACCAGGGAGCCGGTGACCTTCGGGTTCGAGATGGTGAGCACGCGCATCGAGAGCAGGCGGTCCACTGCGCCATCCGTGTCGGCGAGGCCGAGTGGCTGGAGTTGCGCCCGCACCGCGGCCGCGACGACCTGAGGACGGTCGGTGACCCAGCCCTCGCCGCCGAGTTTCGCGAACCGCTCGAGCACCGCATCGATCGTCGCGTCGGCGGCCAGTGTGTCCGCGCTCGAGTTCTCGCCGCGCAGCCACATCAGCGGATGCTCGATGTCTCGGACGGACTTCGGCGGATCGCGCAACGCCCGCGCGACCGCCTCCACGCCACCGGCCTTCTCGATCTCGTGGAAGAAGCGCAGCCCGCCCGTGTACGGAAAGCCGATCGTCGCCGAGAACGAACGGAACATGCCGTCCATCGCCGCGTCGTCGGTCTTCGGCGCCCACGCGATCGCCTGCGCCAGCTTCTCGAACGTCGCCCCGAGTCCTCGCTTCGTTGCGACCCGCTCCGCGACGAACTGCGCGTGCCCCTCGACGACCGCGCCCCACGCCGTGAACTCGTCGCTCGTCTTCATCACGTCGTACGCCTTGGCGAGGTCGTGCGCGCGGAAGTCGTGCGCGTGGACGGCCTCGTGGACGAGCAGCGTGCGGAGCGAGTCGTCGCCGAGAATCCACGGCGTCCGCATGACCTCGGCCGTGGCCTCGGCCGTGCGGGGCGACAGAAGCACCGAGTGCGTGCGACGGTCGTACTTCGCGAGCAACGACGCCGCGGCGAACGCGATCGTGGACTCCATCTGCGCCTGCGGCAGCCCGAGCCGCGCCAGCACGGGCTCGATGTCGAGGCGCACGACCGCTTCGAGTTCGGTGAAGTCCACGATCCGGACCTTCGGACGCCCGCCGCCGACGGCGCTGCCGAGTTCGCGCTCGACGTCGTCCAGCGCCTCGGTGAACAGTGCGTCCACGCGCTTCGCGTCGCGCCAAGGGCCGTCGTACGACGGAATGTCGGCCGGGGAGATCTCGTCCGGCCGGATCGTTGACGCGCCGCGCCACGTACGGCCGTCCCGCGCCTTGGCGCCGGGCGTGGACGTGGCCAACATCCCGGGCGCGTCGGACCCAGCGTCGCACGCCGCATCCGCACTTGGACCGTGCCCCTCGCCCGAGTACTCGGGCGCGTCCACTGCGGTGACGTCGCCGGAGGCGTCGGTGTGGAACGTGAATCGCCCCGTGCGTCCGTACGCGCGCGGCCAGGCGTAGATCGTCCAGTGCCCCTCGGCGCGTTCGACGGCGACGCCGTCCGCCCGCTTCCCCTTCGTCTCGTGGACTCCGTGCCCGTCGGCCGCGGGCAGGAACATCCGCCACACGTAGCCCGCGACGACGACCTCACCGGCGTCGTTCACGCGAGCGAAGTCCGCGTCGAGAATCGCATCGAGGCGACGCTCGCCCTTCGGGTCCTTCGGATCGGGAAGCGCGCCGGCCAGGTCCTGGAGGCAGGCGAACTCGCCGGTGCCGTTCTGGTTCGCGTCGAGACGGGCCGACGCCTGGACCGTCGCTTGGCCGCGCTGCACGCGGAGCAGCGTCGTGTGGGCCCGCAGGTGGGCGCCGCGTTGGACGTCGCGCAGCAGTTCGACGAGCGGATGCGTCTTCGGCTTCGGCGCAGCGGGAGCCGTCGCGGGTGGCGCACCGTCGGAGACCCCCGCCGGGGGCGCGCCCACTGGCGGATCGTCCTGCGCGACGGCACCCGACGCCCCCGCCGTCGCGAGGGCCAGGAGGAACGCCGCGCCACGGAGGAGTCGCATCCCGCGGAAGGTACCCGGGCCGCCGGTGCCCGGCCTGCGGAATGCAGGGTGTGCGCGCCGTCCCGATTCTTCGGATTCACCCCCTTTTCAGCGGCGCGGGGGGTCGATAAACTGCGACCCAAGTTCCGCGCAGCCGTGCGCGGAGGGACCGTAGCCCCAAGTCCGCAGGTTTGGCCACCGGCGGAGGAGGGGGAGGCCCGGGTAGCCAGAAGCGGCGCATCAAAACGCGAAGCGCCGCGGACGGCGTCCCCGAGAGGAGGTGATCATGACTCAAGGTGGCAGTACCAGGTTGACTCCCAGGTGAGCCGACGGGCTCGCCTTCGGGCAGCCACTCAAGTCGTGCGGGCGGCGGTCTCCGGACCGCCGCTCGCCTCGATTCTCGCTCCGGAGCTCGGTCCGGTATCCCGGAGCTCGGTCCTACCTCGTCGGGAGCGTCACCACGAGCGCGACATCACCGGCTCCTCGGTCCGGACCGGCTCCTCTGCCGGGCGTAACTCGCTTGACGGAACTCCGAGGGGACGCTGTTGACGTGCCGTTGACTCGCTCCCCCGGGGCACGTACGCTTTCTCGTACGCCCATGACCACCATCACCGCGACGGAGGCCCGCAAGCGCCTCTACCAGCTTCTGGCGGACCTCGCCGAGTCCCATGACCCCGTCGAGATCACCGGAAAGCGGGGAAACGCCTTCCTCGTCTCCGAGGAGGACTGGCGCGCCGTGCAGGAGACGCTGCACCTGCTCTCCGTGCCGGGGATGCGCGAGTCCATTCGCAAGGGGATGAAGACCCCCGTCGCAAAGTGCGTGAAGAAGCTCGACTGGTGACCTGGACGGTCGTCTTCACGCGGCAGGCCGCCAAGGACGCGAAGAAGCTCGCGTCGTCCGGACTGAAGCCGAAGGCGGAGCGACTCCTCGTGGTCCTCGCCGAGAACCCGTTCAGCCCGTCGCCGCGCTACGAGAAGCTCCTGGGCGACTTGGCGGGCGCGTACTCGCGGCGGATCAACCTGCAGCACCGCCTCGTCTACCAGGTGCTGGAGGACGAGCGAACCGTGAAGGTGCTGCGGATGTGGACGCACTACGAGTAGGCGCGGGTAGTTCCGGAGCTCGGTCCTACCTCGTCGGGATCCCCGCCACGAGCGCGCGGTCGTCGCCTCCTCGGTCCGGACCGGCTCCTCGCCGGGCGTGACTTGCTCGCGAGGTCTTGCGTTGATCCCCATGGCCGTCCGGATAACGGGGTCTGGCTGCCCGGGGGGAGCGACAGGCGACCGGCTTCGTTCGCCCCGAAGGGGCAGCCCAACTCAAGCCCAGGGCAACGCCCTGGGAATTCGGGATGATGAATCCCGAGCCCTGTAGGGGCGGCTCAATCCCAGAAGAATGCTGGATCGCACGCGGTCCGCGCAGGCGCCGCGGCCGAGGTCGCACTCGCGCGATTCAGTCGCCCCTACAGGGCCCGGCGAGGAGGACAACTCAAACCCAGGGCGTTGCCCTGGGCTGGAGTTACGCTGCCCCTTCGGGGCGCCGGAATCGAGGCCGCGAGCCGTTCACCGGACGGCGATGGCGTTGATCCTGGAACTCGGTCCTACCTCGCCTCGATCGTCGCCAGGAACTCGCGGACGGCCGCGTTGAACGCGGCGGGCTGCTCGTAGTTCGGCAGGTGCGCCGCGGCGGGGATGAGCGCGAGGCGGGCCCCGCGACTCGCGGCCTGCATCGCCTGCGACTCCTTCGGCGGAATGAGGAGGTCGTCCGCGCCGGACACGATGAGCGTCGGCACGGCGACCGCGCGGATGGACTCCGTCGAGTCCGGTCGGTTGCGGAGGGCGCCGAGCGCCGCGACGACACCCGCCGTCGGCTGCGCGCTCATCATGTCCAGAAGCGACCGACGACGACGCTCGTCGCGTCGAGCCGTTTCTGGCGTGAGCATCTTCCCGATCATCTGCGCCGCGATCGCGGACGCGCCTTCGGCCCGCGCGAGTGCGGCGGAAGCGTCCCGGGCGAACTTCGCCTCCGCCGAGTCGGCGCCGGCTCGCGTGTCCACGAGGACGAGTCCGATCAAGCGGTCCGCGAACCGCCGGTGGAACGCCATCGCCACGTACCCGCCCATCGACACGCCGCCGACCACGGCCTTCTTCACGCCGAGCGCGTCGAGCAGATCGCAGACGTCAGCCGCGTAGTCATCCACGCTCGCGGTAGTCCCGCCGAGCGCCGACTCGCCGAACCCCCGCAGGTCCAACGCGATCACACGCGCGACGTCGCCCAGTCCGGCGGACTGCCCGGCCCACACGGTCCGGTCGAGCGGGAACCCGTGGATGAGGACCAGCGGAAGGCCGCTGCCGCCCGAGTCCTCGTATCCGACCTGCCGACCGTTCACGTCGATGCGCATCGCAAACCTCCGCCTCAACTGGGGCCACCGGATGCGCCCCGACTCGACTAGGGCCACCGGATGCGCCCCGAACCGCCAAGTCTACGTCGCCAACCGCCGCGTCGCCGCTGGGGTGGAACCCGCGCGTCGGGGCGCCGGGCTCAGGCGTGGCGAGGATCGACGAGCTGTATCCAGTGCCCGTCCGGATCGCGAAAGACCGGGCAGCCCGGACCGTCGTCGCCCTCGACGACGAGGCCGCCGGCGCGGAGACGCTCGAGCGTGCCCGCGTGATCGTCGGTGTAGAGCACGATCGCAGGCCCCGAAGTCCCGTACCGCGCCGCGCCGTCGCGCACGGCGGCGGCGACCGCCGGACGCAGGAGCACCTGCGCGTCGCCGAGCCGCATCCAGACGATCCGCCCGCCGTGCTGGACGTCCGTGACCTCGAACCCGAGGACGCCCTCCCAGAACGCGCGCGCGGCGACGACGTCGCGAACGAAGAGCTCGACGTGGCCGAAGCGCATCCGTGCGATCAGCCGCGGAAACCGGGCGACCACGTGGCGTGAGCGTGAACCGCTTCGACGTGCGCCCTGACGGCGGCGGCGATCGACGCAGGATCGATGCCGCACTGCTTCTTCTGGTCGCTGCGGGACCCGAACGGGATCCAGCGCTCCGGGATACCCAGGCGGCGGACGAGACGGGCATCGAGCCCGGCGTCGGCGACGGCGTCAATCACGCACGACCCGAACCCGCCCGCGAGGCCGTGGTCTTCGACCGTGACGATCGGCACGCCCGCGTCGAGCAACGAGCGCAGCAGTTCGATGTCCACCGGCTTCGCGAACCGCGCGTCGTAGACCGACACGCGGAGCGACGGCGCCAGTTCGTCGAGCGCCTTCATGGCGTCGAGCGCGCAGGTGCCGAAGGCGAAGATCGCCGCGTGCGGGTCGTGCGGGTCGGCCAGCGCCCGGGCGCGGCCGATCTCGAACGGCGGGCAGGGGTCCGACGCGAACCGATCGCTCACGGTGTCGCGCGGATAGCGGACGCACGAGATGCCGTCGTCGTAGTTCCGCATGAACTCAAGCGACGCCGCCAGACTCGCCTCGTCCATCGCGGCCATCAGGCATGCCTTCGGGAAGACACGCAGGATGGAGACGTCGCAGAACCCGTGGTGCACCGCACCGTCGCCGCCGACGAGCCCCGCGCGGTCGAGGCAGAGCCGGACCGGAAGCCCCTGGAGCGCGACCTCCTGGAACGCCTGGTCGAAGGCGCGCTGGAGGAACGTCGAGTAGACGGCGAAGAACGGCTTCCATCCGGTCTTCGCGAGCCCCGCCATCATGTCCATCGCGTGCGACTCGCAAATTCCGGTGTCGAACGCTCGGTCGGGGAACTCGGCCAGGATCTTGTCGATGCCGGTCCCGTCGGGCATCGCGGCGGTCGCGGCGACGACCCGCGGGTCGCGGCGCATCACGTCGGCGAGAGCGGTCGCGAAGGCGGCCGTGAACGAGCGCCCCTCCTTCTTGATCTCGACGCGGCCCTCGTCGTGGACGCTGAACGGCGCGGGCGAGTGGAACCGGGTGGCGTCGTCCTCGGCGAAGCCGAAGCCCTTGCCCTTCACGGTGTGGACGTGGAGCAGCACGGGCCGATCGAGCGCCGCCGTCTCACGCAGCACGTGGACCAACCGCGGCAGGTCGTGGCCGTCCACGGGGCCGAGCGAAAGCAGGCCGAACTTCGTGAACCACGAGTCTTCGGAGACGAGGTCTTTCACGGCCTCGCCGAAGCGATGGTAGAGCCCTTCGAAGAGCGTGCCGCCCGGGAGCTTCTCGGCGAGACCGAGCGCGCGCTTCTTCGCGTCGATGTAACGCGGGTTCACGCGCAACTCGTCGAGATGCTTCGCGAGGGCGCCCTGCGGCCGGGCGATCGACATTCCGTTGTCGTTCAGCACGACGAGGAACTGACGCTTCAGCGTGCCTGCGGCGTTCAGTCCCTCCATCGCGACGCCGTTCGCGATCGACGCGTCGCCGATGAGCGCGACGGCGTGCCGCCCGCCCGGGTTCTTCGCCGGGTCGTATCCCTCACCGTTCAGCGAGTCGCCGCGCGCCATCCCGACGGCGGTCGAGATGCTCGTTCCCGCGTGCCCGACGGAGAACAGGTCGAATCGAGACTCCGCCGGCTCCGGGAACCCTGAGATCCCGCCCGTCTGTCGCAGTGTGGCGAACCGGTCGTACCGCCCCGTGAGCAGCTTGTGCGGATAGCACTGGTGCCCCACGTCGAAGAGGAGCCGGTCGTGCCCGAAGTCGAACACGTAGTGCAGCGCCACCGTGAGCTCGACGACGCCCAGGTTCGGCGCCAGGTGCCCGCCCGACGACTTCACCTGCTCGCAGATGACGTGGCGAATCTCGTCCGCCACCTGCTGGAGGCTCTCCACCGGGAGGGCGCGCAGGTCGTCGGGGGTCCGGAGATTCGGGAGGATCGCGTGGGCCATCGAACCGGCCGAGGATAGCTGTCCGCGGTCCGGCGCCCCGCTACTTCGTGCCGGGCGCGGCCGGAACGGTCGCCGCAGGTTCCGGGATCTCGAACGTGAGCGAGGCCCACCAGCTCTCCCAGTCGGCGAAGGTCTTCGTCACGTCCGACCGGACCATGTGCACGCCGCCGACGAACCACGCTCCGGCGCGCGGGAGCTTCAGCTTCACGCGTCCCTCGGCGTCGGTGCGAGACTCGACCGAGGGCTCTGCCTCGGCCGCGGACAGCGCCCGGACGAGCACGCCCGCGACGGGCTTCGAGTCGAACAGCACTTGGAACGGGATCTCGTCGCCCGGCGCGGCGCGCGTCGGGTTCTTCTCGGGGAGGATCTCGATTCGGAAGCCGAGCGCCTTCGCGTGGCCGTCGCGTTGGGGGGTGCCCGCCTGCACGAACGCCTTCGCGCAGCGGACGTAGATCTCGCGCCCCTTCGCCGCGCTCTCGCCGAGCGCGGCGCGCTCCTCGATCACGTGCTCCAGGCCCTCGGACTTCAGATACGCCTCGAACTTCACGGCATCCAGAGCGACCGACGCCGGCTTGCTCCGGAACCCGGCGATCCAGAGGCCGTCGTCGTCCGGCTTGAACACGCCGGCCGGATCGGCGCCGCTCGCTCCCACGATCGCCTGCTCTTGGCCGTCCGGACCCCGCGCGACGAACGTGTCGATCCGCGCGTCGTCGCGCTTGCGCGCCTCACCCTTCGGCGCTCGCCCGTTCATCAGCCGGATGGAGACTTCCTCGCCGACCTTCGGACGCCACCCCGAGGGCGTGAGCCAGAAATCGTTGGCCCACGCGGAGACGGCTGCGAGTGCGAGCACCACGGCTGCGGACGCACGGCGGGCGGCGGTCATCTCGGGAACTCCTTCGCCAGATCGGCGGGCACGAACGTCGGGTGGATCGCGCGGAGCCGGGCGACGTCCTCCGCGGCGGCGTCGCGGCGGCCGAGCGCGAGTGCGACGCGCGCCGAAGTCTCCAGGATCAACGGGGTCCGCGTCCCCATCCGCCGGGCCTCGGTCACGGCCGCCGCGGCGTCGGCGGGCCGAGCGAGAGCGAGCAGCACACGTGCCCGGACGGCATGGTTCTGCGGCGTCGGCCGCACCGCGACGGCCGCGTCGATCAGTTCCAGCGCGTGCGCGAGGTCGGCGTTCGCATTCGCGGCGCTCGGCGCACGAGCGATCAGGTCGGCGAGCTCGGCGCCGTAGACGTCCGGATGCGCCTCGCACGCCGCCCGCACGACGAGCGCGGCACGAGCCGCCGCCGCGTGATCTCCGCGAAGCGCTGCAATCTGCGCGCGCTGGGCGAGTTCCCGGGGTGCGGGCCGAAGCGTCGCCGCGGCCGTCGCCAGCCGATCCGCGTCCGCGAGGCGCCCGTCCGCCGCAGCGACGTCGGCCAAGCCTCCGATCCCAGGCCCGTAGTCCGGGCACGACGTGACGGCGCGTTCGAAGTCCGCACGGGCGTCGTCGATGCGTCCCGCGCGGAACGCAATCGCCCCCGCCGCGACGTGACACGCTGCGACTTCGTGCGGGAGCATACCGGCCGCGGCAGCCGCGCGGGCCGCGTTGCGCGCTCGCTCCGCCGCGTTCGGTCCGTCGCCGCGAAGTTCGACGAACCGGGCCCGCACGAGCATCGCCGCCGCGTCGGGCTCGCCGCCCCCAAGCGCGCCTGCCTCCTTCTCGGCGCGGCCCCAACGCCCCGCATCGAATGCGGCGGAAGCCGCCGCCGCCGACACCTGTGCCGCGCCGCCGTGGGCCTCCGCGAATGCGTCGCACACGAGGAGCGCGTCCGCATCGCGGTGCATCGCCGAGAGCGCGCGGACGAGCAGCGCCGTGGCCTGCGCGTTCGCCGGGTCGATGGCGAGGGACCTGCGCGCGGCGACCTCGGCGCGCGCGAGGTCGGCAACGTCGCCGTGCAGGTCGAAGGCACGAACGCGAAGATGCGCAAGCACCGCCCACGAGCCGGAGTCCCGCTCATCCTCGGCCACACGCCGCTCGAACAGGGCGATCGCCGGGTCTGCCGGGGACTGCCGAGGCACCGGAACAGTCCCGCCAGGGGATGCCGACGGGGCCGTCTTCGAACACGCGGACACGGGGAGAGCCAGAAGCAGAGCGGCGACCGCGACCGCCCGCACTACGGATTGGCCGGGGCGAGGTACGGAAACACGCTCTGGAACGCCGAGTCGTTCGCAACGTAGTCGGTGGTGATGTCGTTGGCGCTCACCAGCGCCAGGGTGAAGTCGATCGCGTCGTCGTCGAGCTTGCGGCCGTTGCCCGCCGCGAACCCCGTGGTGGCGCCGAGCGAGAACGGGAGCACGTCCGGCAGCAGAGCGTTCGCGACGTCGGTCACGCCGGTCTGGTTGCCGTTGCGGAACGCGACGATCCGACCGAAGACGTCCGAGCGGATGGTCTTCACGTCGTCCTTCGGTTGAATCTGGTTGAAGAGATCGCGCCTGGGCCCCGGCACGAGGAACGCCGACGTTCCGGGCCGCCCGACGCGGTCGATCTGCTTCTTCCCCCGGAGCGACGACGCCCAGACGCGGAGACCCGTGTTCGGGCCGAACTCGCCGTTCGCGACGTCGATGACGATCGCCAGCGTGTTCATGCCGCGGAAGAAGTTCCGGGCGTTCGCGAGGACGTACTTGTTGCCGGCCTTGTGAGCCATCAGGTCGAAGAAGCACGGGTCGTCGAACAGCCCGGCCGTGCACCGCGTGCCGTTTGCAAGGGTGAACGTCTGGTTGGTTGTGCCCTTCGACTTGAACGACTTGCCGCGCCCCTTGTACGCGACCGCCACGGACTGGGTACCGTCGATCGTCGGCTCGCCGAACGTGAACGAGTGGACGTCCTCTTCGACGCTGTCGCCGTTCAGGTCCACGTTGATTCGGTACGTTGACTTCGTGGCGAACGTGGTGCTGCCGGTGATCCCCGCGAGCGGACTCATCGTCGCGATCATGACCGT
The DNA here is from genome assembly GCA_021414065.1 of Planctomycetota bacterium. GTDB lineage: Bacteria > Planctomycetota > JAJSAM01 > JAJSAM01 > JAJVHW01 > JAIOPE01. Next base: position 87,598 of record JAIOPE010000081.1, read on the forward strand.
GCGCGCCGGGTTCTCGGGCGACGTGAACACATAGAGGTCGTTCAGGTCGAGTTGCGAGTTGATCCGCGCGAGCGGCGAATCGCCGTGGTCGCACGCCTCGAGTCGCGCCGACGCGGGCGGTCCTGCAATCGGAACGGCCAACGCGACGGCACCCAGCGTGAGAACGGACACGAGAAGAGACGTGCGCATGCGGAACCTCCCGGTCGCGCAAATCTACCCCCGTGCGTCGGCGCGGGACAACAAGGGTGCGGATTCCGGCCCCACGCAGTCGCACGTCGGTCCCCCTCGCCCGCTTCGCGAGCGCCGCGATCCGTGCGACGATCCGGCGATGTCGATCCGCTACGAAGGCACCGTCTACCGCCCGCCCTCAGAGGCCGACAGCCTGATCCTCCAAGTCACGATCGGCTGCTCGTACAACGACTGCGCGTTCTGCGGGATGTATCGCGACAAGAAGTTCCGCGTGCGCCGGATCGACGAGATCCGCGCCGAGATCGAACACGTGCGGGCCGCCGCGGGCCGACGGACGGACGCCGTGCGCAAGGTGTTCCTCGCCGACGGCGACGCGCTCATCGCCCCGCCGAAGTATCTGCACGAGGTGCTCGATGCGTTGCGCGCGGCGTTCCCGTCGCTCCGCCGCGTGTCGTGCTACGCATCGCCGCAGGCCCTCGACGTCCGGTCCGTCGAGCAGATGGCGGCGCTCCGCGAAGCCGGGCTCGGGCAGTACTACCTCGGCGTCGAGAGCGGGCACGACGACGTCCTGCGCCGCATGACGAAAGGCGTGGACGCCGCGGAGATGGTGCGCGTCGCCGCGAAGGCCACCGACGCCGGCGTGAAGCTCTCGACGATGATCCTGCTCGGCGCGGGCGGCGCCGCGCTGTCGCTGGAGCACGCTCGCGCGTCGGCTGCCGTGATCAACAAGATCCAGCCGCGATTCGTCAGCACGCTCGTCGTCACGCCGGTCGAAGGCACGCCTCTCTTCGATGAGGCGATGCGCGGCGCATTCGAGGACATGGACCCGGCGGCGATCACGCGCGAACTGCGCGAGTTCGTCGCGGGGCTCGAGCTCCGCAGCTCCGTCTTCCGCGCAAACCACGCAAGCAACTGGCTCCCGATCGGCGGCACGCTCCCGAAGGACAAGGCTGCGATCCTCGCGATGCTCGACGACGCGCTCCGGTCGCCCGACGACGCACCGTTCGTCCCGGACGCGTGGCGCGGGTTGTAAACGTCACTTCGTCTCGCGCGGGAACCACTTCTTCGCCAACGCCTCGCGCCCGAGCGCGGTCGTGCCGCAGCGGCGGATGAGCGCCTTGTAGAAGCGGTCCGCGCCCTTCGGATCGTGCCACGCCACCCAGCAACCGGCCTCCCGGAGCCACGCCGCCGTCGCGACGTCTTCGTCCGGCATGAGCGCGGCGGCCTCCCATGCAAGGTCCATTGCGAGATAGCGATAATGCCAGCGCTTCATCGGCGTTACCGCCGCAGCGGCGGCGCGCGCGGCGATCTCAGGCGGCACCGCGTCCGGCGCGTCGTCGCCGAGTTCGAACGACCCGCCGACGGCGGCCCAGTCGGGTGCCGTCTCCGTGCCGATCAAGTCGATCCCGTCCTGACGCAGCGCCCGCGCAGCCGCCATCAGCGACGAGGTCCGCGCGTCACGGGCACGTGCGGCATCGCGTCCCGCGGCGAGTTCCGCGACGTAGGTCTGCGCTTTCGCGCGGATGCCTTCCGGGTAGTGCGGCATCGCGTCGGCCCATCGGCCGGCCCGCGCGAGACGTCGTGCGAGAAGGTAGTGAAGCGCGGCGGACGAGATCGTGTCGCTCGGTTCCCACACGGAGACGCTGGGGCTGCCCTCGGCCCGCGGATGGCGGGCGGCGACGAACTCGCGGAGTTCGTCCACCGTGAGCACGCGCTCCGCCACGAACGCCGCGTCGAGCCAGTCGCCGGCCTTCACGAGCAGGTCGAGCGACGCCACGAAGTCCCCGCGTCGCAGCTCCACCGCGCCGTTCTCTGCGAGCAGTCGCAGTGCGGGCGAGATCCCGTACTTGTCGTCGTCCCCGTCGTACTGGACGTCGCCCCACTCCTCATCGGACGGGAACCCTCGCGCTGCCTCGGCGAGACGGCCGGACGCCTCCTGCAGACGTCCCTCGCGGAGCAGCAGTTTGGCTTCGACCCACGGGACGAGCGGAGAGCGCGTCGTCGTGCGGGCGAGCCAACGCCGGGCGCCGTCGAAGTCCCCGGCTGCGTACGAGATCCACGCGAGACGGTCGGCGTCGGCGACGGACTGTGCCGCCACGGACTCGATCGCGCCGAGCCAGGTCCGCACGATGTCGGACTCGGGATCGAGTTCGTCGCAGCCCCGCGGGCCACCGCGCGTGACGACGTAGACGGTTCCGAGCCGACGCGTGAGAGGATCGGCTGCGACGTCCTGCACCCACTCCGGCCGCGTGAACGCAGTGCGCAGCACCGTCAGCACCGACGACGAGTCGCCCTGGGCCTGGTAAAGCGTGAGGGCGCGGACGAACTCGCGGGAACGGTAGCGGGCCCTCGCCTCCCAACCGACGGCCGCCGACGCGAGTCCGAGCGGATCCGGCGCGCCGTTCCGCACGAGTTCGCGCAACGACGTGAACCACGCGATCGCCTCCGCGGGCTTCTCGTCCACGAGACTGCGACCGAGCATGTACTCGGCCCAGACGGCGCGGGGTCGGCGCTCGTCGGGAGGCAGTGCGACGACCGCGCGCCACGCGGTTCGGGCCGCTGCGACATCGCCGACCGCCCACGCCGCGGCGCCCCGTAGGTAGAGGTCGAACGCGGCCGGAAGTCCCGCCGGCGGCGTCGGCGCGGTCTGCTGCGCAACCGTGACCGGGTACTTGAGCCGACGCTCCCAGTCCCGACGCTCCTGCCGCTCCGCGACTTCGCGGAGGTTCGCCCGCCACACGCGGAGCGCGGCGACCGTGCGCCGCCGGGAATCCGCCGCGTCGCCGCGCGCCCGCAGCGCCGCCTCGACGTCGCGCACGTCCTCGACGTCGGTGAGCGCGTCGAACTTCGGCGGGAGCTTGCTCTCCGGGATGTCCGGCTTCGGGATGCGCGCCATCTCGCGGTCGAACTGCAGCGCCGGGAGCGACTGCAACTGCTCGCCACGGTCGGAGATGACTTGGTTCGGGAACCACGGACTGCACGCCTGCGCGCCGCCGGAGACGTCGAACACGAGCACGATCGAGGCGGAGACCGCCGCGCCGAGCAGGAACCGTTCAATGAACCGCATCGACCGTCACCTCCGCCGCGCCGTCGAAGCGCAGCCACGCCACCAGACGATCCGAACCCGCCGCAACGCGCGCGCCCGCCGCGGGGCGCAGGAGCACCCGCCTCTCGCCGACGTCGCTCGCGACGAACCCAGCGAATGCGTCCGACGCGATCAGGCGGGCGCCGGTCCACCGCACGTCGATGGCCGCGGGCGTCGCGCCGTCGATGCGACCCGAATTGCGAACACGCACCTCTGCCAGCGCCGGATCGCGGCGTTCCACCGTCGAGACGACCTCCGCGCGCGGAACCTTGCCGCGCCGCACGCTACGCAACGCATCGGCGGTCCAGTTCCGACGGTCCCCGGGCATCGGAAGCCGGTACCAGATCGCGCCGCGCAGGAACTCCGGGCGGTCGGCCGTCCAGCCGCGGACGAGCGAGGCGATCGCGTCCGGGTCGGCCGAGACATCGACCGTCGTCGATCCCCGGGGCCACGCCCGTGGTTCCGCTTCGGCCGAGATGCCGGCGAGAGATCCGTCCCGCCGGAACGCCGCGACGTAGCCGTACGTGGGCAGCGCGACAAGGAACGGCACGCCGACAGCGGCCGCGCGCTCGACGTCACGCACGGCTCGCGCCGGATCGACGAGCGCGCGCACGTCACCCGAGCCGCGAGGCGCCTCGAGGGAATGGACCTGCAGCACGAAGCCGTCGGACGCCTGCGCGAGTCCGGGGAAGTCGTCGCTCCGGAGCCACGTCGGCAGCGCGGTGAACGTCACGGGCGTGGGCGCCGCCTCGCGACGCAGGATCTCGATCCAGCGGCGGTACCCGGGGAGTTTCGATGTCGCGCAGTCGAAGTCGATCTGAAGCTCCGACGGCGTCACGCCCCGGCTGCGGGCGTCGTCGAGCAGGCGCACTGCGGTGGCGACGACGCAGCGGGTCGCGTCGGACGTTCCGTCGAATGGGCCGGGCCATGAGCCCACGCGAAGCGCAATGCCGGGCGCTTCGCCGGCGGCGCAGGCCGCAAGGTCGGTCTCCGCGCGCGCGACGTCGGGCCGCCCGTCGCGCCACGCGATCTCCGCCCCGAGCACCACCAGACGCGCGAACTCCGGGGCCTGCGTTCGGACCGACGCCGACACGCCGTCGCCCCAGGATCGTTGCCAGACATACGCTTCGTCGCGAAGCGGCCCCGCCGCGCGCGCCACGGGAGCACCGGGCCCGGCGACGCTCGCCGCAATCGCGGTGAGAACTGCGAGAGCGCACGGCGGGCGCCAGGCGCGAAAGGCGTACATCGACCGACTTGCTGAGCGAACGACACGTCCCGGGGGTGGGCCGCAGAGTCTACACGATCGCCGTCGGCTTCACCGGAGCAGGGCGATCCGCTCGGTCGGGGTGGTCACTTTGATCAGGTCGGGATAGAGGCAGCGCGCCTCGCGGTCGTCGTGGTGCTCGAGCAACGACAGGAACGCCTGTTCGGCGCCGATGAGCCGACCGGCGGCGCGCGCGTAGCCCGGCGTCGCGGCGTCGAGGGCGTCGGCGTCGCTGCAGAAGCGGACGAGGTACGCGCGGATGCGGTCGTGCTCCTCGCGGTAGAAGCGCGGGTCGCCTGCGCGTCCCCAGCCGCCGCGGGTTTCGAGGAGCGGGAGCACGTGGTCGTCTTCGCGTTGCGCGTGCTCGAACAGGTCGGCCTTGAGCTGATGGATCTCGCGACGGGCATCGTCCACGTCGCCGCGCACGAGCGCATCCTGGTGGCGCAGGAGCGCCTCGATGAACTCAGCGTGGATCGCCACGAACGCCTCGAACTCGAGCAAGTGGGAGAGATCGGGCATCGGAGAACTCCCGTCAGACGTGGTTGCGAACCATCAGTTCCTTCGGATACGGGCTCAGGTAGACCTGGTCGAAGGCCCACGCCGCCTCGGGTTCGCGACGCAGGTGGTGCCGCAGGAGCGTGAGCGGCGCGACGAGCGGAAGGAGTCCGGCGCCGTAGTCCGTGATCGACTGCTGCAACTCGGTCTTGTCGTCGTCCGCGAGTGCGCGCTTCAGGAAGCCTGCGAGATGCTGCAACACGTTCACGTGGCGTCCGCGCGTGGTCGGCACGGCCATCGCCGCCATGAACATCTTGCCGTAGTCGGCGCACAACGCCGCGGGCCGGTGCTTCCCCGCTTCGGCGACGACGCGACCGAGGCTCCGGTAGTGCTCCGTGCTGTGCGACATGATCGTGAGTTTGTGGACCGTGTGGAACCGCACGAGCCCCTTCCGCGAGCCATCCTCGGCGACGAACCGGGTCCAACGCTCGTGGGCGAAGATGCGGTCAACGAAGTTCTCGCGCAGCTTCGCGTCGCAGAGTCGGCCTTCCTCCTCGACGGGCAGAAGCGGATCGGCCTCGGTGAGCGCCGCGGCCCACAGCCCGCGCCCCTTCTTCTCGGAAGCCGTCTCGCTCACGTGTACGCGGACCGCGAACAGGCCGCAGGAGGGCGAGTTCTTCGTCAGGACGAACCCGTGCAAGCTCAACGCACGCAGTTGCTCGATGCGCGTCGCAGCCCAGCGCTGGAGGTCGTCCGTCCAGTCCCGGCGGGTCTTGCGGCCCAGCATCCGCGGCGACGCAACGGTTCCGACGAGCTGCACGGCCTCGCGCGGAGTTCCCATCCCCACTTCCACCTCGGGGCAGACGGGCACCCACTCGACCCACGGGGCCAAGCCGACGGTGAGGAACGTGTCGCGCTTGTGGCCGCCGTCGTACCGCACCTTCTCGCCGAGGAGGCACGAGCTGATCCCGAGGCGCAGGCGGGGTCCGTGCGGCGTGGTGGTGGAGCCTTGCTGCGGGGCGGTCGGCATCCCTGAGATTCGAGCGTCCCGCAGGCTCGGGCGCGCGTCGTTTCGGCGCGCCGGGTCGCGATTTCCGATCCCGCCGGCGACGACGGCGCGAGATTCAGCGGAATCGGACCTGCGAGGGGCCGCCCTGTTCGCGGGGACCCCCACAGCGCCCGTCGCCGCCCCTGAAGGCGTCGAAGGAGCCACCGCCGTGGTCGATCGTGTCAAGCGTGCCCTGTTCGGCGCCCCGCGGGACCTGCGGGACCCACAGACGTACCACACCCTGTCGCTCGTGGCGTTCCTCGCGTGGGTCGGGCTGGGCGCCGACGGACTCTCGTCGTCGTCGTACGGCCCCGAGGAGACGTTCCGGGCGCTGGGCCAACACACGTATCTCGCGCTCGCGCTCGCCGCCGCCAACGCGATCACCGTCGCCGTCATCTCGATCGCGTACTCGCGGATCATCGAGGCGTTCCCGTTCGGCGGCGGCGGGTACGTCGTCGCCACGCGCATCCTGGGGCCGCGTGCGGGCGTCGTCTCGGGCGCGGCACTCCTCGTGGACTACGTGCTGACGATCTCCGTCTCGATCTCGAGCGGATGCGACCAACTCTTCAGCGTGCTCCCGCAGGAATGGGCCCACTGGAAGTTGGTCGCCGCGTCGGCCGTGCTCGCGCTCTTCGTGGTCCTCAATCTGCGCGGCGTGAAGGAGTCGGTCACGTTCCTCACTCCCATCTTCGCCCTCTTCCTGCTGACCCACGCCATCATGATCTTCGGCGGCATCGGGAGCCATCTGGACGACATCCCCCACGTCGCGGATGACCTGTCGAAGGGTTACTCCGACGGCCTCGGGACGATCGGGCTCCTCGGGATGGGTGCGATCTTCCTGCGCGCCTATTCGATGGGCGGCGGCACGTACACCGGGATCGAGGCGGTCTCGAACGGCCTCCAGATCATGCGAGAGCCGAAGGTGAAGACGGCGAAGCGCACGATGCTCCTCATGGCGGTCTCGCTCGCGATCTGCGCGGGCGGCATCCTCCTCGGCTACCTCCTCTTCCACGTCGCCCCGGAGCCGGGGAAGACACTCAACGCGGTGCTCCTCGAGCGGTTCGCCGGCGGATGGGCCCCCGGCGGCGTCCCGGCCGGACGGATCTTCATCGTCACCACGCTCGGGTCCGCCGCGGCGCTCCTCTTCGTGGCCGCGCAGGCGGGCTTCATCGACGGTCCCCGCGTGATGGCGAACATGGCCCACGACAACTGGGTCCCCCACCGCTTCGGCCAGATCTCGGACCGCCTCTCGATGCAGAACGGCGTGATCCTGATGGCCGTCGCCGCGCTCGCGACGCTCATCTACACCGGCGGCAGCGTGACGGCCCTCGTCACGATGTACTCGATCAACGTGTTCCTGACCTTCTCGCTCTCGCAGTTCGCAATGCTGCGGTACTGGCGCGCCCGCCGCGCCGAGGCCGGGTACCGCCGCGGGCTCCTGCTCCACGGCGTGGCCTTCCTGCTCTGCGCAGGCATCCTCGCAGGCACCGTGTGGGAGAAGTTCAGCGAGGGCGGTCGCGTCACGATCGCCGTCACGGCCGCGGTCGTCGGCGTGTGTTTCTGGGTGCGGAGCCGGTACCGCCGCGTTTCCGAGAACCTCGGCCGTCTCGACCGGATCCTCGAACTCGTCCCGAAGCGCGCCGACGGCAAGGCCCCCGCGATGGACCCGTCGCAGCCGACGGCCGTGCTGATGGTCGGGAGCTTCTCCGGTCTCGGAATCCACGCGCTCTTCTCGATCCGCAAGCTGTTCGGCACGCACTTCCGCAACGTGGTGTTCGTGGGCGTCGGGGTCATCGACTCCGCCACCATGTCGGGCATCCAGGAAGTCGAACAGGTGCGGGAACGGACGGAGGACGGTCTCGCCAAGTTCGTGGACCTCGCCGAGCGCCTCGGGTTCGCCGCGTCGTCACGCACCGCACTCGCCACCGAGGTCGTGCCCGAGGCCGTGCGCCTCTGCACCGAGGTCTGCTGCGAGCACACGAAGGGCGTCGTCTTCTCCGGCAAGCTCGTGTTCGAGCGCGAGCACTGGTACCAGCGGATCATGCACAACGAGACGGCCTACATGATCCAGCGCGAGCTCCAGTTCGTCGGGATCTCGTGCATGGTGCTGCCGGTCCGCGTGCTCGACGACGCGGCCCCCGCCAAGCCGGCGTAGCCGGGGCCGACGACGGCGGCAGGCCACGCGCACGATCGTGGCGCCGCCCGTCGCCGGGATCAGCGGTGGAGCGCGCCGGTCGCGACGCGATCGGCGGGTACGTCGCCGACGACCACCGCAGCGATGTGCCGCGGCGGCGGTCAGGCGGAAACGCAGCGGCCGCCGGCTACGTTTCAGGGGGCAGGGCTACCACGACGTGACACGCACGAATCGCGCGAGCCCCTCATTGGCCGTGTCGGTCTCGGTACCCGGCTCCGCCATGTACGCCATGGTCACTTCGCCGAAGTTGTACTGGCTGACCTCGCCCGGCCGCCCCTCAACGCCAACGAGCAATGGCCCCGCCGGTGAGCGCATCGAGACGCCCAGGTCGTAGATCGGGCTCTTGCCGCAGTCGTTGCCGCGGTCCCAGACGCGGAAGAAGATCTCCATCGTCGGCAGCGCGGACTCTGCGACGAGGATCTCAGCGATCAATGGGTGGAACAGATCGACCTTGCTCGGTCGGCTGTCACCCGGGCCGGCGTCGCCGCAGGACGAGGTCCTCGACAGAGCCGAAGTGCTGCCGCGGGAACGACGGCGAGAGTCGAATGGGGCGGGTCCAGCGCCGGCGCACCTCAACGTGTCGATTCGGCCCCCTTGCGCCCCAGGCCGCGGTCGCGCCAGCATCGACGCAGCGTACAAGTGGCCAACGCGGGCGGGCATCGATAGCTCACAGAACAGGAGTCCATCAGTCGAAGGCGCGCTTCGCGCTGACATCGCACACGAATATGGCAGCCTCTACGCATCGTCCACCTCGCGCCTGGGTAGGACGGAATCCGGCACTCGTTGGACTTTGGCTGGGCTCGTCGATCCCAGCCCGGCGTGTTTCGCGGCCACGAGCTTTATCAAAAACGCTATGTCATCAAGCACTCTTGGTTTCGCGTAGCTGCAGCGATACTCGTTGCGCAGGTCGTTGCCCAAGTCCAGTAGATAGTAGGAGTTCTTCGAGCAGTCCACGATGTACTGCTGAACGACAGCCTGCCAGCCACGAGGCCTGTTCCTCAGCACGAGGAGCGCCAACAGGTGCCTGCTCAGACCTGGAGCTTCACTCTTCAGCTTCTGCAGGAGTAGTGGCCCCATCTTCTGGGAAAGGAGATCGTCCTCGCTCCAGTTGATGATGTTCCGCGGCAACGCCGATAGGACCTGCCAGAACCGCTCTTCCGCCTTGTCGGTGAAGCTCTCATCAAGCAGGAAAGTCGCTCCGTCGTATGCGGCGGCCCCACGCTCCGCCAATAGCGGAGCAATAAGCCATAGCACACGGCACAACTCTACCCAACTCTCACCGATCTCGCAAAGCAACTCCTCCTTGAGTCTCGGATCAACATAATCGCTATTCCGCAGCGCCCGCGAAGCGGCCCGGAGGGTCTGCATCAGCGCCGGGAGCGACCAATCAGGCATGATGAGACGAATCTCCTGGTGGTACGGGCGGCTACGGTCGTATCGCGAGTCGGCCACCTTGTCCTTCACAGACACCGGCAGGTTCGACTCTCGAATTCCCTCGCGCAGCTCGCGGTCCATCTCTTCAATCGCGGCTCTGTCCGGCTCCCAGCGCGCCATCGCGTACAGGTCGATACCGGCTGGAAGTCCCGTCTTCGCTTGGAGGTGCTGCCTGCTCGCGCGCACGTCTGTGATCAGAGCTCGAATCGCGTCCGCGCGCCGACGATCAATTCCCGTATAGAACTCCATGACCTCCGGGAACCGAGCATACGCGCGGTCCTTCATCATGTGCTTCGCAAAATCATCATTATTGTGCATCCTGTGCGCGCAAAAGTAGTATAGCCAATATGAGAATCGAAACCCGAACAGCTCCGCGCCTCGGCGGATCAGAATATGATTTCGAACCAGAACGTCGAAGACAACCTCGACATCCAGGTCGATATACTGCTCGCGACAGAGCCGCTTCGTGACCTCAATGAAGTGCTCTCTCGAGAATACGGTCTCGCCATTCCGAATCAGTTGCTCGCAGAAGTACCCGAGCACATATTCGCAGTCCTTCATGTCTGGCCGGACCTTGTAATCTGGCGCGTATCCCACATCGAAGAGCAGAAAGAGGACGCGTTTGATGACCTCCGTTCGGTTCACGGGACTTTCATCGAAGTCCGCGCCGTGCACCTTCATGAGAGTGATACAATTCAATGGAGTGCGATGCAGATTGAGCGCCCTAAAATCGCTTGCGAGCCTTGCCGTGACGGAATCATCGTCGTCGCCCATCGGAGCGGAGTCGATGTACGTTCTAACGAGCTCGCGCACTCCCCCGCGCGTTAGTGACCACAGGTACAGATGGTGAAAGTCCCGTGTGCACTCACTGCTCGGACTCAGTGGAATCAGGCTCCCCGCAGTCATCGTGTGCAGAATGACGACCGGCTTGTCGGGGAACAACTCGCAGACCCTCTCGACTATCCGCAACGCCGAGGGCTCGTCAGTACTCCACGAGTCCAGCAACACTCCCGCAATCTGGTCGTCGGAAGCTCCCAGATCCGCGAGCTCCAGCTTGACGGCCTTGGCGATGCTGTGAGCGTGGGGCTTCAGGTCAAGTGTGTCGAGCCGTATCCAGAGCCTGGGCGTTGGAAGCTGCCATGCCAGCCTGGCGATGTGGTAACCGACGCACGTAAGCCCAAACTGCGGCGGCGCGTGAATCACGGCGCTTCTAGGGGCCTCGACGAACTGGCCACAGACAATCGTGTTCGCGCGAGCGGCGTCGGTAGCGGTTTCGCCAACAGTCGAAAGCGTAGGCTCAAGCCAGAGTCGGGGTTGCTGCGGATAGGAAATGAGGGCGTCTTCGAAGCGCTTGGATAGGACTCTGTTCGTTCGGTCGTACGAGGACGCTGACGCTTCGGTTCCCGTGGGAGACGTGCCTGTTCCGCGAAACTGAACGCGCCCGTTGTCAGTGTCGGAGAATGACACACCAGTCACGAACGAGTGACGAGGTGTCCACTGACGGTAGTCAACGTGGCGGAATCCTGTGTCAGAGGTGACACTGACGAGGGAGTATCCGAGCAGATCCTGTTTGGTAGAGAAGAGCGGCGGCGCGCCGCACTCCACTACGTGCCGGTGCCGATAGAAGCGCTCCGATGCGGATTGCCGGTGAACGTGGCCCGACAACGACGCAGTGAACGACTTGTTCAGCATTATCTGTAGTTCCCGATCTCCCCAGTCCGAGAGCCATCCGCACGGATGATGCATCACAAGGATGCGGTGCTTCATCTTTGTAGTTCGAAGCCAGTCCTGCATAGACCTTGTGTCGATCAGAAGTCTCTTCTGATCGGTCGCCGAGGCTCCGCTTCGCGACGAACCGCCCAAACTCATGACGGCTGTGTTCAGGCAGTACACGCCGATGTCCTCTCCGAGATCCCAACCAGCACCGGCAACGCCGGAAGCTGTCAAACCGTGCGCGGCGAACCTCGCCTGGAAGTCAATGTAGTTCTTGAACTTGCTTGTGACTTGGTCGGGACGCTTCTGTATGAAGTCGTTAAACTCGGACTCCCGCAGCCCTTGCGAGATCCACCCGTCGTGGGTCGGCAAGTCGCTGCGCACGACCTTCTGGGACACGTCGTGATTTCCTGGAACGCAGATTCGGCGGCTACGCGGAATGCCGATCTCGTTCAGACGCGAGTCGAGTCGTGCGAACAGTTCGTCGTAATCGCGGTGCTCGTCCCCACCGAACACGATGTCACCTGAAACAACTAGGTACGGAGTGGCCTTCTTCCGACTTGAGAGTTGGGCGTCCACGTCCGCGAGGAACGAGTCCAGTACAGGGCCGAAGTCCTCAACGCGTTCGCGGACGAAGTGCAGATCGGCGACGTGTACGAACACTGCTTCCATTGGCGCACCTCCGATAAACCGGCCTCGGCGAGTCAGCGAGCGGCGCCGCCGGCGCACGCACCGCCGCCCGGCTACTCCGGGCGCACGACGAGCGAGCCGAACGAGCCGAGGAGCGGGTCCACGTGGACGGCGCCGTGGCGCAGGTCCACGAGCGTGGCGCCCTTCACTCGGTCGCCCTCGACCCACGTGCCGTTCTGCGAGACGTCCACGACCTCGACGCGACCGTCGCCGAGGAGCGTCAGCTCGCAGTGGACGCGCGAGAGACGGTTGAACTCGCGCGACGTGAGCAGGGTCTCGCGGTCCTCGCGGCGCTTGAACCCAGGCGCCTTGCGGAAGGACAGGTCGCACTCGCGGCTGCGTCCGACGGTCAGCGTCGCGCCGACGCGGAGCGACATCTTCACGCCGTCGATCAGCCCGCCGCGCCCCTCCACGGTGATGCTCCTCAGCGCCGGTTCGCCCGCGCCGCCGTTCCCGTTTCCGCCGTCATCGTCTCGCGTTTGGTTCATCTGCGCCTCAGCCATTCCGGATCGAGCGTACCTGCGATCCTGAGATCGTCCATGTCGAGAGGACCGTGCGTCGAGATGACGACACGGTCGAGCAGCGGCGACGGTGGCCCCGCGGCCCCGCCCGGCTGCGGCTGGAACCGAACCGGTTCCTCGACACGGAGCTTGCCGTCCACGAAGAGTTGCGTGCGCTTCTCGTCCTTCACGACCCGGACGCGGTGGACGCGGCCCGGCTCGAACTGGAAGAACCTGGTGTCGGCTTCCCTGCGGAACGGATCGGGGTGCGCGTCGATCCAGGTCTTCCGCGTGCGCTCGTCGAACGCGCGGTCCGGCTGGTCGATGTCGGTCGCGGACCAGATCGAGACGCCGCGCCCGCCCTGGACGAAGTCCGGCGCGGAGAGCACCCCGGCGGTCGCCCCGCAGACCGAAACCGAGAGGAAGAACGGCCGCTCCGAGCGGCAGAGGAAGGAGACCTCGATCCGCTTCCGCGGGAGGAACGGGCACTCCATCCGGAGCGGCGCGTCGCGCGGGGCGCCCTGCTCGTCGGCCGACAGCCACGACGCCACGTGGTCGAGCTTCACCCCGGCTCCCTCGGCGCCCAGCGCCAAGGGGGCGCGGCCAACCCGCGCGGGGCGGTCCGCGATCACGAGCAGACGCGACCCGATCTCGACGCGCCCGCTGACCAGACCGAGCGCGGCAAGCGCGTCCGGCTTGGACACGGCGGGGTCCTCGAAGTCGTAGTAGATCTCCGCGGTGCCGTCGGCCGACTCAGTGAAGCGCGAGCCCGGAAAACGTGCGGCGATCGATCCCGACTGACGCGCGTGCTCTGCGCGGTCGAGCTGCTGGCGGATCTCGTCGCGGCGGCTGACCGCGTACTCGGTCTGGCGCAGGCGCGGCAGGTCGCGGAGCGACCGGAGGCCCTCCATCGCGAGGTCCGCCCGGCCGTCCAGCAGCTCCTGGAGCGCCGCCTCGTGGACACGCCGGGCCGTGCTCTCGGCGTCGTCCACCTCGTGCTGGGTGCGGCGGAACTGCTCGTCGCGAAGCGCCACGAGCCGCTCGACGACGGGCATCGTTCCGGCCGCGCCGCGCGCGGCGTCGAGCCACGGACCGACACCCGAGAGCACAGGGAGCCCGCGGCGCGCGTCCTGCGGCACGTGGTACTGCGTGATCCGCAGGGCGGCGGCAGCGAGCGCGCTCTCCGGATCGTCGAGCGGCACACCGGCGGCGCGGATGACGTCGTCGAGCGGCACGTCGGCGAGGGCGCCCTGCCAGACCTGCCCCTGTCCGTAGGTGAACGCCAGCTCCGACCGTCCCACGCGCACCGACGTGATCCCGCGGTAGCGGATGCCCGTGCGGCGGTCCGACAACTCGCCGCCGGCGAGCGCGAACTGCGTGACTGCGCCGCGGAAGCGATCCCAGATTCTCTGCTCCGTCAGGACGAGCAGGCGCCGGGCTCCCTCGAGGAACGCCGTGCCCTGCGCGTCGGAGACGGCGCGCGCGGCGAGCGTGTTCTGCAACTCGTCGAGTACCTGCGCCGCACGGGTCGCGTCGAGTCGGCCGTAGGCGTCGAAGAAGAGGAGCGACGCGGCGACCGTGGCGTCGCGGGACCCGGCGACCTCCGCATCGCGCTCGGCGTCCACGCGCGACCGGAGGTCGGCGACAGCGTCCGCCTGCATCGGCAGCGCCGCCGCGGCGAACGTGTCCACGCGCGAGGCAGCGTCGGCGAACGCCTTGCGGCCGAGCATGCGCAGCACGTCCGACTCGAGCGCGGCGAGCGCGCGTTGGGCGCCTTCCGCGAGCGCCGCTCCCGCGGCGTCCCGACGTGCCGTGAACGCGGCGGTCCAGCGTCCCGCGGGCGGCAGCCCCGCGAGCAGTGCGACGAGGTCCGTGTCGGCGGCGAACTCGGCGTCGATCGCGGCGAGCACGGAAGCGGCGTCGGCGAAGGCGCCGCGGTCGAGCGCGCCGCCGCGCGCGGATGCAGCGTCCCACGGGGCGAACATCGCGGAAATGCGGGCCGCTGCCGCCTCGAACTGCCCGGCCGTGACCGCGGCGGCCTTTGCCTGCGGCGGCTCGGCTCCTGCGAGGTACCGACTGCGGAGCGCAGATGCCAGCGACGCCCACCCGCGCGCCGCTTCGTCGAGCGTCTTCGCCGACGTGTCGGACCGGAGCGCCTCGACGTCGCGCTTGGCGCGGCTCTCCCGTCGTTCGAGAAGCGCGTCGAGTGTGACCGCCGACTGCCGCATCGCGACGCCGGCGTCGGTCTCACCCGCGAGCGCGCGCTTGCGCTCTTCGAGTTGCTGGATGATCGTCGGCCACTCGGCGTCGGACCGGTCGGCGCGGCGCGCGAGCTCCTGCACGCGACCGAGTTCGCGCTCCTGCTTGCGCCAGCGGGCGATCTCGGCCGTCGCGGCGTCGGCGGCCTCGGTGCCGACGAACTCCGCGCGCACGCGGTCGAGACGCCGGATCATCTCGGCCACCGTGCGACCGTCCCACGACGGCTCCGGGCCGGGCAACGACTGCGTGTCGGCGAACTCGGCCATGCCACGTTCCGCCCGCTCGCGCGTGGCCGTCTCGCCTTCCCACCAGAGCGCGAGCGCGCCCATGAGCACGGCACCCGCCACGACCGATGCGCCGGTGATCCAGAGTCGGCGACTGCGCCACCGCTCGACGTACGTCGCGATGTCGCCTTCGAACCCCGCGGGAACCTTCAGACGTCCGGCCTCGAACGCCCGCAGGTCGTGGAGCAGCGCGGCGGGCGTCGGATAGCGGTGGCGGCGGTCCTTCGCCATCATCCGCTCGACGAGATAGACGACCTCGTCGGGCAGGTCGGGAACGAGGTCGTGGATCGGCCGCGGGCGCTCGTAGAGCACCTTGGTCAGCGTCTGCGCGAGCGTCTCGCCTTCGAACGGCGGGCGGCCCGTGAGCATGGCGTAGAGCGTGGCGCCGAGCGAGTAGATGTCCGATCGGATGTCGGCGTCGCGCGGGTTCCGGGCCTGCTCGGGCGCAACGTACTGCGGCGTGCCCAGCGTCGCGTCGATCGCGGTGAGCGCGTCGTCGGTCTGGCCCTTCGCGAGGCCGTAGTCCGCGAGGCGCGGCATTCCCTGCTTCGTGAGCAGCACGTTGCCCGGCTTGATGTCCCGGTGGACGATCCCCTGCGACGCCGCGTGCTCCAGCGCTTCCGCAAGTTGCCGCGCGATGACGATCGCTTCGTCGGCGGGGATGCGTCCGCCGCGGCGGATGCGCTCGCGGAGCGTCTCGCCGTCCACGTACTCCATCGCGAACCAGACGAGTCCGTTCGTCTCGCCGGAGTCGAGTCCGCGCACGATGTGCGGGTGGTCGAGCTTCCCGACGAGCGCCGCCTCGCGGCGGAGTCGCTCGACCTGGCGCGGGTCGGCGGTCAGATCACGGCGAAGGATCTTCACTGCGACGTGCCGCTGCATCCCGCGCTGGAACGCCTTGTAGACCGACCCCATGGCGCCCGCGCCGAGCCGCGATTCCAGCGTGAACCCGGGGATCGGATCGCGGCCCGGCGCGAGGCCGGCCGCCTTCGAGACGAGCGCGGCGTCGCCCTCGCGGAGGGCCCCGCGGTTCACCAGCACGTTCCGCAGCGAGTCCTTGACGCCCATTTCCTCCATCCGCTTCTGCACGGAGAGGCTCGCCTCGATCTCCTCGCGGGAGACGAAGCCCGCCTTGACGGCGTGGTCGGCGAACAGAAGGTCGTCGTTCGTGGGCATGATCGTGGGCAAGAACTGGGTCGAGCCGTCATCATACGAGCGATGGGCTCAGAGGCGACCTCACTCGACGAACTCCCTCCCGAGTCGAGATTCGCGATTCGCGCGCTCGCCGCCGGGATGGGCCCCGACGCGATCGACGCCGTGCTCCACACCGGAGGCGATTCCGGCCGCAATGCGCTCCGCACCGTCGTCCGGTGGTTCGTCGGCCCCCCGCCCGCCCGCTCCGGAGGCGACGGCGCGCTGCTCCCGCTCCTCGCGAAGCCCCTCGAGATGGCCCGGACCACCCCGCCGGGCCGTCGCTCCGGCACGGCGTGTCCGAGCGCCGACATCCTCCGCGAACTCGCCCTCGGGCGCCTTGACGGGCCGCTGATGCTCGCCGCGGCCGAGCACGCGGCCGACTGTTCGACGTGCATGCTCGCGGTCGTCCGCGCTGCGGCGGAGCCCGCTGCGGCCCCGCCGCAGGCGCCGCGCGCCCGCGGCTTCGACGCACCGCTGGTCCTTGGCATCCTCGCTGGGACCGCGCTCGCCGTCGCGTACCTGCTGTTTTCCTGATCCGCCGCAGTCCAGTCCGGACCCGCCGCGCGGCGGCGCGGTGTCAAGACCATCGCGGTCCGGTTCGCTCGCATCCGGCTGCCCGGGGAAGCGACATGCGAACGGCCTCGCTGCGCCCCTTCGGCGCGTCGGAGTCGGCGCCGCGAACCGCTGACCGGACAGCGGTTGGGCGGTTGGGCGACCGTCGCCACACGTGCCCGGCACGACCCGAACTCTTTTTCTTTCATATGCCTATTTCGTTATATATGATCGTGCATATGTCCGATCCGATCCCGGCCGAGGTCATCGCCCACTGCGCCGCGTCGCTCCGTGTGCTGGCGCACCCGGTCCGCCTGCGAATCGCCGAACTGCTCACCGCTCGGCGGCTCTCCGTTGGGGAGCTCTCGGCGGCGCTCGGCGTCGAGCAGGCCGTCGTCTCGCAGCACCTCACCCGCATGCGGAACGCCGACCTGCTCACCGTGGAGCGCCAGGGCCGGCTCGCCTTCTACCGAGTCACCAGTCCGTCGTGCACAGCCGTGCTCGACTGCATCCGTCGCACCTGCTCCTGAGAGAGGAACACCCATGTCACCCACCACACCCACCATCCTGATCGTCGGCGGCGTCGCCGGCGGCGCTTCGGCCGCGACCCGCGCCCGGCGCATGAACGAGCACGCCCGCATCGTGATGTTCGAGAAGGACGCCTACGTCTCCTTCGCGAACTGCGGACTGCCGTACCACCTCGGCGGCGAGATTCCGGACCGCGAGGCGCTGCTCGTCGCGAAGCCGGAACTCTTCGAGAAGCGGTTCCGCATCGAGGTCCGCACACGCACCGAGGTGCTGTCGATCGACCGCGCCGCGCGGACGGTCCAGGTGAAGGACCACGCGACCGGCAAGGTCTCGACGGAGCACTTCGACAAGCTGATCCTCGCGCCCGGCGCGGCCCCGATCGTGCCGTCGATGCCCGGCGCGAACGCGAAGGGCGTCTTCACGCTCCGCAACCTCGACGACACCGACCGCATCGCAGCCGCGATGCCCGCCGCGAAGCACGCCGTGGTCGTCGGCGGCGGGTTCATCGGCCTCGAAGTCGCCGAGCAGTTCCGGCACCGCGGCATGAACGTGACCCTCGTGGAGATGCAACCGCAGGTGCTGCCTCTTCTCGACGCCGAGATGGCGGAACCGCTCCACCGTGAGATCGAGACGCGCGGTGTGCGCCTGGAACTCGGCCGCGGGATCGCGTCGATCGAAGAGAAGGACGGAGCCGCCGCTGCGGTCGTCCTGACCGACGGCACGCGCGTTCCGGCCGACCTCGTCCTCCTCGGCCTCGGTGTGCGGCCCAACGTGAAGCTCGCGCAGGACGCTGGCCTCGCGCTCGGAACGTCCGGCGGCATCGCCACCGACGCTCACATGCGCACGAACGACACCGACATCTACGCCGTCGGCGACGCCGCGGAGTACGCGTACGGCCCCACCGGCGGTCGGATGCGCGTGCCGCTCGCCGGCCCCGCGAACCGCACCGGCCGCCTCGCCGGCGAGCACGCTGCGACGGGCGGCGCTGCGGTCGCTCCGGCCGCTTGGGGCACGTCGATCGTGCGCGTCTTCGGGAAGACGGCCGGGATCACCGGGATGTCGCGCCGCGCCGCGCTGAAGGCGGGCCTCGACGCCCGCGCCGTCCACATCACCGCGAACCACCACGCCGGGTACTTTCCGGGTGCCGAGCCGATGGTCCTGAAGCTCGTCTACGAGGCCGCGACCGGCCGCGTGCTCGGCGCGCAGGCCGTCGGCGGCGCGGGCGTGGACAAGCGCCTCGACATCATCGCGACCCTGCTGCACTTCCACGGCACCGTCCACGACCTCTCGCAACTCGACCTCGCCTACGCGCCGCCGTTCGGCTCCGCGAAGGACCCGGTCCACATGGCCGGCTTCGCCGCGCAGAACGACCTCGCCGGCGTCTCGCGCCTGCTCCCGCCCGACACCGACCTCGCGAGCTACCAGGTCGTAGACGTCCGCTCGCCCGAGGAGTCTGCGCGTCACCCGCTCGCTAACGCCCCCCACGCGAAGAAGATCCCGCTGGAACAACTCCGCGCCTGCCTCGGCGAACTCGACGCGACGAAGCCGACCGTGGTCTCGTGCCAGACCGGCGTGCGTTCGCACATCGGCACGCGCATCCTGGCGCAGAACGGCTTCGCGCAGGTCTTCAACCTCTCCGGCGCAGCCACGGTCCGCGACCTCGCGCTGAACCGCTCGACGCCAACCGCGACGGCTCTTCCGGGCGCTGTGACCGCGTGCGGTGCGACGGTCTCGGCGTGCGGCGCGACCGACGCCGGCCAGCGCATCGAGGGCGACGGCATCTCCGCCGCCGACCTCGGGTCGCACATCGACGGACCGCTCGACCTGGTGGACGTCCGCACCGGAGCGGAGTTCCGCGCGGCGCACGTGCGCGGCGCCCGCCACGTCTCCCTCGAAGCCGTGACGCCCGAGATCGTGCGCGCCGGCCGCCCCGTCGCGGCCCACGGGCCGACGTTCCTGCTCTGCAAGACCGGCGGCCGCGCTCGCATGGCGGCGTCGAAGCTCCGCGCTGCGGGGATCGACTGCATCGTCGTCGATGGCGGCACCGACGCGTGCGCCGAGGCCGGGCTCCCGATCGAACGCGACGCGTCGTCGAAGACGTGGAGCATCGACCGACAGGTCCGGCTCGTCGCGGGGCTGATGGGACTTGTCGGCGTCTCGATCGGGTACTTCGTCCACCCGGCCGGGTACGCCCTCGCCGCGTTCGTCGGCGCGGGCCTCACGTTCGCAGGCCTGACGGACTTCTGCGGCATGGCGCTCCTCCTCGGGCGCTGCCCCTGGAACAAGTAGGTAACCTGGCGGGATGGAACTCCCGCAGCCGACGCCCCAGCACGACCGTCTCACCGCGTTCGCGGGCACCTGGGAGGGCGACGAGACACTCGGCCCGGCGCCCGGGATACGGACGGAACCACACGCCGCCCGCGGTCGCTTCGTCAACCGCCTGGTTCTCGACGGGCTCTTCCTCCAGAACGCGTACGAGCAGACGCAGGGCGGCCGCGTCGTCTTCGCTGGCGTCGGGATGTACGGCTTCGACGTCCGCGGCGGGACGTACACGATGCACTGGTTCGACCTCATGGGCGGCGCGCCCGAAACCGTGATCCGCGGCCGCTTCGAGGGCGACGTCCTGACGTTCGCAGCGACGGCGCCATTCGGCCAGGTGCGGTACGTCTACACGCTGCACGGTGCTGACGAGTTCGGGTTCGCCATCGCGACGTCGAAGGACGGCGCGGCCTGGACGACGTTCATGGAGGGCCGCTACCGGAGGGTCGGGTGACGAAGCGCTCTTGGTGGACTGCAGGCGGCGCAGTCGTCGCCGCGCTCATCGGGCTCGTGGCGTGGATCAGCGCGACCTCGCCCCCGGTGATCGTCATCGTGCGGAACGAGTCCTCCGACGTCGTGCGAGACGTCCGCGTGCAGGCCGCGGGGCGCGAGTTCAAGGGCGGTGACGTCGCCCCGGGCGCGACCGTCGAGATCCCGATCAACGCAGACTTCCGCGGCCAGTCGTCCGTGGACATGGACCGCGCCGACGACAACGGCGGACGCATCCGGGTGTTCGCGTCCAGCTTCTCCTGGAGCCCGTTCTCTCACATCGACGAGTACTCGTTCGTCGAGGGCGGCGGCGGGGTACTGGCCAGTCGCGATTCGTCCGACGCCATCGAGCACCTGCTGCTCGGTCGTCGATGATCACCGCGAAGCCCGCACCGCCTCCAGCCACCCCGTCCCGAACCGCGTGTCCGGTTCCAGGTAGTGGCCCTCGCTCCACTCGTTGAGCGACGCCACGAACACCAGCGGATCGCTCGCGTCCGTGGCCGCGGCGTACCGCACGGCCCGGGCGAGCGCCGTCTGGAACCGCTCCGGGGACTCGCCCGTCACGACGGGCCACCACGGGTACTTCGTCGGGCGCGCGTCGCCGAAGTCCGCGCCGCGGGGCGACGCGTCCCACCCCGGCGACACCGACGGCACGTAGGGCAGCCCCGACGCCGCGGCGATCCCCGCCCACTCGGCCGCGCGGAGCGCCGCCTGCTCCGTGTAGTCCTGGAGGAAGGGCCCTTTCCAGTCCGGGAGGAACACGTAGTTCGTGACGCTGTCGAAGCCGACGTCGCGGAGACGCCCGATCACGTCGCGGCCGGGTTCGATCGCCGCGAGGTGGAGCCCGGGGAAGCCGTGGTCGCGGAGCCACGCGCGGGCGCGGCGGATCGCATCGGCTGCGGCGTCGAGGCCTAGTTCGCGGAGGAAGAAGTTCGTGTCGAAGATCGAGAAGTACGCGCGGCCGTCGCGCAGCAGGTAGTTGGGTCGCGCGAAGTAGCGCTCCGCCAGGTACGCGACGAGTTCGACGAAGTCCTCGACGTCGGACGGCACGAGCCGGTCGCCCTCGATCACCGGCAGGTCCGCGCGACGCACCGGGAGCACGCGCCGCGGCATCCGGTTGGCCCACATCACGGCGAACGGCGCGGCGCGGCCCTCCGGCGACCCTAGGAACCCGAGGTCGAGCGCGTCCTGGAACACGCGCTTCCCGCGGCACCAGAAGAAGCCGTAGACGAACGCGCCGACGCCGTGGTCCGTCGCCAACCGCGCGCGCCGCCCGACCTCGACGGGGTCGCGGTCGTCGTAGGTGCCGAGCAGCGGCACCCGCGGTTGCGCGTGCCCCGGGAACCGCGGCGCGCAGGCCGCGACGAGATCCCACTCGGTGAAGCCCGGCCGGAACGACTCGTCCCGCTCGGGGATCGGGTGCCAGCCGGGGTAGACGTACGCCGCGATTCGCATCGTCGGCTGAGGGTAGCGCGTTACCGCGTCGGCGTGGGCGGCACGCCGCCCGGTGCGCCCGGCGGCACGGCCGTGCGGTTCACCTCGTCCACGATCCGCTTCATCGCTGCGACGACCGGCGCGAAGTCGCTCACGACGATCCCCCGCCCGCCCGGGACGTCCTGGATACGGCCGATCGACGCGATCTGCGTCGTCTGCGACGTGAGCGCCTGGCGCAGACGGACCGTGTCCACCATGTCGCGGACACGCAGCACCGTCACGATGTACTTCCCGTCAGCGTGTTCGTATCCGAGCACGCGCGACTCGGGCACCCACTCCACGCCCATCTTCATCAGGGGGTTGTTCTGGTCGTAGATCATGTATCCCGCGCCGTCGCCGCCGAGCGACATCGGCATGATCACCTGGTTCGACGTGGCGAGAATGGAGCGGAGCGCGTCGATCAGGCGCGACGTCTGCACGCGCCAGGTCCCGGCCCACTCGAATCGCGTCGTCCTCAGCTTCTGGTTCCCCACGGGGTCGTACGCGATCACCGCGCCCGTCTTCTCGCTGACGAGCGCCGCGAGCTCCAAGAACGGCATCCCGCCCGGCGGACTCTTGAGCTCGATCATCTCCCCCGTCGGCGCCTCGCGCGGCAGGTTCACGGCGTCGGCCGGCGGCCACGCTTCCCATTCGATCGGCGCGGCCGGCGCCGCGGCGGTGACCGGGCGCGGCGCGAGCTTCGTCACGACCACCGGCTCCTCGTGGGTGACGTCGTTCTCCGCGACTTCGCCGCGGTGCCCGGCGCACCCGGCCAGCACGAGCACGGCGAGCGCCGAGACCGCGCCCGCCTTCATCGACTTCGACCGCATGGAACCTCCTCCGAGTTCGGCTAGACTGCCGCGACACGCACGACCGCGGCCCATGCTCTTGTTCGACGCCGGAGGCCGCCGTGACTTGCGTCGGGAATCAGCGAGGTGCTTCTTGCCGGGCCATCGACGGACGACGTTCCTGCTTGTCGCGACGATCCTCGCGAGCACGTTCCTCGTTTCGTGTCCGGCGGACGCCGACGAGCCCGCGAAAGGGCCGGGCGCTCCCCCCGCAACGCCGCCCGCGCCCGCCGCGGAGAACGTCACCGACGTCGTCGCGAAGGTCGCCCTCGACCGGTTGGCGCGCGACATCGCGGACCCCTCGCCGAAGGTCCGCGTCGAAGCGGTCACGCGCGCTGCGATCGTCATTCACCCCACCGTCGCCAATGCGCTGCTCGACATCGGCACGAAGCACGACGAGGCGCGCATCCGCGTCATCGCGCTCCAGGGCGTCGCCCGGCAGACCCCGTCCGCGAAGGAGATCGGCCCGAAGCTGTCGAAGTACCTCGGCGCCGCCGCCGAGGAGGGCCGAAAGAAGCGCGCCCGCGGCGACTACGGCATCCGCATCGACCCGAAGACCGGCAAGACCGACACCGAGTCCGACGAAGGCAAGGCCGCCCTCCTCGCGAAGCGCGAGCGCGGCCAGACCCTCGCCGAGGCCGTCCGCGCACTGGACGCCCTCGGTCACCGCGATCGCGACACCGTCGAGGTCCTGCTCGACTTCCTCTCCGACGGCAACGACGACCTCGTCGCCCACATCATGACGATGTTCGGGAAATGGAAGGAGTGGTCCGTCCTCCCCGAGTTCGTGGACCTGTACGAGATGTACCCGGCCGAAGACAAGGTGAACATGGGGTCCACGAGCGTGGACACCGGCGCCGCCGGCAGCGCCGACGCCCAGTCCGCCAAGCGCGCGTGGGCCTCGAAGTACGGCGACCCCGACCGCCGCCGCGCGCGCCCGAAGGTCGTCCGCGCGATGCGCCAGGCTGTGTTCGACATCACCGGCGAGAAGATCGAAGACGTCCAGACCTACCGCGACTTCCTCCGCAAGCCCGAGGTCAAGCGCAAGGTGAAGTGACGCGGGCGCTGCGCTCGTCACCCACGCGCGCGGGGTTCGACATCCACTTCTGTGTAGCTGCCCGTCGAAGCCGAGGCGACGGCGGCCACAACGACCGAGAGGGAACGCCGGACTCGCGGCCAGCTCGTCGTACGAAGGACCACGAGCGCGATCCTGCGGTTGCGCAGGTTCTGTTGGTACTTGAGGTTCGTGTCCGTCGTGACGAGCACGTCGAACCCAGCCGACTCCGCCGAGGCAATCAGCTCGCCGTTCTGGAGACGCGACCAGCCGCGCTCGAATGCGATCTCCACCGCGTGACCAACGAGCGCGTGGCGCAGCGGAGCAGGAGTTCCCTGGTCGAAGAGAACGCGCACTCAGGCCACAGCAAGGGAGCTGCGAGCGGCGTGTTCGAGCACGGCGCGCGCCTGCTCGACGGTCACGCCGGGGAACCACTCGACGAAGTCGTGCAGCGACGCATCGTCTTCGAGGTTCTCGAACAGCGCCGCCACGGGCACCCGCGTGCCCCGAAACACCCAAGCGCCGCTCAGAACAGCGGGGTCGCTCTCGACGGCTTCGCACGAGGACCAGTCGAACATGGCCGACATCGTACCATCGAATGCGAGGCGCCAGGACGCACGCTCGACCCGCGCCGCCTCTACTCCACCGTCTCCCCGTCCGCGAGCCGCTGGACCTTCGGCCAGTCCGTCACCTTCTCGCTGAACGGACGCATGCGTCGGTACTGACGCAACCAGCCGTTGTCGCGCGCGACCGCGCCGACGAGCATCCCGGCGACGACCGCGAACGCCGTCCACGCCTGCATTGCGCCGAGGACTGCGAGCGCAGCGGTGCCCATGCTTCCGAGGATCGTGTACTGCTTCCAGGCCCGTTGCAGGAACCAGCCGAACGTCAACTCCTTCCCGCGCGCCTCGAGCATGCGCAGCGCCAGGGTCCGGTCGTCGATTCGGCTCATGTGTGATCCTCGCGCGCGGCCGTCCTCAATCGTCGTCGCTGTCGCCGACCCAGTCTACGCGCCGTCCGGGATCTCCGGCTCGACCAGCAGCGCCAGCAGGGTCAGCGACTCCTGCCACCCGAGGTAGCAGAACTCGGTCGGGATCATCGCCGGGATGCCCTCCTGCACGATGTCGAGCTCCACGCCGCACGCGACGCGGCGGATCGTGACGCTCACCGGCATGTCTCCCGGCATCGCCGGGTCCTCGAAGCGGTCCACGTACCGGATCCGCTCAAAGGGCGTGAGTTCGACGTACGTCCCGTTGAACGAGTGGCTGCGTCCCGTCCCGAAGTTGGTGAACGACATCCGGAACCCGCCGCCGACGCGCGCGTCCATCGAGTGCACCGTCCCCGTGAACCCGTTCGGCGGCAGCCACTTCGACATCGCGTTCGCGTCAGTGAAAGCCTTGTAGACCCGCTCGGGCGTCGCGCGGAGCACACGGTGGAGACGAACGGTGCCGGTCAGATCGGACATGGTCGGGGCTCCTCGGGGGATGACTCGTCATGCTCAGGCCTCGGCAAGCGTACGGGTCGGAGCAAGGTTAGATCGTCGCATCCAACTCGCTCGTCAGACGCTCGCCGAACACGATCCGGTGACCGTCGGGAGTGACGACGGCGAACTCTCGCATGCCCCACGGCTTGTCGGCGAGTGCGTGCCAGATCTCCACGCCGTTCCCGACGACCTCGGCGTACAGAGCGGCCGCGTCGCGCACATGGAGGTACGCGACCCACGAGTGATCCGCACACCTCGACATCGGCGTCGCATCGGGACAGTGCCCGAGGCGCAATTGACACGCGCCGCGACTGAGGAACGCCCATCCATCGACGCTGAAGTCCTCGGCGAATCCGAGCTTGTCCAGATAGAAGCGCCTCGACGCGGCCAGGTCATTCACCGCCAGGACGAATGTGGACTTGGTGACTTCGGACATGATCCGGCTCCGTTGGTAAGTGCACGTATCGCTGCAATGCCGTCGCTCGTTCAGAGTACCAGCATCAGCCGGAGGTGGCATCTCGTGGCGACGTCGCGCTCGCTGGTGCGCCGCCGTCGAGCCGCAGCTCCATGAATACACTGTGCGGATCTGCCCGGTAGCTGCCAAACGGACCGCATGCGGTGAATCCCTGGCTGCGATAGAGGTTGTGCGCCGGTTCGAACGCCGGATGCGTGCCGGTCTCCAGACTCAGCACCTCGTATCCACGCTGCCTCGCGACCGAGATGATGTGGTCGAGGATCGCACGCCCGGCGCCCCGGCCGCGCGCGGCCGTCGGAGTCCGCATCGACTTGATCTCGCCGTGTACGGGCGAGAGCTGCTTCAGTGCCCCGCAGCCGAGGAGTTGATCTCCCTGCCACACGGTCCAGAACGTGATCTCAGGCGCGCGCAGCTTGGCCAGATCGAGTGCGAACACCTGCTCAGGAGGTGACAGCTCGTGCATATTCTCCAGGTGCTCCTGGAGGAGCGCATGTACCTGGGGGCGCGTGAGGCCGTCGAGTTCAATTCGCATGGGACGTGTGGATGTTCCATTCCTTGCCGCCCAACGAATGACTTCCCGCTGCGAGCCACGCGAGTCCGCTGCGTTCCGGCATCATTCTCCGAGCAGGGACTTCGAGAGGTAGCGCGTGCCTTGGATGGGGTTCGGACGATAGGGCGGAATGTCGCGAAAGCCGAAGCTCTCGTAGAGGCGCTGAGCCTGGATCATGGTGGGCAGCGTGTCGAGGACGATCTCGGAGTAGCCGATGGCACGAGCCTCGTCGAGAACGAGTGTGACGAGGGCCCTCCCGACGCCGAGACCGCGAGCGTTGGGACGGGCGTAGAGCCGCTTCATCTCGCATCTGGTGCCGCCCGCTTCCCGCAGCGCAACGCAGCCGACCGGTGCGTCGTCGCTCAGGGCGAGGAAGAGACGACCTTTCGGAGGAGCATAGGCGCCCGGGAGGTCCCGCACCTCGGCGTCGAATCCCTGGAAGCAGAGATCGACGCCCAGCAGGTCCTGGTACTCGAGCATGAGTTCGCGAACTGTGGCGACGTCGGCGGGAGAGGCGGCTTGAACGATGCGCAACATGGCGTGCAAGCGGCCCTCACGTGGTGTCGGTCAGCCGAGAGCGGCGCCGAGAGTCTACCGCCCTCGCCAGAAGCGAGAACGCCGCGTGTCGGCTGCAGCGACTTGTCAGCCCGAGCGCCGCGCGTCGTTGCGCTCAAGTCGCTCAAGCGCGTTCTCTGCCTGACGAAACGACTTCTGCGTGCGGGGGAGAAACACGTTGTTCACCCAGTCCTTGTGGGGCGGCAGGACGATCCCGCCTCTCCGCTTGGAGACGAACAGAGGTCGGAAACCTGGCCAATGCGCATGATCGCCGCTTTCCAAGTACTCCCGCGCTCGCACGATCGCATCCTGAATCGACGCGATGCGGTCAAGAACCGCCCGCTCTTTCGCGCTTCGTGCGTCCACGGGCATACCTCTACGGTCCAACGTGTCTTGGATTGACCTGCCGTGTCCGCCGAGGCGGTTCGCTGGGTCTGTCTCACGCCGCCTCTGGACCACGCATCCGACGACAGCAACTCACACTGCGTGCGCAGGTTACACCCCAGCACGCCGCCGTCAACCGGGAAGTTCCTCAGACCCGGCGAACGCGCTGAGCAGGGCGGTCCCCGTACACTTGGTGCCTTGTGCAAGGCACCCGTGCACCCCGGGCGGTCTAGCCCGCTTCTCTCACGACCGGTGTCGATCTCGCATTCGCCGGACGTCGGCGGGTCTCGCGAGCGGGCATTCGCGGTCTCGGAGACCTGCGCGCGTGGTTTCCGACGCCTTCGGTGGGCGGATTCGGCGGTCCAATCCC